>CAZHRY010000060.1:2758-15053 GCA_964535065.1 uncultured Actinomycetes bacterium
GGACCGCGCGTCAGCTACTGATGGGGGGAGCCCTGACGATAGGGCCCCTCCTGCTGCTGGTCGGTGCGGTGCGCGAGGACGGTGACCGCGCGGCGGTGGCGGTCGGCGGCTCGATCCTGCTCGCTTGGTTGATCCTCCGCCGCATGACGGGTCTCATGGTGACCATCGAGGAACACCAGGAGACCGAGGAGCGGCTCAGGTCCGCGGAGCTGCGCTATCGGGCCCTGGTGGAAAGCGTTCCCGGCATCGTGTACCTGGCCGGGGTGGGACCCGAAGGTGCTTGGTCCTACGTCAGCCCGAAGATCTCCGATGTGCTCGGCTACACACCGGAAGAATGGCTCGCGCACCCCAGCCCCTGGACCTCCCACGTCCATCCCGACGACCTTGGGGGTGCCGTGCAGGACGAAGCACAAGCCTTCGACGCGGACCGGTTGTCCTCGCTCTACCGGATGGTGGCGCGCGATGGCCGGATCGTCTGGATATACGACGTTGCGTCGCTAGTAGGAGGAGGAGACGGCGAGCCGGCATGGCAAGGACTGATGACCGACATCACATGGATGAAGGAGGCAGAGGAGCGCCTCCAGGCGGCCGGTGAGGAACGCAGGCGATTGCTAGAGCGCTTGGTCACCGCGCAGGAGGAGGAGCGGACACGTTTGGCCAACGACTTGCACGACGACCCCATCCAGAAGATGACCGCCGCGGGCTTGAGGCTGGCCGCGCTATCGATCCAGGCTCCGGAGGGCATGTCGGAAGCCCTCGACGCCGTCCAGAAGAGCGTATCGGACGCGATCGGCCGCCTGCGGCGCCTCATGTTCGAGCTTCGCCCCACTTCCTTGGACCGTCAGGGCCTGTCGGCTGCCCTCCAGGACCATCTGTGGGACATCGCGTCGGACGGCGGGTTCAGGTTCGAGATCACCGATCGACTGCGCGTGGAACCGGACGACGAGGCGCGTTCGGCCATGTTCCGCATAGCACAGGAGGCGCTGGCGAACGTCCGGAAGCACTCCGGCGCGAAGCGCGTCGAGGTGATCCTGGAGACCCGCGACGGTGGCACCCTGGCTCGCGTGATCGATGACGGCAGCGGCTTCTCGACGAACGGCCAGCAGGACCGCGGGCACCTGGGACTCACGTCGATGAGGGAACGGGCGGAACTCCTGGGAGGCTGGTGCCGCATCTCCTCCGGATCCAGAACCGGCACCACGGTGGAGTTCTGGATCCCTGACAGGAGACATGCCGAGGAACCCGCGGAGCCACTTCCGGAGAGATAGCGCTCAACCGGTGGGAGCCGCCGGCGTTCCCCTCACGCCTGCGGGAAGGCTGAATCTGACGCCCTCCTCCGCCACCGTCACTTGCTCGACCTCGTCGAACCCACGGGCCGCGAGCCAGTCGAGCATCCCCGCCACGAGGTGCTCCGGCGCACTGGCGCCGCTCGTAAGGCCCACGGTCCCTGCGCCCTCGAGCCAGGACTCGTTCACCTCCGTCTCGTCGTCCACCAGGTAGGCGGGCGTCCCTCTCTCCTTGGACACCTCGGCGAGCCGGTTGGAGTTCGAGGAGTTGCGGCTGCCGATGACCAGAACGACGTCGGCCCGGGGAGCCATCGCCTTGACCGCATCCTGCCGGTTCTGGGTCGCGTAGCAGATGTCCTCCCGCGGCGGCGACTCCAGCCGCGGATACCTTGCCCGCAGCTCGCCTATGATCTGCTCGGTCTCATCGACGGACAGCGTGGTCTGGGTCAGGTAGGCCACGTCCCCCTCGGGCAACACCACCGAGCGCGCCTCCTCCTGGTTCTGAACGAGGATCGTGCGATCAGGAGCCTGCCCGCTCGTGCCTTCGACCTCCTCATGGCCCTGGTGCCCGATGAGGACGATGGTCTTGCCCTCCCTGGCGAACCGCCTCGCTTCCACGTGCACCTTCGTGACGAGCGGGCAGGTCGCATCGATCAGCTCGAGGCCTCTTTCGCGTGCGGTTCCGAATACTTCCGGAGGTGAGCCGTGCGCCGAGAGCACGGTAACCGCCCCTTCGGGGACCTGGGTCACCTCGTCCACGAAGACGGCGCCTTTCTCTTCGAGGTCGCGAACCACGTGGAGGTTGTGGACGATCTGCTTGCGCACATAGACGGGAGCCCCGTGCGCCGCCAAGGCCCTCTCGACGGCCTCGACCGCTCGCTCGACCCCCGCGCAGTAGCCACGCGGGGCCGCCAGAAGCACCTTCCCCATGTCCCCAATGGTGACATCCATGTGGCTGACCCCGGGTCACTTCCGATTTGTCAGAACGTTTAGGCGCGGGGTAGGATCTCAGCACCTTCCTGCGGACGCTCCGTCCGTTCCTTCCCGGCGCAGATGCGCGCTTCCCACCTTCCCAGGGTTGGCTGGCGCGCGCCTGCGCAACGGGTGGCAGGGTCGGAGCAGAGGCGGGTAGGCACAGGTCACACGAGATCGAGCGCACCAGGAGGTGATGCGAACACCCGCGACCTATCGCGGAAGGGCCCGACCAGGACGAACCGTTCGTCCGGTCCGGCCGGGGGCGCAGTCGCCAACTCCGCCCTCCGCGAGGGTGATGAGCTTATGACGAGAGCGATCCGGTTGCGTCGTGCCGTGGTCACGACGCTGATCCTGACCGCCCTTCCCACCGTCCTTCCCGTCACGCAGGCCCTGGCCACCTTGACACGGGACACGCGGTACACATACACATCCAGCAAGATCTGCCCGATCGACTGGCGCGACGGCACCTTCCAGGTGAAGCAGCTGATCCGCTGCGCTGCCGATCACTACGACGTGAGCATCGAGAAGGCCCTCTACGTCGCCAAGCGCGAATCGGGATTCGATCCCGATGCCTTCAACTCGTGGTCATGCGCCAAGGGCATCTACCAACACCTGTGCAAGTACTGGCCGGAAAGGGCCTACGACTACGGATTCAAGGATTGGTCCGCCTTCAACGCCCGGGCGAACATCATCGTCACCATGAAGATGGTCCGGCAGTACGGCTGGTCACCCTGGACCTGAGATCCCGCGTCCGTAGCGACCGAGCCCCGGGGGCGGGGGTGCCGCTTGGCGGCGCCCCCGCCCCGATCACAACCACCCCTTCCGCTTGAACACCCCGTAAAGGGCTCCCGCCGAAGCCAGCATCATGCCGAGGGCCAGCGGGTAACCGACCGCCCAGTGCAACTCCGGGATCTCTTCGAAGTTCATGCCGTAGATGCCGGCGATCAGTGTCGGCACCAGGATGATCCCCGCCCAGGCCGAGAGCTTCTTCATGATCTCGTTCAGGTGGTTGGCCACTTGGCTCACACGCACCTCCAGCAGCGACGTCAGCAGGTCCCGCACGTTGTCGGACAGCTCGGCGATGCGGATCACGTGCTCGGTGAGGTCCCTGTAGTACGGCTGCAGCGCCGGCCTGGCGAGGTTCGGCTCCTCTTGCAGGAGGTCCAGGCCCTGCCTGAGGGGCATGACGACACGCCTCAGCCGAACGACTTCACGCTTCAGCCTGAAGACCCGCTCTTGCAGGTCGGCGCCCCCGTCGGACGCAACAGGGCCGAACACGTCGTCCTCCAGCAGGTCGGCCCGATCCTCCAGCTCCTCGATGAGCGACAGGTAAGAGTCAACCACTTCGTCGATCAGGACGTACGCGGCGAAGCCCCCGCCCTCGCGGGAGAAGAGGTCCGCCTGCCGTTCCCAGCGGTTCCTCGCGGGCTCGACGGGGTAGGGATCGGGACCGTACCGGAGGGTTCCCAGGAAGCTGGGGCCGACGAACGCGTGTACCTCTCGATCCTGGAGTTCGCCGGCTGGACCCATGTGGAGCGGCCGCAGAGCCACGAAGGCGTATCCCTCGAACAGCTCCACCTTCGGCCGCTGCCTCCTGTGACTGGCATCCTCGATGGTCAGCGGATGCAGTCCGAAGGTCTCTCCTATCGCCTCCAGGTCGCCCTCGTCCGGATCCGAGGCATCCAGCCAGACGAACACACCGTCCTCGTCCAGGAGCGCCTTCGCGGTCGCCAGGTCCGCGGGCCCGGCCGACGCTCGCCCGTTCCGGTAGATCCGTACCTCTATCACCGGGCGCGAGCCTAGCGCACGGTCCGCCGCTTCGGGCCGTCAGTCCACGAGCTTGTAACCCAAGCCTCGCACGGTGGTTAGGTGCTGGGGGTTGTGAGGATCGGGCTCGATCTTCTGCCGGATCCTCTTGATGTGGACGTCCAGTGTCTTCGTGTCTCCGAAATAGTCGCGGCCCCAGACCTGCTCTATCAGGGTATCTCGTGTCAGGAGACGCCCTTTGCTCCTGAGCAGCGTTTCCAGCAGCTCGAACTCCTTCGGGGTCAGGTCGATCAGCTTGCCGTCGACACGAACCTCATGGCTCGCCACATCCATCTCAACGCGCCCGCCGGTAAGGATCTCCTGCTGCCCACCCGCCGCAGACATCCGCGACCGCCGGAGGAGAGCCCTGACCCTGGAGATGAGTTCTCGCACCGAGAACGGCTTGGTCACGTAGTCGTCGGCTCCGAGTTCAAGGCCGGTGACCTTATCCGCCTCGGAATCCTTCGCAGTGACGATGATGATGGGGGCGTCAGACTCCTGTCGGATCAGACGGCAGACGTCCAATCCCGACATCTCGGGAAGCATCAGATCCAAGATCACCAGAGAAGGCCTGTCGCTGCGGAACCGCTCGAGCGCCCGTCGGCCGTCCGAACTCACGATGACCCCGAATCCCTCCCGCTCCAGGTTGTAGCGGATCGAGTCGGCCAGGGCTTCTTCGTCCTCTACGACCAGGATCGTAGACGTGCCGCCGGTCATCACCCGCCCCCGTGCGATGCATCGGTGAACTCGGTGAACTCGCCGGTCACGAGGAAGGCCACCTGCTCGCCGATGTCGACGGCGTTGTCGCCGACCCGCTCCAATGCTCTAGCGACCAGGTTCATGTGGAGCCCCCACTCGAGAGACCCAGGATCGCCCGCGAGCTTCAAAGCCTCAAGATGCGTTGCACGGTTCAGCCGGTCCACCGGATCGTCCATGGACTGCAGCTTCATGCACAGCTCCAGGTCTCTACGCGAGAACGCCTCCATCGCGGTCCGGAGCATCCCAACCACCAGATCGCCCATCTCGGCGAGCTGAAGCCGGAGCTGCTGGCTTCCCGGCAGATCCTTGGTCGCCAGGTGGATCTTCGCCACGTTGACCGCCTGATCCCCGATCCTCTCCAGGTGCAGGGCCGAATGCAGCATCGCCGAGATCAGACGCAACTCGCCGGCCACGGGCGACTGGAGGGCAAGCATCTGCAGGATGCTGGAGTCGATCTTCAGATACAACTCGTCGATCTCGTCGTCGCCGGCGATGACTGCCCGGGCCTCTGCCTCGTGGGACCCGACCAATGCTTCCACCGAGCGTCGAACAGCGGCACCGGAGAGCTCGCCAAGGGAAAGCATGTCCAGTTCGACTTTCTCGAGCCGCACATGGAACTCGGTGCGGCTCATCCGAACCTCCCCGTAACGTAGTCCTCGGTCCGGGAGTCAGAAGGATTCGTGAAGATGACCTCGGTTCGGTCGAATTCGACAACGGTGCCCGTCCGACTCCCGTCGTCGTGCACCTCGACGGTGAAGAAGGCAGTGCGATCCGATACTCGGGCTGCCTGCTGCATGTTGTGGGTCACTATGACGATCGTGTAGTCGGAGACCAGCTCTCGCATAAGGTCCTCGATCTTCGCCGTGGCTATCGGGTCGAGCGCCGAGCAGGGCTCGTCCATCAGGATCACGTCGGGCTTGGTCGCGATCGCCCTGGCTATGCAGAGCCGTTGCTGCTGCCCTCCAGACAGCGACATCCCCGACGACCTGAGCTTGTCCTTCACCTCGTCCCAGAGCGCCGCCTTGCGGAGAGCCCCTTCGACCAGATCGTCCATGTTCCCTTTGTACCCAGCGATCTTGGGACCGAAGGAGACGTTGTCGTAGATGGATTTCGGGAACGGGTTGGGCTTCTGGAAGACCATACCGATCCGACGGCGCACCTCGACGGGATCCACGCGCGGGTCATACAGATCGACGCCGTGATACAGGATCTGCCCGTCGATCCGAGCGCCATCCACGAGGTCGTTCATCCGGTTCAGGCACCTGAGCAACGTGGTCTTGCCACACCCCGAAGGCCCGATCAGAGCCGTGATCTCGTTCTGGCAGATCTCAAGGTCGATGTTGCGCACAGCCCGGTAATCGCCGTAGAACACGGACACGTCCTCGACGCTCAAGATCACTTCCCGCTCAGACCTCGACGAGTCGCTCACTGCGCCCCTAACCCTCGCCTCAGGCACCCTTACCCTACGTTCGACACGTGCGCTCATACTCTCACCACTTCCGGTCATAGCGGTTCCTCATGACGATCGCGGTTCCATTCACGACGAGCAGAACCCCCAGGAGGGTCAAGGCCGCAGCGGCGGTCGAGGCCTTGAAGGCTCGGAGGTTCCTGGTCGCGAAATCGAACACCAGCACAGGCAGAGCCGTATAGGGACCCTGCAGCCGCTCGATGAAGCTCCCCGAGCCCTCGTTCAGGAACCCGGTCGATGCTCCGACCAAGATCAGCGGCGCGGCCTCACCGAAGGCTCGTGCCAAGGTGAGGATCGTCCCGGTGAGTATGCCGGGCAACGCGTAGGGCAACACATGGCTGCGCACGACCTCGGAGCGGGTTGCGCCCACACCGAATGCGGCCTCGCGGATGCTCAATGGAACCGCCCTGAGCGCCTCGGCGGACGTGATGATCACGATCGGCAGAACCAGGATGGCCATGGTCAGGCCCGCCGAGATGACGCTTCGCCCGCCGGTGATCGCGCTCAGGCCGCGGAACTGCACGAACAGGGCGATGCCCAGCAAGCCGTAGACGATCGAGGGCACTCCGGCCAGGTTGCGGATGTTGGCGTTTATGACCCTGGTGATCCTGGTCTCGCGCGCGTACTCCTCCATGTAGACGGCCGCGGCGATGCCAAGCGGGATCGCCAGGACCGTAACGAAGCCAACTATGGTCAGCGAGCCGCGGATGCCCTGCCAGACGCCCGCCTGCTCAGGCAGCGACGACACCTTGGAGGTTATGAAATCGATGCCCCTGTCGCGGACTGGGCAAGGAGGGTCACGAGGAAGGTGAGGCTGACGAGCAGGGCCAGCAACAGCAGGGAACGGAACAGGAGGCTCCACGGATCGGAACCCCGGCCCTTCAGCAGAGCGCGCCTGACCGCCGCATCCACGTCCTCCCTGCTGCCGGTTCGGACCACCGCCATCAGTACTTCCTCCTGACCCGGCGCACGAATCGCTCACTGATGACGTTCAACGCGAGCGTTATCACGAACAGCAGTGATCCCACGAAGAAGAGGCTAGGGAACGCCTCGCTGGCTCCCTTGACCTGATCGGATCCGGTGGCCAGGGCCGTCATCGCCGCGGTCATGGTTTGACCAGGCTGCGTGGGGTCCAGACTGAACAGCGACCCTCCGGTACCGCCAGCCGCTATAGCCACAACCAGCGTCTCACCGATCGCCCTGGATAGAGCGAGGATCAGCGCAGCCATGATCCCCGATACCGCCGCAGGGAACACCACCTTGAGGGTGGTCGTGCGCTTGCGTGCGCCGATCCCGTACGACGCCTCTCTGAGCGAGATGGGGACCGCGTGCATCGCGTCTTCCGCTACCGAAGCCACGAGTGGCGTGATCAGGATGCCCACTCCTATCCCAGCCGCACCCATGTTGAAGCTCGATGCCCCGAAGAAGCTCTGCATGATCTCGGGGCTGATCCACGTCAGGGCGAAGTACCCCATGACAACGCTTGGTATTCCGGCCAAGATCTCGAGGATCGGCTTGACGAGCTTCCGCCGGCGGCGGCTGGCGTACTCCGACATGTACATGGCTGCTCCGAGGCCCAACGGCGCCGCTACCGCCATCGCGATCGCAGCGACCATCAGGGTGCCGGCTACGACGGTCTTGACGTCGTACATACCCCGGCGGGGGAACCACCCGTCCGTCCAGAGCGCCTTCAGGTCCACCCTCGCTAGGAACCGGATGCTCCCTTCGGAGAGTGTCAGGACTATGAGGACGTTGATCACGATAGAAGCCAGCGCCGCCGCGACTAGCAACACCTTGATCGCTCGCTCCCGGCGATGCCTGGACCTGTCGCCTGCGAGCGCCTCCAGGCTTACCCGGACCGTGCCGTCTGCCATCCGTACCTCTCGGGGGCTGGGGGGCGGGCACCCCTTCAGGTGCCCGCCCCCGTAGGTTAGCCGACCGTCAAGCTGGCTTGCTCGCCTGCCAAGCTGAGGCCGTAGCTGCACGGCGCTCCTCGGGCAGGACGACGTAACCCACATCTTCCACAGCGCTCATCAACCCGATGTCGGTGACGTAGAAGTCCACGAAGGCGACCAGAGCATCGCTCGCCGCGGCCTTGGCGTCGTTGACGTAGATGTAGAGCGACCTCTGGAGCGGGTACTCCCCGCTCGCGATGGTCTCGTCGCTGGGCGCCACGCAGTCGGCCGTGTCGTCGGCGGCCACTTCTATGGCCCGCACGACGTCTTGGTTCTGCACGTAGAAGGCGTACCCGACCCATCCGAGGGACGTGGGAGAGCCTGCGATCCCCTCGATGATCACGTTGTCGTTACCCGAGGCTTGGTAGTCGGGGCGGGTCTGGTCGTCAGGCTGACCACGGCCTTCGGCGATGTCGGCCAGCGCCAGCTCGATGAAGGAGTCGTAGGTCCCAGACTCCTCGCCGGGGGCAGTGACGACCAGGTCGGCGTCCGGATAGGGGACCGAGATACCGCCCAGCTCCTCACCCAGAGCGCTGGCGTCCGACCACTTCTCGAAGCCCTGCGATTCCGGTCCCATGAGTGCGTACAGGTCGGCGAAGTTGAGACACGCGATCGCGCCGTTCTCGGGCGACGTCAGCACGGCCATGCCGTCGATGGCGACCTCCAGCTCGGTATAGCTGATCCCATTCTCCTCGCAGACGGCGGCCTCTTCCTCCTTTATGGGGCGGGAGGCATCGGAGATGTCCGTCTCGCCGTTGCAGAACAGTTCGAAGCCGTCACCGGTGCCCGGTCCTTCGACCGAGATGGCTACGTCGGGGTTCTCCTCCGAGAACAGCTCGGCCACCAGGGCGGTTATCGGCTCAACGGTGGAGGACCCGGAAACGAAGATGTCTCCCGTAAGACCTCCATCACCGCCGGTGGTCGCGCCGGTGGTTCCCTCATCACTGCAGGCAGCTGCGACCAAGGACAGGGCGAGCACGGCTGCCACCGCACCCGCCGACCTCCTGAGCATCACCATCGATCCTCCCTCCTCTTGGGTAGCCAACCTGGACCGGCCCGATGATAGGTAGTCGGGGTGTCCGTACATGGGCCTTCAAGTGAACTGCAGGTGAACGGCCGGATCCTGGGTTCGCCGGCCGAGACTCCCCCTCTAGACTGCCGTGGTCATGGACCTCACGACGCTCGCAGTCGCCCTCGCAGGGGCGATAGCCGGTTCACTGGCAACGGCGTTCGTCCTCAGGAGGCGCGCACTCGACCGCCTTCGCCGGGTAGGCCAGCGCCTCGCGGCCGCGGAGCAGGAGCTTGGCAGGATCGAGCGTTCCACCGTCGAGGATCGGCGCGAGCAGGATCTGATCCTTTCTTCGATGAGGGACGGGGTGGTGCTGTTCGGGCCCGCTGGCTCCACCATCTATGCGAATCCCGCCGTCGCGGCCCTGCTCGGGACAGAGCCAGTTAACGTCGCATCCCTCTTCCCCCTGCCGATACGTCAGGCTGCCGAGACCGCCGGTCAGGGCGAGGGTTCGTCAGTGTTGGTCGAGACCGGCCCCCTTCGATCGTGGCTGCGCGTCCAAGCCACGCCGGTCGGCGACGACGGCTCGGTGCTTGTCGTCGTGAGGGATGTGACGGAGGCTCACCGGCTCGAGGCGATGCGACACGACTTCGTGACCAACGCGTCGCACGAACTGAAGACGCCGGCCGCGACGATCCGAGCCGTTGCCGAGACGCTCAGAAGCGCCATCGCCGACGACCCCGCTGCCGTGCCGCGCTTCGCGACCCAGCTGGAGAGGGAAGCGGTGCGGCTGTCGCGCATCATTGCCGACCTGCTGGACCTATCCCGCCTGGATCAGGGCGGCTCCCCCGAAGGAAGTGTGCGCCTGGATGCGCTGGTCCGGGAGGAGGCCCAGCGGATGCAGGGCGAAGCCCTGACGGCCCGGCTCAACGTCTCCGTGGAGGTATCGCCGGTCACGGTGAACGGCTCCGCGCGAGACCTCTCCCTCTTGATCCGCAACTTGATGGACAACGCGATCAGATACACGGAACCAGGGGGCTACGTCCGGATATCCGTGAACGCGGACGGGGGCCAGGCCGTCCTCCAAGTCAGCGACTCCGGGGCTGGGATCCCTCAGCGTGACCTCCCTCGGGTGTTCGAGCGCTTCTACCGCGTCGACCGTGCCCGCTCGCGCGAGACCGGCGGCACCGGGCTGGGACTGGCCATAGTCAAGCATGTGGCCGAGAACCACGGGGGCTCCGTGACCGTGGACTCCGAGCTAGGACGCGGCAGTACGTTCACGGTTCGACTGCCGGTGAGGAGGACCTAGGTGGCCACGATCTTCGTGATCCGTCACGGCCTCACCGCGCAGACCGGGAGGATCCTGTACGGGCAGACGCCCGGGGTGCCCCTGGATCACCGCGGGAGAGCACAGGCCGAGGATCTGGCGTGCCGCATGCGATCGGTCCGCCTTACGGCCGTCTACTCCAGCCCGCTCGAACGATGCGTCCAGACCGTGGAACCGCTGGCAGCGGCGAGGCACCTCCCTGTAGTTCCGAGCGAGGCTCTGATAGAGATGGATGCGGGGGCTTGGACCGGCAGGTCGCTGGCGCAGCTCCGCCGGACCCGCGCGTGGCGCACGGTCCAGAGATCCCCCTCGGAGTTCGCGTTCCCTGAGGGCGAGGGGTTCGCCCAAGCGCAGGCCAGGGCGGTGGCCGAGATCCAACGGATCGCGCGTCGCCACAGACGCGGCCGTGTGGCCGTGTCCACCCACGGCGACATCGCCCGGATCGTGGTCGCGCATTTCGCCGGCGTGCCGCTCGACGGGTTCCAACGGATCGTCATCGACACGGCAGCCGTGTCGGTCCTGCAGATCGAGGACGGAGCGGCCCGGGTGCTCCTTGTCAACGACACGGGCGGGCTCGATAGGTTCGGCCAGAACCCCACGCCCCCGTGGGAAGCCGCGGCGGCCGGCCGGGGCGACAACCGAGCCCAGGTGCGAGGATAGGCCGCATGGATCTCGGCGCCGTGGACAAGATCACAGCCGAAGCGATCGGCGAGCCCGGTCATCGCGTGTTCTACATACAGGCGAGATCCGGCGGGGAGGTAGTCACGGTGGTCGCCGAGAAGGAGCAGGTCGTCCTGCTGGCTACGTCGGTGCTGGAGCTGCTGGCCGACGTCCCGGTGGAGACGGGCCCCGGCCCGGACGAGATGGAGCTGGAGACCCCCTTCGACCCGCTGTGGCGGATCGGCCGTCTCTCCCTGGGGTATGACCCCGGCTCCGACAGGTTCGTGCTCGAGATGGCGGAGCAGGTCCCGGAGGACGAGGACACCGGAGAGCCGGTCCGGGAGCCCGAGACGATCCGCCTGGCCGCCACCAGGGAGCAGATGCTCGCGCTGTCCAGGCACGGGACCGAGGTCGCCCAGAGAGGCCGGCCGATCTGCCAGCTCTGCGGCAACCCGATGGATCCGGAGGGACACGAGTGCCCGGCGACGAACGGCCATCGCAAGTTTCGCTCCTGACCGGCGTGGAGCGCGCGCTGGCCGAGGGGGACCTGGAGATCCTCGGCTGGATGCCGAATGCCTCCAACCACACGTACCTGGCGTCGTGCCGCGTCGGCGGAGAAGAGGTCTTGGCCGTCTACAAGCCGGAGAGGGGTGAGGCACCACTGTGGGACTTCCCCGAGGGAACCCTGGCTCGCCGCGAGGTCGCGGCTTTCCGGTTGTCGCGAACGCTCGGATGGCCCAACGTCCCGCCCACGGTGCTGCGCGAGGGCCCCGAGGGCATGGGAGCCGTGCAGCTCTTCGTTCGGTTCGATCCCGAGCACCACTTCTTCACACTTGAAGAGGCGAGGGCGGACGAGTTCAGGAAGGTCGCTCTGTTCGACGCGGTCATCAACAACGCCGACCGCAAGGCAGGACACTGTCTTCTGGGTGAGGACGGCCTGGTGTGGCTCATAGACCACGGCGTCTGCTTCCACGAAGAGTCCAAGCTGCGGACCGTGATCTGGGGGTTCGCGGGCGAGCCGATCCAAGCGGCGCTTCGCGCCGACCTGGA
>CAZHRY010000061.1:0-14527 GCA_964535065.1 uncultured Actinomycetes bacterium
GTAGTCATGGCCTGTGCTTGGGGCGCGTGTTCTTCGGCGGCGTCGTGGAGCCTGGCGGTTCCCGCCACGTACATGGTTCCCAACCCGATGCCGAAGAACACGCGCCCCACGAGGACCAGCCCGAAAGAACCCGCGATCGCGAGAAGGGCGCTGGACACGGTGATCGAGGCCATGGCCCACAGGGTCATCGTGCGGACCGCGAACCTGCGACTGAGGGCTCCGGCGGGCAGCGACGCCAGCAGGATCCCCGCGCTCGCCAGGGTGAACACCAGACCCGCATTCGTTTCCGTCAGTGCGAAACGATCCTGGAAGTCCGGTACCAAAGGAGCGACCCCCGACCACCCCAGCTCCGCAACGAATACCGCGGCGAACAGAAGCAGGACCAGGGGCCGGCGCATCAAGGAGAGCTTCTCAGGTTCTGACCTTCGACCGTCAATCAGCCGTGTCGCCCCGGGTCGGGACTTGCATCGCTCGGGCCCCTGCGGCAGCCTTGTTCGATGACCTGCCCATCATGCGGCCAGGAGAGCCCCGAGGGCTTCAGGTTCTGCGGCGCCTGCGGAACCGCGCTCGACGCGGCGCACGCTGCGGAGGTGCGCAAGGTCGTGACGATCGTGTTCTGCGACCTTGTCGGGTCCACCGCCCTAGGCGAGCGGTCCGACCCCGAGGTCCTGCGCGAAGTGATGTCCCGATATCACTCGGAGCTTCGGACGATCCTGGAGCTCCACGGCGGGACCGTCGAGAAGTTCGTGGGCGATGCAGCCATGGCCGTGTTCGGCTTGCCTCAGGCGCACGAGGACGACGCGCTCCGCGCCGTCCTAGCGGCCGTTCAGATGCGAGACGCGGTGGCAACCCTCGGGCTCGATGTGCGTACGGGCGTCAACACCGGCGAGGTAGTGGCCGGCGCGGGCGAAACGCTCGTCACCGGAGACGCCGTCAACGTCGCGGCTCGCCTGGAGCAGGCTGCGCACTCGGGGCAGGTCCTCATCGGCTCGGAGACCGAGCGTCTCGTGCGGGACCAGGTCCTGGTCGAGCCCGTAGAACCCCTTACCCTCAAGGGCAAGAGCGAGCCGGTTCCCGCTTTCAGCGTCGAGGGACTGCAAGAAGAGGTTCCCGCTTTCACCCGTCCGATCACGTCCCCCTTCGTCGGCCGGGCCGATGAGCTGGCTCTGCTCGAGCAGGCGCTCACCGCTGCCTTCGAGTCACGAACCCCTCAGCTCGCCACGATCGTCGGTCCACCGGGGATCGGCAAGTCCCGGCTGGCCCGTGAGCTGCTGACCCGATGCGAGAGCCGCACGCTCATCGGTCGCTGCGTCTCCTATGGCGAGGGCATCACTTACTTGCCGCTGGCGGAGATCGCGTCGCAGGTCGGCGACATCAAGAACGCCCTGGACGGCGAGGGCGACGGCGAACTCGTGTCCGCCCGAGTGGAGGCGGCCATCACCACGAGCGGAACCGCCGCCACTCCCGAGGAGATCGCCTGGGGCGTCCGGAGGCTCGTCGAGACGCTCGCTGGAAGGGAGCCGCTCGTCGTCGTGTTCGATGACATCCACTGGGCAGAGCCGGCGCTGCTCGACCTGATCGAGTACGTCGCGACTTTCGCCCAAGGGGTTCCTCTCTTCGTCCTGTGCATGGCGAGACCCGACCTGTTCGACGTGCGACCCACGTGGGCGGCGCCCAAGCCGAACGCGACGCTGCTGTCGCTGGATCCGCTCTCGGGGTCGGACAGCGAGACGCTCGTGGGGCTGCTTGGCCGCATCCCCGCCGAGGCGCACGCGCGGATCGTCGAGGCCGCCGACGGGAACCCGCTGTTCGTCGAGCAGCTCGTCGCGATGCAGTCCGAGAGCGGAGACGGTGAGCTCGAGGTGCCACCGACGCTGCAGGCGCTGCTTGCCGCGCGCATAGACCGGCTCGCCGACGCGGAGCGCGCGGTCGTGGAGCGCGGATCGGTCGAGGGACGCCTCTTCCACCGCGGGGCGGTCGCGGCCCTGCTTCCGGAGCCCGAGCAGCGCGACGTCGGCGGGCACCTGCTGACGCTGGTCCGTAAGGAGCTGATCCGCCCCGACCGCGCGATCCTGTCGGGCGACGACGGCTTCAGGTTCGGTCACATCCTCATCCGCGACGCGGCCTACGAGGCGATCCCGAAGAGGCTGCGCGCCACCCTGCACGAGGGATACGCGGACTGGCTGGTTTCCAAGCTCGGCGACAACGCCCCCGACGAGACCGTGGGCTACCACCTGGAGCAGGCGTATCGCTACGGCGTCGAGTTGGGCACTCCCGATCCCGTGCTGGGCGAGCGCGCCGCGGAGCGGCTAGCCGCGGCGGGACGGGCGGCCCGCGCGCGGCGCGACGCAGGCGCCACGGTGAACCTGCTCGGCCGGGCTGTAGAACTCCTTCCCGAAGGGCCCATGCGCTCCGACCTCCTCCTCGCCCTGGGCGACGCGCGGAAACTGGCGGGCGACATGACCGGAGCGCAGGCTGCCTTCGACGAAGCGGCGTCGGCCGCGGCCGGGGACGAGCACCTGGAGTGGGTGGCGCGGATCGGACTCGCATCCATGAGGCTCGAGAACGAGGGCACGGAGACAGCCACGCAGGATGCGCTCGAGGAGGCCGAGGCGGCGATCGCCGCCCGTGAGCCCGCCGCGGATCACGATGTGCTCGCCTTGGCATGGGACCTCATATCCGACGTGCACGGCCTCCGAGGGATGGAGAAAGACTCCCGGCGAGCGCTGGATCTGGCTTTGAAGCATGCGCGACTGACCGGCGACCTCATCCTTGAGTTACCCATCGTCATGCGTTCCGCCGGTCCGCTGGTCTTCGGGCCGGCGCCGGTCGAGGAGGGGCTGCGCTTCGTGGACGAGGTCCTCGGACGGTTCGGAGATGCTCCGGAGATCCAGGCTTTCGCCCTCCACGTGCAGGCGCACATGCGGGCACGCCTCGGGGAGTTCGAGGGAGCCTTCGAGGCGGTCACCGCATGGAGGCGGCACAAGCTGGAGCTGGGCCAGCAGGCGATGTACGCCCAGACGGCGGGCTGCGCCTGGGATGTGTGCCTGTGGGCCGAGGACTGGGTCCGAGGTGAAGAGGTCCTCCGGGAGGGGTACGAGATGGTTGAACGGTTAGGGATGAAGACCTTCCTCCCGACCCAAGCTGCCCATCTCGGCGAGGCCGTCTACCGGCTGGGACGGCTCGATGAGGCCGAACGACTCAGCGAGACGAGCGAGGAGCTGGGAGCGAGCGACGACGCTTACAACGAGATGTCCTGGCGGAGGCTGCGTGCAAAGGTGCTCGCCTGTAGGGGGGATCTCGCGGGCGCGCAAGCCCTCGCGCGACGAGCGGTCGAGATGGGCAGAGAGCTCGGGTTCTTGGAGGAGGCTGCCCTGGCCTGGTTGGACCTGGCCGAGATCCTCGGGGCTTCCGGGGACCCCGGCGCTCGGGCGGCCACGATGGAAGCTCGGGATCGGTTCGAGCGCAAGGGCAACCTGGTGGGTCTGGCTCGAGCGAACGCACTGCTTGGCGACCTGCCGTGACCTGCATGCGGCGGACGCTGAAGGAGGGAAGAGATGAAGGCCTGGGTGTACGAGCGGTACGGCGGGCCCGAGGTGCTCGAGTGGACGGAGGTCCAAGACCCCGTGGCGACGAGAGACCTAGTGGTCGGCCCTGACGTAACCCGCTTCGCTCCCGGAGATGAGATCTGTGCCGAGGTGGATGCAGGCGGGTTCGCGGAGCTGATCGCGGTGCCGGAGCGGTTCGTCGCACGCAAGCCTTCGAACCTGACCTTCGAACGAGCCGCGGCCGTACCGATGGCAGCTCTGACGGCTCTCCAGGGCCTGCGAGATAAGGGCAACGTCGCTCCGGGTCAGCACGTGCTCGTCAGCGGCGCATCGGGCGGCATCGGTTCGTTCGCCGTCCAGATCGCGAAGGCGCTCGGCGCCGAGGTCACCGCCGTCTGCAGCGCGAAGAACCTCGACATGGTCCGCTCTATCGGTGCCGACCACGCCGTGGACTACACGCAAGAGGACGTGACCCGAGGCGAGCCGAGGTTCGACGTGGTCTTCGACACGGTCGGGACCCACTCTTTCGCGGACTTCCGGAAGGTCATGTCGCGCGGAGGCGCGCACGTGGCCGTCGGCAGGCTCGACGGCCGCTAAGTGGGCCCGGCTCTCGTGGGCAAGCTGAGGTCGGCGTTCGCGCCGCAACGATACACACAGTTCCTCGCCAAACGGAGCGCGCAGGATCTCGACAGCATCCGCGACCTGATCGAGGAGGGCCGGATCAAGCCCGTCATGGACCGCATCTTCTCGATGGCCGAGATGCCCGAGGCTCGGTCAACCCCTCGCCCGCTAACGCTTCAACGTTGTGGCTCCCGCCTCCGCCCTCGTCCCCGGGCCCCTCGTCTCTCGTCCTCGTCCTCGTGAGGCCGGCAGGAGATGCCATCTGGCCTGGTCAAACAGGTGCACCTGCCGATCACCCGGTATGGACCTCGATCGTGTGCGCGTCGGCGGCATCGACCGAGGTTTACTGTACGTCGATGTCGGTCCGTCGTGTCGTCGTCGATCACGTGCTGTTCGTCGTGGAGGACCTGGACGCCTCCCGGCGCCTGTACACCGCGGCGCTCGCCCCGCTCGGCTACGAGGAACTCCAGGTGCAGGAGGCGTGCGTGGCATACGGGGCCGAGGACCTGGACGACTTCGCGATCTGTCGCGGTGAGCCGGTGACCACCGCGGCGCACGTCGCGTTCGACGCCGAGGGCCGCGACGCGGTGGACGCCTTCTTCGCGGCTGCCGTCGCGCACGGCGCGACCCCGCGCGGGGAACCCGGGGTCTGGACGCAATACTCCGAGCGGTACTACGCCGCGTTCGTGAACGACCTGCACGGCAACAACGTCGAGGCTGTCTGGCACGCGGAGGAGGCGGTCCTCGACGCGCCGCGCCGCCCCGGCGTCCCCTGAGCCACGGGGTGCCCGGCGACCGCTGGTGCGTCGGGTTCCGCCCCGAGCCCGAGCGGCGACGCCGCCCTGAACCCGCGAGACTCAAGCTGGCGCGCCATCGGGCTCGGGAATCGCTCCAGGCGGCGGCGTAGCCTCGTTTCCTTCCGCTCTCGAGCTCACCCCTGGCTGGATCTCGCTTCGAGGCTCGAGTCTCGCTTCGAAGCCCGCTCCGACCACCTCGTTACACTCTCGTTCGACGGGCGCAGGATCGCGGCCGGGGTTCCCTGCCACGTTTCCTGCATCCCCCGCCCTCGTAGCTCAGTGGAGAAGAGCAGCGGTTTCCTAAACCGCGTGTCGCAGGTTCGATTCCTGCCGGGGGCACCGACGGCGGCCTGCGGCGCCGTCAACACGTTAGCGCCGCAGGCCGCCGGAAGTGATCTTGCCCGATCCCTTGCACCTGTGCCACTGGATGCGGCGGTCCGGGCTGGCAGATCTCATGCCGTAGCTGTCCGGGACGGTCTACGTGGGACTGAGCGTCGGGAGCATGGTGATGACCCCCAGCATCGGGGAGGACTTCGTGGGCTGGACGCCGCCCACCGGTGGCGATCCGCGGGTCTGGCACTGGCTCGAGGCGCGGTCCGTCGCGGTCGCCGCTCCCGCTACCCGGGCTCGGGACCGTTCACGTTGAAGACGGACTCGCCCGTGCCCGCGCGGACGACCAGTATGTCGGCGGGCTGGTCCGACGGGTTGCTCTCACGGTGTATCGCCCCGCGCGGCACATAGACGAAGTCACCCGGCCCGGCTTCGAACGAGTCGGCGCCCCCTGGCCCGTACTCCATCAGCAGGGCACCGGACAGGACGAAGATCGCCGACTCCTGCTCGCCGTGATGGTGCCATCCTGACACCATGCCCGACTCGGTTCGCGCTCCGCCCGCCCACATCGTCTGGGTGGCCACCGCCGTGAACCGGTCCATGCCCGGGGTCGACGGTCCGTGCGCCCTCTGGTCGGTACGGACCAGGCGCATCTCCTCCCCCACCTGAATCACCCCCCTGAACCTGAGCGGGTCCCATGATGACACGCCGATCCCCGGTCCCGCAGCCGGCCCCAGAGCCACGTCTCGCTCATGCGATCCGTCTTCTGGGGTCACTCCGTCGAGGGGACGCAGGACCCTGGTCGCATATCGATGCAGTGCTGGATGATGCCATCGAGCCGTTACGTGAGCACCCGTATCCCTACCCGCCATGATGAGCATCGCCGCGCGCCGCGTGGGCGGATATGGATCGCACCGATGGCGCTTGCGCTCATCGCCCTCATCGTGTCCGGACATCTGACGGTCGACCACTACTCCTCAACCTCCGACGTCGCGTGCAGCGCCAGCGGGCTCATGGACTGCGGGCTGGTCACGTCCAGCCCGCAGTCCGAGATCCTCGGGGTTCCCGTGGCGCTCCTGGGGGTTGGATGGGCGCTCGCGATGCTCGTGCTCAGCGTTCCCCGGCTCTGGTACTCGGATCGACGTCCGGTTCGAACGGTGCGAGCGGTCCTGGCGTGGAGTGGGATCGGAGCCGTCGCGTGGTTCGTCTACGTGGAGCTGTTCCTGATCCGGGCGATCTGCCTGTGGTGCTCCATCGTCCACGTGACCGCCCTCGCGTTGTTCGCACTCAGTCTAGTTCCGGCACGAACGGCACCCGGGCCCCAAGTGAGCCGGAAAGACGCCGAGCAGTAGAGGGTGATGTAGCGATGGTCTCTCGAACGTCATGGCCGGTGGACGCCCCCGCAAGGGCCGCAAGATCCGCCGGGCGCCTCAGCTGACCACGACGCCGTCGGTCGTGACCCGGCAGTGGGTGGGCACGACCGCCACGGAGATGTCGATCACCGCGTGCTTGCCCCTGTAGTCACTCACACGGAACTCGCCCTGGAAGATGTCCTTGCTCGTATATCGGAGCATCAGGTCCACGGTCGCCGTCTTTCCGCCCACTATGGCGTTCGAGTTGGTGGTGCCCTCCCGCTCGAAAGAGATGGTCTGTTTCGAGGTCGTGGTGTTCGTCCAGGTGAGAAGCGCGGTAACCATCCCGGTCATCTGAGCGCACCCGAGCTCGGGGATCTTCAGGATCCCGAGGTGGGGGACACTGAGGACCCTGACTGCCTTCGGGTTGTCGGTGGGTACGTCCTTCTCGTTTCCGATCACGTTCACGGGACCGGAGATCGTTCTCGTCATCTCGGGGAAGCTGGCGAGGGAGTACGCACCGCCGCTAACGGCGAGCAGCAGGGCGACGGTGGCAGCAACGTTCGCGTAGGTCGCTCGCGGTCTGGACATGGTGGTAAGTATCCGGGGGTGTCGAGCGGGCGGTCAAGTGGGGATGCGGACGGCTCGGGCGTGGCTTGTTCCGATGACGCGTGGCGAACCCGCGAAGCGCCCGACCGGTCACGAGGTGCCGGCCACCTCCCGGATAAGGGGAAGCGCCCTGTCTATCGCGATCGCGAACCCGATGTTCTCGGCCGAGGCCGCCGAGGCGCCTGCGGTGTTGATCCCGACCAGCGCGCCACTGGAGTCGATGAGCGGCCCGCCGGAGTTGCCCGAGTTGATCGCCGCGTCGGTCTGCAAGAGGCCATCCAGATGCTCGACCCCGTTAGGCCCGGTGACGTCGATCGACCGGTCAAGGCCCGAGACGATGCCTGCGGTAGCCGTGATGCCCAACCCGAGCGGATAGCCGAGAGCCACCACGGTCTCCCCGAGCTGCAGCGATGACGAGGTCCCGACCTCGATCGCCGGCCTGTCTCCCGTTGGAACGGACAGGACAGCCAGGTCGAGATCGGCGTCGCTACCAAGTACGGAGGCCTCGGCGGTCTCCCCATCTTCGAAAGTCACCGTGATCTCGGTCGCGTTGGCGATCACATGGTGGTTCGTGATCACCAGCCCCTCCGCGAGGATCACGCCAGACGCTTCGCCCGTGACCTCCGACGTGCCTCCGAACGGGTCGTATCGCGTTGACGAGGCCTGGATCGAGAGCACCGAACGGAGCGCGGTCGATATGACGTAGGTGAGGTCCTGGCTCGACGAGGTCGCAACCACGTCTGCCCGGTCCTGCGAGAGGCCGGTTCCCTGGACCGGCGAGGCGGCGGTCTGCTCGGTCGTCGATCGGGCCAGCAGGAACCCCTCCACGGTTGCTGTGGTCAGCGAGATGGCGAGGCCGAGGGCGAGCCACCGCCCGATCGGTCGCCCGCCGGTGTCAGTCATCTCCACGCACCTCCATCGAAGATCACCGTGAGCGAGTGAACCCCGCGCGCCTGTGATCAAGCTGTGAGGCAACCCGATCCGGTCTGCGAACCACGTCGGCCGCTCAGGGCGTTCTCTCAGCTTCCTCTGGCCCGGCTCCCCGGTTACCCGGACAGCATCGATCCGAGGCGGGGAGGGTCGTCGCCGAAGGAAGGAGGAGAGACAGATGGAGGATCGAGAGATGACGTCACCGGTCCGCGGGAAGCGTTGGCTCCTGCCGACCGCGCTTGTAACCGTCGGGTTCCTGGGCGGGGCGGCGCTGGCGGGGACGCAGATCGCTGCCGCAGCCGGATCTTCCTCGGAGACGTCTGCATGGACGCTTGCGGTCCGGGACCTGGCGGGCATGTCCCACGGACCAGGCGAGGAACTGGTGACGGGATCGAAGGCCGACCGCATCGAGGCAGCGGCGCTCGAGGAGGTGCCCGGCGGCACCGTGATCCGTGTGGAGACCGACTCCGGCGGAGCCGCCTACGAGGCCCACGTAGAGACGTCGGACGGGGACGTCGTCACCGTGCTGTTCGACGAGGACCTCGAGGTGACGGGCACCGAGTCCGGCCCCGGCCCCGGAGGAGTGTGGGACTGCGCGGACGAGTAGCGACCGTCCCACGACGAGGGCCCGGCTCTAGTCCGGGCCCTCGTCGTGGGACCCGCCGCCCGCCGGGAGCCTCACCTCGATCGTCGCTCCCCGGTCCCTCTGCCGCGCGCTCACGGTCCCGCCGTGAGCCTCGACGATCGCTGATACTATCGCCAGGCCGAGCCCTGCACCGCCCGCCTCGCGCGACCGCGCCTCGTCCCCGCGGGTGAAACGCTCGAACATCGTGCTCTGGATCCCGGGATCGATGCCGGGTCCCTCGTCTGACACCGACAGCAGGACCTCCTCGCCTTGCCGGCGCACGGCCACCTGGACCGGGGTTCCGGGAGGCGTGTGGACCCGTGCATTCTCGAGCAGATTGTCCAAGACCTGACGGAGACGTCCGGAGTCGCCCGGCACGACCACACCGGCGTCTGCGTCGATGTCGATCGCCCTGGAGGGATCGACCGCACGAGCCGCTTCGGCCGCCTCTCCTACCAGCCCCGACAGATCCACCAGCTCGCGCTCGAGTGGACGCCGCTGGTCGAGCCTCGCCAGCAACAACAGGTCCTCGACGAGGACGCCCATGCGCACTGCCTCGGTCTCGATCCGGTCCATCGAACGCTCGAGGTCCTCCGGCCGCTCGCTGGCACCTCTGCGGAACAGCTCGGCGAAACCGCGGATCGATGTCAGGGGGGTTCGCAGCTCGTGTGAGGCGTCCGCGACGAAGCGACGGAGCCGCTCCTCGGAGGCCTTCCTCTCCTCGAAGGCCGCCTCGATCTGGCCGAGCATCGCGTTGAGCGACGCTCCGAGCCGTCCCACCTCCGTCCTGTCGTCCGAAGGCGTGACGCGCCGGCTCAGATCCCCCGCAGCGATAGCCCCGGCGGTCTCGCCCATGTCCTCGAGCGGTTGCATGGCGACCCTCGTCAGCCACAGGGCCAGGGCGATGACGCCACCGACGACCAGGAGCGTCACCACCGCCTCCACGCGAAGCATCCGGCTCTGAGTCGCCCGAAGCTCGGTGAGGGGGATCGCCACGGTGAAGGTCCCCTCCCCGGGCCCGAGGGAGGTGGCGAGGGCCCGGTACTCCGTACCCCCGCCCGAACCCACGGTGAACCACGCGGTCTGGCCTGCCTCCTCTGCCCCGGCGCCCGGCATGTCGCCGGGCAAGATCGGGGGTTGGATGCCCTCACCGCCGTACGCGAACACCCTCTGGGCGGTGATGTCTCCGTCCGCGCTGCGGACCTCCGCATAGGTGCCGTTCGGCAGGATCAGGTTCCCCGGCCCCTCGACGTGCGGACCCGGCAACCGCATCTCGTTGGCCGCCAGCGGCCTGGCCGCCGCGAGCTGCTCGTCGATGCGCTTCGTCAGGAAGGACGACACGGCTCTGTACGTCACGACGTCCACAACAAGGACTCCGACGCTCACCAGCACCGCCGCCACGATCAAGAGTCGCGCGCGGAGGGACACCTCAGCGCCCCGTTCGCAGGGCGTACCCGACCCCTCGCACGGTGTGGAGGAGCCTCGGGCCGTAAGCCTCGAGCTTCTTGCGGACGTAGCTCACGTACGTCTCCACGATCGATCCGTCGCCACCGAAGTCGTAGTGCCACACGTGGTCGAGGATCTGGTCCTTCGACAGGACGCGGCGCGGGTTATGCATGAAGAAGCGAAGGAGGTTGAACTCGGTCGGCGTGAGGTCTAGCCGAACGCCCGCCCGGTGGACCTCGTGCAGGTCCTCGTCGAGCTCAAGGTCGTCGAACACGAGGATCGAGCGCTCGTCCGGGGCTCCCAGCGTTCGCCTGAGCACGGCGCGAACGCGCGCGACGAGCTCTTCGATGCTGAACGGCTTGGTGACGTAGTCGTCACCGCCCAGCGTCAGGCCTCGCACCTTGTCCTCGGTGGTGTCCTTCGCCGTCAGGAACAGGACCGGAACGCGAACGCCGATGTCGGCCAGACGCCTCTGCACCTCGAAGCCGTCCATGCCGGGGAGCATCACGTCGAGCACGATCAGGGCGGGCCGGAAGTCGTCCACCAGGGAAAGGGCGCGGCGGCCGTCGCCCGCCGTCTGCACGTCGAAGCCCTCGTAGCGAAGGGCCGTCGCGACGAGATCGGTGATCGCCGGCTCGTCGTCGACGACCAATACGCGTGGGGCGGGGCCGGGCGCCGAAGCGCCCGGCCCCACCCCACCGCTGCTCACGCCTGCCATCAGCCGCCCGTATCCTCGCCCCCGGTCGCGGGAACGCCTACATCGAGTCCCAGATCCCTGCCACGCATCGCGAACTCCTCGCGAGACATCTCCCCCCGAGCGTAACGGAGCCTCAGTTCCTCGAGCGCCTTGTCGACGGCAGCCGGGGCCATCGGGCTCGCCTGCCCCGCACCTGCCCGCACCTTCCGTTCGGACATCCGCAGGACCGCCCAGACGATCAACCCAGTGGCAGCCAGGAGGAAGATGAGCGGCATGAGGTTGTAGAACACACCCCAGAACGTGTCGGGGCGGTGCATCAGAGAACCGAACCTGTCGAAACCCGGCCCATGAGGACCCATGACCGACCTCCTTACTCTCTCTGGCTCAAGAGCAGCAACCGAACCTGGGAGCAGGCTGTGAAGCCGCTGCGCGCTGCCCCAGATCGTGCTCCCACAGGCGATCCTCAGGGAGGTCACAGGCCAACGTCAGGTTCAGCGTGTGCTCTGTGATGACGATCGGAAGGAGAGGGGCATGACCGGCAACGACAAGGGGCTCACGGTTCGGATCGTCGTCATCGGGCTGGCGATCGCGGTAGTGGGCGCCGGCGCCCTCATCGCCTGGCGCGTGTTCGGTGGTAAGGAGCCAGGAACGGCCACGCTCTCCAGCCCGGCGGATTCCGGGACGGCGAGCGGCGCCGTGGACTTCGAGGGGGCCTGGACCATCGACCCCGAGACCGGCTCGCTGGAGGACGGGACCTCCACCTTCGCCGGCTACCGGATCGAAGAGGAGCTCGGTGGCATCGGAACGAACACGGCGGTGGGGCGGACGAGGAACATCTCGGGGACACTCAACGTCGAGGGCACTCAGGTGACCTCGCTCGAGGTGACGGTCGATATGACCACCCTTGCCAGCGATGACGAGCGCCGAGACGGCCAGCTTGCCGACCGTGGCCTGGAGACCGACATGTTCCCTCAGGCCACGTTCGTTCTGACCGAGCCCGTCGAGATCGGCAACGAGCCCGCGATCGGCGAACCAGTGTCGGCCACCGTCACTGGTGAGCTAACCCTTCACGGCGTTTCCCGCCAGATCGAGGTGCCCATCCAGGCGCAGTGGACCGGCGAGCGGATCGAGGTAGTTGCCAGCTTCGAGGTGACCCTCCTTGACTACGACATCGAGGCTCCGGTCGGATTCCTGGTCCTATCGATCGCAGACACCGGGACGGTCGAGATGCACGTCCTATTCCGGAAGGCGTGAGTACGGCGGGCGGAGTACGCTCCCGCACCATGGATGCATACCTGAAGCGATTCGAGCAGCCGGACGAACTGCGGACCTTCCCTTCCGGCACGTTCGAACTCCTGCAGCTCGGAGAGGTGACCCTAGGGCGAGCCTCGTACGAACCGGGGTGGAGATGGTCCGAGCACGTCGGCGCCGCCACCGGAGCCACGCTCTGCGAGGTCGAGCACGTCGGGCTCGTCGTCTCGGGCCGGGCAGCGGTTCGCATGGCCGACGGCACGGAGTTCGTGATGGGCCCCGGCGACGCGTTCGCCATCCCCGGCGGGCACGACAGCTGGGTCGTGGGCGATGAGCCTTACGTGTCGTTGCACGTCCAGGGCGCGTCGGCGTACGCGAAGTAGGGCGCGCGAGGAGGAAGTGACTCCTAGGACGGCTCGCCCCCGGCCAGGATCTCGGCCTCGCGCGCGGCGACGATCGATCGGAGCTCGGCATCGAGATCCTCCGGGAGCGGCTCCGGCTCGTGCGTCGCGAGGAGCTCCCGCGCTCGCTCCCGAGCGCGATCCTTCGGCTCCGGTCGTCCGGAGGCCACCCACGTATCCCAGTCTCCGGTGCCGAACAGCTCCGACATCCAGCGCTCGCGCATGTGAGCGAGCGTGTGCGGGCTGTCCAGGAAGTGGCCGGCGGGCCCCGCCGCCTCGATCACCTCGAGAGCGAGATCGTCTTCGGTGACGGTGAAACCTTCGAGCATGTGGCAGACCATCCCGAACAGCTCCGCGTCCAGCACCAGTTGCTCGTGGGAGAAGACCCGGCTGCCGTGAAGGGTGCCTGCAGAGGCGATCAGCTCGCCGCTTCCGGCGAGGACGACCCCCATCAGGGACAGGGCGTGCTGGACGCCGGCCTGCCAGTCGGCCGTCTTCGCGCCGGTGCCGTACCCCATGATGTTCATCCGCAGGCCGAGCCGCCTGGCGATCTGCGCGGACGCGAGCTTGAACAGCACATCCTCGCCACCCCAGGCGGGGTTCATGTCGCCGGAGCGCAGGTCCATGAACGCCTGGTACGGACCGTAGAAGGTGGCGGCGCCGGGGACGAGTGTCTCGAGCACCGCGATCCCTCCTAGAAGCTCGGCGTGCACCGAGACCAGGTGGCCGGCCAGGGTCGTCGGCGCCGCAGCCGTCGCGACCGCCATCGAGACCCACCCGGCCGGGACTCCGGCCTTCGCGAACTCGAGCGCGGCCTCCACGGCGGCTCCGTCGTAGCTCAGCGGGCTGATCGCGCACTGGTAGCTAGATATCAGCGGCCGCGCCCGAAGCTCATCCGCGCCGCCGGCGACCGCGCGGGCCATGGCGATCGCCGCACGGGCATCGCCCGGTGTGATCACTTCGTTCGGCTGTGCGTGCTTCGTCGTGCACGCCAGCTCGAGGTATGCCTGCCACACCGACTGCGCCGAGGGGTGCACGTCGGCGAGGGCGAACGGTGGCCACGTGTACGCGATCTCGGGCAGCGCGTCGGAAAGCACCATCGCCTGCCGGTAGTCCTCGCGGTTCGGGGGACGCCGCTCGTGCGTGTCGATGTCGAGGATGAACGCCGGCGTTCCGTCGAGTGAGAGATAGCCGGCGGACCCGTCGATCACCAGGTCGCAGGACGGGTCGCGCGCAGCCATCTCGAAGTCG
Organism: uncultured Actinomycetes bacterium; assembly: GCA_964535065.1. Lineage (GTDB taxonomy): Bacteria > Actinomycetota > UBA4738 > UBA4738 > HRBIN12 > AC-51. The sequence continues at coordinate 13,859 of CAZHRY010000061.1, forward strand.
CGGGGCATGGCATCGAGCGCCGCTTCGACCATCGAGCGAGGGAACCGGACCCGCTCGGTCTCCAGATCGACGTGCGCGCCGGCCTCGGCTAGATCTCGGAGCACCGGTTCCGAGTCGATCTGCAGGCCCACCCTCTCGAGGACCGTGAAGCAGGCATCGACGATCCGCTCGACGTCGTCCTGCGAGAGCAGCTCCACGCGGTACCGCGAGCGGAGGGGTCGGATCCGGTCGGTCGGCTGGGTTTCGATCGTCGCCATCACGTTCCGAGGGCTGTCGCGAGTGGGCCTGCCATCCGCATCATCCTATCCGACCCCTACATCGCTGGACCCAGTCGAGGCGCGCCCCGATGGTGCACCTGGGGCGCCAGTTCAAGGACGAAGGTTCATCGGCTCGTCACCTCGTCGCTGCATCGCGTTCCCAGCGCGTGGCTAGCGTCGGAACCGACCTCCGAGTGCACGTGCACATCGGCGGAGGGCACAGCAGACGAAGGAGGATGGGGATGACTCGACCGACGCGCCTCATCGCGATCGTGGCGGCCGCCGCGGTCGCCACGATCGGCCTCGCGGCGGCACCCGCCGCGGGCTCGACCGGCCAGATCGCCGGGTTCGAGCGCATAGCCACGCACTTCATCGACGGCGGGATCGCCGAGATCGTGAGCGCCACACCCGA
>CAZHRY010000062.1:0-14470 GCA_964535065.1 uncultured Actinomycetes bacterium
GAGGTCCGCCGCGCGGCCACCCTCGCCTCCCGCGAGCACATCCTCCAGGGCCAGCAGCAGGGCGAGCGTGTGCTGGAAGGTTCGGCAAGCGACGCCTCCTCCTTCCGGACCGGCAGCCAGGTCCACGACGCCGGTACCGGCGGCAGCCATCGCGGACGTGCCGGCGTTCGTCACGGCGAGCGTGGCGCTCCCGGCGTCTCGGTGCCTGCGGAGCGCCTCTGCGGTCTCGACGGTCTTGCCCGACGCGGAGATCGCGACCGCCAGTGTTCCCGGACCGCCCGGCGCGGCCGCGCCTGCCTCGGCGCTGGACGGCTCGGCCACCGCAGCGAACCCCAGGCCCCTGAGCCTGGCCGCCGCCACGGAGGCCGCGAACCTGGACGACCCCATGCCAAGGAAGACCACTCGTTCGGGCCTGCCCGGCACGGCGGCCCACGGCTTCCCGGCGTCGAGGATGCCCGCGAGCTCTCGCAGGGCGGCCGGCTTGGCCTCGAGATCTGCGAGGAACAGCTCGGCGTTCACGCCGTGGAGTCTCCCCGCAGGAGCGCGGGCATGGCCAGGTCCGGAACGTACAGCCACCTGGGCAGGTAGCGCGCCGCATAGACGTACTCGTGACACTCCTGCGCGACCTCCAAGGGAAGCAGCAGCTCATCGACGAACGGTACCGGGTCGCCCGCGGCGCGCATCTCGCTCCGATACGCGTCCAGGAACGAGCGTCGCGCCTCCTTGATCCAGGACTCGATACGGCCCGCATCCTCCGGCCTGCGTCGCTGGACGACGCGGCCGACGTGGTCGAGGGCGCGGGCCATCGAAGCGACGTCGCGCATGGGCGTGTCCAAGGCCGCGCGGACGTGAGCCGGAGCGAGCGGGTTGCCGTCGAAGTCGCTGACGGCGAGACCTTCCTCCCACTCGAGGATCTGTCCGACGTGCAGGTCGCCGTGGATGCGCATCACGGGGCATCCCGACACGCGCTCGAGTTCGTCCAGCGCTCGGCGCGCCCGCGCCGCCAGCCCCTGTAGCCGCTCGCCCTCCTCGCCGCCCGTCACCTCGAGCGCTTCATCCAGCGTGGCGGCGGCGCGGGCGCGCCACCCCTGCACCTCCGACGGCGTGGTTTCCCGCAGGGGCTCAGGCAGCACCTCCGACGGCGTCGCCAACGCGACGTGCAGACGCGCCACGAGCTCTCCGATGCTCCGCGCCGGTGCCACGGCGTCCGCGCCGTCGTCCAGGGAGTCACCGACGAGGGACACGTACCAGTCCCATCCGTCCCTGGCGCCGGGCAGGAACGCCGATGCGGTCGCCAGCACCACCGGTTCGCCCTGCGGGCCGTCCCACACCAGGGCGCCCATGAGCGCGGGCGTGTCGCCGAAGCCCACCGCGCGCAGGTGCGCGGGAAGGTCCAAGCCGGGCTGGGCTCCCGGGATCGTCCTCGGATACAGCTTGACGACCACGCCGTCCCCTACGACGAAGGAGTCGTTCGACTGGTCCACGTCGATCGGGCGCTCACCCAAGGCGGGCCGAACCTCGCCGAAGGATCTGGCCCGGAAGCGGCCGGCGACGGCGCCGGCCCGCATAGCGCCCCAGATCCGCTCGAAGGCGCCGTCGCCGGCCTCCGCTCGCCTGACGCCGTCCCCTTCCCGCACCAGCGGCGAGGTCACCACCTCGCCCCCTCCCATCAGGACCGCCAGGGCCACATCGCCGGCGTCATCGAGCGCGAGCGCGTCGGCCAACTCCAGACCAGGAGGCAATCCCACCGTGCCTCGGAGCCGCTCGGGCAACAACACCTCCGGTCCGAACCCCTGCGCTGCGCCGCCCAGCGCCCACAGCCCCTCCGGTCCCTCGAGCACGCGCCGCAGCTTACGTGCTTGACTCGGGGTCAACGCAGGTGGTGTCCATCCGGCCGCGCAGGTGGCAACTTGCGGAGATAGCCCGACCGGCTAGTGGATCAGGAGGAAGCCGCCATGCCCGACCGCGAGATCCGATCAGTCATCCACCGGGATCCGCCCCTGGGCATCCTTCCCGACGCGGCCACGGACGCCATACGCGAAGCGACCGCCGAGGTTCTCGAGCGCACCGGGATCCAGGTCCGCTCCGAGCGGATGATGAAGGAGCTCGGGAAGGCCGGAGCGATCGTTGACGAGGCCGGCGAGCGCGTCCGCTTCCCCCGCGAGATCCAGGAGGGCGCGCTGTCGCTGGTTCCCGCCGACCTCCCCCTGTGTTCCCGCGAGCCCGGCCTTGACCTCGAACTGGACGGGACACGCGGGTATCTCGGGGTGGACGGCAACGCGGCCGAGGTCGTGGACCTGGACACGGACCAGCGCCGGGCCTCACGGAAGGACGACGTCGCTAGCGCTTCACGCATAGCCGACGCTCTCCCGCAGATCGGTTACGTCTGGCAGCCCGCGGTTTCCCGCGAGATGCCCGTCCCCTCCGAACCGCTGCACAACCTCGAAGCGAACCTCAACAACACAGGCAAGCACATCACGATGATGACTGCCGTCACGCCCGAACAGGCCCACGCCTCTTCCGAGATGGCCGCCGTGGCGGCCGGCGGCGAGCAGAGCTTGAAGGACCGGCCGATCCTATCGGCCTTCCAGTGCTCGGTCTCCCCGCTCGTCTACGACGGCGGGCCGCTCGAAGCGGCCGTCGCCTTCGCAGAGCACGGCGTCCCGTCGGGCTTCATGGTGATGCCGATCCTGGGAGCGACCGCCCCCGTGACGCGGGCAGGAACGCTCGTCATCTCCAACGCCGAGGTGATCGCCGGCGTGATCGCTCTGCAGCTGATGGCTCCGGGAGCCCGCACGTTCTACGGATCCTGCGCGACGACGATGGACCTGCGCACGGGAGCCGCCACATGCGGCGGCCCCGAGGACCTTCTGTTCCAGATGGCGAGCGCCCAGCTCGCACGCACCTACGGCCTGAAGTCGATGATCGGAACGTTCGCCACCGGCTCGAAGACCAGCGACTGGCAGGGAGGCGCCGAGAACGGCCTGTCCGGGATGTCGAGCTGGCTGTCGGGCGTGGACCTGTTCAGCGGAGCCGGTCTCCTGTACGCCGCGCGCGTCTTCAGCCACGCCCAGCTGGTCCTGGACGCCGAGCTGTTCGACCTGATCGCCAGCCTGTCCGAAGGGGTTCGCTCATGGGATGCCGACGCCCTGGCGGTGGACGTGATCGACGCGGTCGGTCCTGGAACTCACTTCCTGGACCAAGATCACACGCTCACGCACATGATGTCCGTCTGGCAGACGAAGTTCTTCGACCGCAGCAACTGGGAGGAGTGGGAGGCCGCGGGGCGGCCCATCCCGAAGCAGAAGGCGACCCAGACGGCCAAGGAACTGATCGAGACCCACGAGCCGTACCCCCTCCCTGACGGGGCGTCGGACCGGATACGCAAGATCGTCGAGGAGTTCGAGAAGGAGCACGTGCCCGCCTAGCCCGGCTACCGGACGGAGCCGGAAGTGCGCTACCGTCTCGGGGCGACGGGGTGACCCGCACGGTACGAACGGAGGAACGATGTCGGAGGAACTGCTCGCCACGCTGCGCACGACCCTGATGGGGGCCAAGCGCGAGGAAGCCCTTGCTGCCACGCAGCAGCTGCTTGACGACGGCGTCAACCCCGTGACCATCCTCCAGGACGGCATGGCAGCGGCCATGTTCGAGCTGGGAGCGATGTGGACGCGGGGTGAGGTGTTCCTCCCCGAGGTCGTGGCGGCGGCCACGCTATTCAAGATGTGCAACGAGCTCGTCGAGCCCGCCTTGCTGGCGCAGGGTGACAAGCAGGCGGGTGCTCGCGTGATCCTGGCCACCGTGAAGGGTGACCTCCACGACCTGGGCAAGAACATGGTCGGCGCGATGCTCAAGACGGCCGGGTTCGAGGTCATCGATCTCGGCAAGGACACCCCGACGGAGAAGATCGTCAACGCCGTGAAGGAGTACCAGCCGCAGATCGTCGGGCTGTCCGCGCTGCTCACCACGACGGTCCCACAGCAGAAGGTCGTCATCGAAGCCCTGCGCGCCGAGGGACTCCTCGAGAACGTCCGGGTGATGGTCGGTGGCGCTCCGGTCACGCAGGAATGGGCCACTGAGGCCGGCGCCGACGGGTTCGCTCCCGACGCGCCCGAAGCGGTTCAGAAGGCGCTGGTTCTGACGAACGGCTCGGCTGCCTAGCCGCTACTCTTCATCGCTCGAGGAGGCCGGGAGAGCCCCGGTCCGGTGGAGGGACAGATGGGCGAGCGCCTGACCGTTCTGTTCATGCCCGAGAGCGCATACGGGCCAACCAACAACTGTGTGGGGATCGGGAAGCTCCTCGAGCAGCGCGGCCACCGGGTCGTGTTCGCGGCCGAGGCCTCGTGGAAGGGACGCCTGGAGCCCCTGGGGTTCGAAGAGGACCTCGTGGACCTGGCTCCTCCCCCCGAGGACGGCGCCGAGCAGGACGCGGGTCAGTTCTGGACCGACTTCATCACCGAGACGGCCCCGGAGTTCCGCAAACCGACCATCGAACAGCTGTCGACCTTCATCGAACCGGTGTGGGCGTCTCTGATCGACGGGGCCCTCTACTGCGAGCCTCAGCTCCGCGAGATCCTGGATCGCACCCAGCCCGACGTGATCGTCGAAGACAACGTCAACTGCTTCCCGGCGCTCGTCACGCATCCCGCCCCGTGGGTTCGCATCATGAGCTGCAATCCCCTGGAGATGAAGGACCCCGGCCTGCCGCCGGTCTTCAGCGGCTATCCGATCGACGACCGCACGGGCTGGGAGGAGTTCCGGGCGGAGTACGAGCGCTCGCATCGCGAAACCTGGGAGAGGTACAACGCCTTCGTCGTTGACAACGGCGCGCCTCCGCTTCCCGACCTTGAGTTCATCCACGAGTCCGAGCACCTGAACCTGTACGTGTATCCGGAGACGGCCGACTACCCACGGACCAGCCCGCTGGCCCCCACTTGGCACCGCCTGGAGTCCTCCGTTAGGGAGACCGACGAGCCGTGGGATGTACCCGACTCGCTTCGCGACAGGCCCGGAGCGCTGGTCTACCTGTCGCTCGGATCGCTCGGCTCTGCAGACGTGGACCTGATGAAGCGGCTCGTGTCGGTCCTGGCAGACACACCTCACCGTTACGTGGTCAGCAAAGGCCCGCGCTCAGACGAGTTCGATCTTCCGGACAACATGTGGGGCGAAGGGCGGCTGCCCCAGACCAGCATCATCCCCAAGTGCGACCTCGTGATCACCCACGGCGGCAACAACACGACGACCGAGGCCCTGCACTTCGGCAAGCCCATGGTGGTTCTGCCGCTGTTCTGGGACCAGTACGACAACGCCCAGCGGATGCACGAGCTGGGACTCGGCATCCGGCTGGACACGTATGGCTTCGCGGACGACGAGTTGCGACAAGCGGTCGAACGGCTGCTGGCGAACGTGGATCTCCGTGCCAGGCTCGCTTCGACCGGAGAGACGATCAGGGCCGGCGATGGTAAGCGGAAAGCCGCGGACCTGATCGAGTTCCTCGGGCGTCGGTCCCAGGAGTAGCATCAGCGGCGATGGCCGCGAACCGCGTGAGCATCCGGGACGTCGCCCGTGAAGCGGGGGTCTCGGCCACGACCGTCTCGCACGCCCTGAACGACAAGGGACGACTCAATCCCGAAACGCGACGGAAGGTTCGCGAGGTGGCCGACCGCCTCGGGTACCGGCCGAACCCGGCCGCGAGGAGCCTCGTTTCCGGGCGCACGAAGCTGATCGCTGCGATGGCTTCCCTGCCGGAGGAGCCCCGGGTCGAGTTCTCGGATTTCGGCTACTACACCGAGCTGATCGGCGCCGCCACGGCCGCCGCCGTCGATCGGGACTACGCCCTCGTGGTGGCTCCGCCGGCGCGGTCGGGCCTGGTGTGGGAACGCGTGCCACTCGACGGTGTGATCGTCATCGATCCGATCGACGGTGAGATCGCCCTTCCGATCCTGCGCAGCAGGGGCGTTCCTTTCGTCACGGCGGGCAGGGACCCGCGGGGGCATGAGGGAGATGCGGTCGTCGCGGGCAACGACATGGCTGCAACACGCGACGTTCTGGACCATCTCGTCGGCCGGGGAGCCCGGCAGGTGGCGATGGTGGTCATCCCGCCTCTCGTAGCCTCGGCACGCGATGCGGCCGCCGCTTACGAGGAGTGGTGCGCCGAACGGGGCCGGCGTCCGATCCTCGTGCGCCCGCCGATCCATGGCCTCGTCCTACGGACTCAGGCGACCATCACGGAGGTCGTGGCCGACCTTCTGGCGAGGCCGGAGCCACCCGACGCGATCTACGCCCCGGTGGAGAGGCTCGGAGTGGCCGTCGCGCAAGCCGTGCTGGCGACGGGGCTGCGGATACCGCAGGACATCATGCTGGTCACCACGCACGACGCCGGCCTGGCGGCGGCCTTCGACCCGTCCATCACGACCCTCGGCTGGGACTACAAGGAGTACGGCCGCAAAGCCGGCGACATGCTGATCGACCTCGTCGAAGGCCGCCGCCAGGCGCCTTGCCTGGACCTCGTGGGCCACTTCGTGACCGCCAGAACCTCCACGGCCCGCTGAACACGCGTTACGAGACACCCCCGTTGCGTAACCAGGGCCGGGTCCCGGCTCAAGCGGGACCAATGGACCAGACAGGTCCACAGATGTACCGCTTCACTGGGGCCATGCGCCTGCGTGCCCCCACGTATCGGTTGGCTATCGCCGTGCTGCTGCTCGGGGCGGCGGCGCCGGCCTGCGCCGGATCGACCTCCTCCACCGACGGCGCCGCCGCCCCGAGCCCGGCCGAAACCTCCTCGACGCCGCACCACTCGGCGACCCCGCAGGATGACCCTCTCTTCCCCAACGGCCTGTACGGAGTGCCGCTGGAGCGGCCCGTCGAGAAGGTCGACTTCACGCTGACGGATCAACGAGGCCGGCCGTTCCGCTTCTTGGAGGACACCGACGGCAAGCTGACGCTGCTGTTCTTCGGCTACACCCACTGCCCGGATGTCTGCCCCGGCACGATGGGTGCGCTCGCAGTCGCTATGCGAGGACTCCCCGAGAGCATCACCGACCGCATCGCCGTCGTGTTCGTCACCGTGGATCCGGCAAGGGACACGCCTCAGGCCCTGACCGACTGGATCGCCAACTTCGATCCCGAGTACACCGCCCTTTCGGGGACCGACCAGGCGATCGTGCGGATCCAGGAGTCGTTCGGAGTCAAGCCCGCCGAGCGCGTGGACTACGGCGGCGGGGAGTACGGCATGGATCACGCGGCGTACGTCCTCGCTTTCACCACAGACGGCCTCGCGCACGCCATCTACCCGTTCGGTATGACCGTGGAGAGGTTCGCTCACGACCTCCCGATACTGGTCGAGGAAGGTTGGAAGGAGATCTGATGAAGCGCCTGTTCCTGTTCGCCATCTCGCTCGCATCGCTCGCCTTGGTCTTAGCGGCGTGCTCGGAAGAGACCGCCGGTGGGCTCGGCGAAACTCCCGCCGAGGTTCACGTCACGGAGGCCTGGGCGCGGTCGCCGATGGACGACGTAGGAGCCGTCTACTTCGATGCACACAATGCCGGATCGGAAGCGGACGCCCTCGTATCCGCTTCTTGCGAGTGCGCCGGCCGTGTCGAGGTTCACGAGACCACCATGGTCGACGGGGAGATGGAGATGCGCCCGATAGAACGGGTCGAGATCGCGCCCGGCACCGATCAGGCGTTCGAGCCGGGTGGGTATCACGTGATGCTCTTCGAGCTTACGGAGCCCCTCGAGGTCGGCGGCACCATCACGGTCACCCTGAATTTCGAGAACGCCGGCGCCGTAACGGTTGATGCCGAGATCAGAGAGTATGTCCCCGAAGACGGCATGGGTGAAGGGGATGACGGAGGCATGGGCTGACTCCGGCGGGTCCCCCGAACGTCCCACATACGGAATACCTGGCGTAGGGGTCAAGGGTCGGCCTTCCGTTCGCCGATTCCTATCCCGTGAGAACCACGAGCCGACTGGCACGAGAAGAGGGTTTCACCCTGGTCGAGTTGATGGTGTCGGTGCTGATCATCGGCCAGCTGGTGGGCATCGCACTGCCCACGTTCCTGGGCATGCAGGAGCGGGGGCACATCAGGGCCGCTCAGAGCGACCTCCGCAACGGCGCCTCGGCAGCAAGCGCGGTCTGGGCATCAACCGAGGATTTCAGCGGCCAGACAGAAGACACGATGGAAGCCGCAGAGCCGGGCCTGTCCTGGGTGGCCGCGGGAACCGCATCGGCGTCGGGCAACAGCTACTCCATCTCGTTCCGCGTGTGGAACTCGGGCGAGGTGAACATGGCCAGGATGTCCGAGTCCGGCACCTGCTACTACATCAGGGTCATCGAGACTCAGGGATCGACGGCGTCGGACATCCCCGGTACGTACATGGGCGCGGGCATCGGCACGTGCACCGGCAGCGCGGTCGCGAACCTGGCGACCTCGGCTGCGAACTTCCCCGGCTGGACGTAGGGCCCCACCGGGACGCGCCCAGGATCAGACCCCCACGGGCTCCGGCTCGGCGGCCGTTGCCCCCAGCATCTCCAGGATCGCTGGCGGCAGGCCCTGCTCACCCTCGATGTCCATCTTGGGCAGGAGCCGGTGCAACCACCTCGGCAACCACCAGTTCGCGTCACCCAGCAAGACCATGGTGGACGGCACCAGCACGATCCGAACGACCGTCGCGTCGACCGCCACCGCGGTCGCCAACCCGATACCGACCATCTTGACCGTCGTGTCGTCGTTCAGCACGAAGGCCACGAACACCGAGATCATGATCAGCGCCGCCGATGTGATCACCCGTGCTGTGTCGGAGATACCGCTCACGACGCTGGTCAGGTTGTCTCCATCGCTCAGGTACTCCTCGCGGATCCGCGAGAGCAGGAACACCTCGTAGTCCATCGACAGCCCGAACAAGATCGCGAACATCATCATCGGGACGAAGGACACGATCGGCACCGTCGACTCCACGCCGACCAGGTCCTTCAACCAACCCCACTGGAATATCGCGACGACCACTCCGTAGGCGGCTCCGATCGACAGGACGTTCAGCAGCGCAGCCTTCAGCGGAACGAGGATCGAGCGGAAGACCAGCATCAGCAGCAGGAACGAGAGCAGGACGACGGCGCCTATGAACCACGGGAGACGTTCGGCCACCTTGTCGGCCAGATCGACGTTGGCGGCCGTCGGTCCCCCAACCCAGGCCTCCGCTCCGGTCCCCTCCAGAGCGCCCGGGATGGTCTGGTCACGGAGCCTATGGACCAGGTCGGTCGTCGCTTGGTCCTGCGGGGAGGTCGCCGGGATGGCGGTAAGCACGGCGGTGGTGCCGTCGGGGCTCACTTGCGCAGGCATGACACGGGCGACACCGGGGTCACTGGCCAGGGCCTGTGACAGCGGCTCAAGGGCGGCTTCGCCCGACGATCCGAGTTCCACGGTCAGAAGCAGCGGTCCGTTGAAGCCGGGGCCGAAGCCCTCGGACAGGAGGTCGTAGGCCTTCCTCTCGGTCCTGTCCTCGGCCTTGGATCCCGCATCGATCTGACCGAGCCTCATGGAGAAGAGCGGGAGGGCGAGCAGGACGAGCACAGCCGTGCTGGCCGAGAGCGACCACCAGGGGTGGCGCGCCACTGTGCGAGCCCACTTGGCCCAGCCTCTCACCTCGTCGGCGGCCGCGGCGGCTAAGGCCCTCTCCGCGCGACGCTCGAGCGGCCGGGGCGCCAGCTTGTTGATCGCGCGGCCCGCGAAGCCGAGCAGCGCGGGAAGCAGCGTGACAGCTGCTACCACCGCCACCAGCACCGACACCGCCGCGGCGGTTCCGAGCATGCCGACGAAGGGGATGCCGGCGATCCACAGACCCAGGATCGCTATGACGACCGTCCCGCCGGCGAACACAACGGCCGCGCCGGAAGTAGCGATCGCGCGCCCCACCGCGTCTTCCACCGTCAACCCGCGCGCGAGGTTCTCCCTGTACCGGGTGACGATGAACAGCGCGTAGTCGATGCCGACGCCCAAACCGATCATCGTGGCCAGGGTCGGAGCGACGGTCGGAGTCTGGACAACGTGGGAGCCGAGGGCAACGACACCCAAGCCGCTCACCAACCCAAGCAGGGCGGTGCCGATAGGCAGCCCCATGGCGACCACCGAGCCGAAGGCGAGAAGCAGGACCACCACGGCCGCGAGCAGCCCGATCACCTCGGAGGACTTGGGCTCCGCGTGGCCGGTTTGCGACACGAACGCTCCACTCAGTTCCACCTGCAGGCCTTGATCGCGCGCCGGCTGCACGGCGGCATCAAGCTCGTCGACCGCCTCCCGTCCCATCTCCTCCGCGCTCGCGTCGTAGTGCACGGTGGCGAAGGCGATCGTCCCGTCGGAAGAGATGCCCGTCTGACCATGTTTCGTGACGGGGCTGTCGACGCCCAGCACATGTGGCAGCGCCGCGGCCCCGTCGACCGCGCTCTTCAGCCCGCCCATCGCCTGGGGGTCTTGCAGCAACCCCTCGGCGTGGAAGACGAGCGTGGCGCTGGTGCCCGACCTGGACGGGAAGCGCTCCTCCAGCAGATCCAGCGCCTCTTGAGATTCGGCGCCCGGGATGCGCATGTCGTCCACGAAGGCGGGGCCGCCCGCCGCCTTCAGGGACAGACCGAGGACGATAGCGGTCGTCGCCCAAAGGGCGACGACCAAGCGCCGGCGGCGGGCGGCCCCCGCGCCGAGGCGGTACAGCATCATCGTGAGACTCATCGCGAGCCGACCCTGCTCGATCTGATCGAGTACGTCGCGACGTTCGCCCACGACGCACCCCTCTTCCTGCTCTGCATCGCCCGCCCGGACCTGTTCGAGCTCCGCCCGACCTGGGCGACTCCGAAGCAGAACGACACCCTGGTCACGCTCGAGGCGCTCGCAGAGGACGAGGCCGAGACGCTGGTCGACGAGCTTCGCGAGGTGACCCAGGAGACGAAGGCCCGGATCATCGAGGCTGCCGAGGGCAACCCGCTCTTCGTCGAGCAGCTGGTCGCGATGCAGGCCGAGAGCGGCGAGCTCGTGATCCCGCCGACGATCCAGGCGCTGCTCGCCGCCCGCATCGATCGTCTCGAGGCCGAGGAGCGAGCCGTGATCGAGCGTGCCTCGATCGAGGGAAGGCTGTTCCACAGAGGCTCGGTCCAGGAGCTTCTTCCCGAGCACACCCGCCCGGGCCTGGGCCGACACCTGATGACGCTCGTGCGCAAGGGGTTCATCCGCCCCGACCGGGCACAGCTTCCCGGCGACGACGGCTTCCGTTTCGCTCACAACCTGATCCGCGATGCTGCCTACGACTCGCTCCCCAAGAGACTGCGGGCCGACCTGCACGAACGCTTCACCGACTGGCTGGGGTCGAAGCTCGGTGACGAGGCGCCCGAAGAGATCCTCGGGTACCACCTGGAGCAGGCCCACCGGTACCTGGTCGAGCTCGGCGCAGGCGACGGGCATGCGCACGAGCTCGCGATCCGGGCAGGCCACTCGCTCGGGGCTGCGGGGCGCCGGGCGTTCGAGCGTGGCGACGACGGCGCTGCCCGTTCTCTGCTCGAGAGAGCAGCTCGCCTCGCAAACGACGCAGACCACGAACTGCCTTCGCTGCTCGCACTCCTCGGCAGTTCCATCTACGAAGGGGGTGACATGCCCGCCGCGCTCGAGACTCTGCGCCGGGCGCAGGCGGTGGCCGCGGCGTCGGGTCAGCGTGCCATCGAGCTCCGAGCACGGATGGACGAGGTGGCCATCCTGCGAGGCACGAGTTCGAGACAGGACTCCGCGCCGGCTCTGGCGGAGGTCGAGGCGGCGATCGACGAGCTGGAGCGGCTGGGCGACGCCGAGTCCCTCGCTCGAGCCTGGCGCGCGGTTATAGAGATCGGGTTCCTTCGGTCGGACTTCGGCCTCGTCGGGGAGGCATCGAGCAGCCTGCTGGAGTGCGCGCGGCGGGCAGGGATCCGGAGAGAGGAGGTCTGGGCGGTGCGCGGACTCGCCGCCGCGCTCACCTACGGCCCGGCGCCCGTCCCGGAGGCGATCACTCGCGTCGAGCTGGCGCTCGCCGATCTCCCCCAGGAACGCGCCGGCGAGGACCACCTCGCCTTGCTGTATGCGTTCGCCGGCCGCGAAGCCGACGCCGAGCGAGCCATGGAGCAGTCATTGCGCGTTCCGAAGGAACTCGGCCAAGAGATCGACCACGCGAGCCTGTCGCTCGACCACACATGGATGCGTCTGCTCGCCGGGCGGCCCGAGCTAGCGGAGCCCGAGCTGATGGCGGCGATCGAGGTGCTGGAACGTGCAGGCGAAGAGGGCTTCCTGGCGTCCGTCTCCGCGCTCCTGGCCGAGGTGCTGTACCGACTAGGGCGTTACGAGGAGGCCGAGGAGTGGACGCTTCGGAGCGAGGCTGCGGCGCCCCAGGATGACGTTGAGGCGCAAGCGCTCTGGCGCACGGCCCGAGCGAAGGTGCTCGCAAGACGCGGAGAAGCCGACGACGCGTCGCGGCTCTCGACCGAGGCGATCGAGTGGGCACTTCGCAGCGACAACCTTCAGGAGATCGGCGACTGCCTCTTTGATCGGGCAGAGGTCCTGCGCCTGCTGGGGCGCCAGGACGAGGCGCGGGCCGCACTCGAGGAGGCACTCGCCGTCTACGAGCGCAAGGGCATCGTCCCGTCCGTCGCCCAGACCCGAGCGCTGCTCTCGGAGCTCTCGGCATGAACTCGTGTGGACACAGGCCTATGACTGGGTGCCCGGGGTGGGACTCGAACCCACACGCCCTTACGGGCCAACGCTTTTAAGGCGCCTCCGTCTACCCTTCCGGCACCCGGGCGCCTCCGAAGCTACTACGCCTTGACGTAGGCGGTCTTGACCGTGGTGAAGAACTCCACGGCGTAGCGCCCCTGCTCCCGCGATCCGCTCGACGAGCCCTTCGTCCCACCGAACGGAACATGGAAGTCCACGCCGGCGGTCGGCAGATTGATCGTGACGATCCCGGCCTGCAGGCAGTCACGGAACATCGCCGCGTGCTTGAGAGAAGTCGTGCACACGCCGGCGCTCAGCCCGAACTCGGTGTCATTCGCCGTGGCGAGCGCCTCTTCGGCGTCCGCGGCCCGAACCACGGTCGCGATCGGTCCGAAGATCTCCTCTCGGTTGACCCGCATCTCGTTCTTCGTCCCGACGAGCAGGGCGGGCTGCAGGAAGTACCCGTCGGTGCCGCGATCCAGCAGCTCCCCGCCGAAAGCCAGCTCGGCGCCCTCTTCACGTCCGATCTCCAGGTACTCCAGGTCTTGGTCCAGTTGATCTCGGCTTACGACCGGCCCGATCTCTGTTCCGTCCTCCAGGGCGTGGCCGACCTTCAGCGTTTCCATCCGCCGGACCGTGGCTTCCACGAAGGCATCGTGGATCTGGTCGGTAACGATCAAGCGTGAGGACGCCGTGCAGCGCTGGCCCGTTTGGAAGAAGGCTCCCTGGACGGCGCAATCCACCGCCACGTCCAGGTCGGCGTCATCGAGCACGACGAGCGGGTTCTTGCCACCCATCTCCAACTGGTACCTGCCGAACCGCGCGGCCATCGCCTGGGCGACGCGCGCGCCGACCGCCTGGGAGCCGGTGAACGTGATGCCGCGGACGCGCGCGTCGCACAGCATGCGCTCACCGACCACCCGGCCCGGCCCCACGACCAGGTTGAACGCTCCCGCGGGAAGCCCCGCTCTGGAGATGATCTCGGCGAGCGACCAGGCGGAGGCCGGCACCATCTCGGCGGGCTTGAACACGACCGAGCAGCCGAACGCCAAGGCGGGCGCGATCTTCCACGCCGGTATGGCGATCGGGAAGTTCCAAGGGGTGATGATCCCCACCACGCCGAGCGGCTCGCGGATCACGTCCACGTCCACGCCCGGCCGGACGGACCTGATGTGCTCTCCGGGGATGCGGAGCGCCTCCCCCGCGAAGAACCGGAATATCTGCGAAGCGCGAAGCACCTCGCCGATGCCTTCGGCCTTGGGCTTGCCCTCCTCGCGCGATAGCTGGATACCCAGCTCTTCCGAACGAGAGGCCATCTCCAGGCCGATCTTCTCCAGAGCCGCGAAGCGGTCGGCGGGCGTGGACCTCGCCCACTCCCCGGCTGCAGAAGAGGCAGCTTCGATGGCTGCGTCCACCTGAGCCTCGTCCGCGACCGAGAACTCCTCCACCACGTCGGACAGGTCCGACGGGTTGACGTCGGCGACCGACCCCGGACCCTCGATCCACTCGCCGGCCACGTAGTTCGCGCGCATGATCCCTCCCGGGGTTCGAGCCGACCGCAATCATCGCAGGCGACCATCCGACGCTTCCATGCGCCCCCGCTACCATCGATGTCATGCGAGACCTGCGAAGCCTCCCCAAGGTGGAACTGCACGTCCACATGGAGGGCTCTGTCAGGATCGAGACCGTTCGGGAACTGGCAGCCAGGGACGGGGTACCGCTGCCGCACGGGCTCACAGCCGAGG
>CAZHRY010000063.1:0-13283 GCA_964535065.1 uncultured Actinomycetes bacterium
GGCTCGTGGAGGAGGGAACCCACTCCTCCCTGGTGACGCTAGGGGGTGTGTACGCGGGCCTGTACCGGAGCTGGCTCGGCAACGTGGGCGCCGACGGGAGCTAGACCGCCGCTCGCCTCGGCCTGCCCGGTTTCCTGTCCCAGTCACGCAGGAACCGCTCGAGCGAGCGCCGGCTCCACACCGGGCCTGCGGCGAGCCGGGCAACCGGACCCGGGAAACCCGACTTGGGGCGAAGCTCACTGACCCGCTGAAATGAGACCCCGAGCAGCTCGGCGACCTCGGCGACACCGAGGAGAGCGTCGGGATCCTTCGTCGCTGCGGCCTCGATGAACTCGGGCGTCGCGACCTCTACACACGCCATCCCCCCGTGTTCGATCCCCGCTGCTCGGCACGCACCCTCGAAGATCTGGATCCCTCGCCGCTGCGCCTCCCTCCAGCCAGCCGCGGCCAACGCGAAGCTGGCTCCGTCCCCCGCGGACACGCCGCCGACCGCCGGGATCGTCCCCCTTGCCCCCCAGCGGGTACGACACGCTAGGCTCGCCTTTACGCCATGGGCCAGGATCTCCTCGACGCTCTGCGCCAACAGGCGGCAGCCACTGCCTTCCCGATCGAGGGCACCCTGGAAGCTCCCGGCCTGGAGGCGGAGGTCACCATCGACCGCGACGCACACGGTGTCCCGCACATCGAAGCCCAGAGCCTGCACGACCTGTGGTTCGCTCAGGGCTTGGTCAC
The DNA here is from genome assembly GCA_964535065.1 of uncultured Actinomycetes bacterium. Classification (GTDB taxonomy): domain Bacteria; phylum Actinomycetota; class UBA4738; order UBA4738; family HRBIN12; genus AC-51. Next base: position 733 of record CAZHRY010000063.1, read on the forward strand.
CGCCGGGGAACGGCTCTTCCAGTTGGACCTCGCGATCCGCGCGGCGACGGGCCGACTGTCGGAGTTCTTCGGCGAACGGATGCTGGACGCCGACAGGTTCGCGCGCACGATCGGCCTTCACCTGGCCGGACGCAGGTACGTCCAGGACTGGACCGATCAGGACCGCGAGATGCACGGCGCTTTCGTCGAGGGAGCCAGGACGTGGCTCGACCTGATGCCCGCCAAGCCGATCGAGTACCAACTCCTCGACCTGCAACCCGACCTCCCCGAGGACCCCGCTCCTTGGGCAGCCTGTTTCGCATACCTGGCCTGGGGCCTGTCCAACAACTTCGACAAGGAGCTCCTGCGCGCAGGCATCCGCGAGCGACTCGGCGACGAGGCCGTGGACCTGCTCATGCCGCCATCGGCCGGAGGCAGTGGGCTTGGCTCGAACGCCTGGGCGGTGTCTGGGTCCAAGACGAAGACCGGCAAGCCGCTCCTCGCGAACGACCCGCATCTGCCGGCGCTGCAGCCCGGACCGTGGATCCAGATCGGACTCAAGGCCCCCGGATACGAGGTCATCGGCGTGGCCCTCACGTTCACCCCCGGAGTCATCCTCGGCCGCACTCCCCATCACGCGTGGGCGGCGACCAACGTCACGGGGGACGTACAGGATCTGTTCGAGGTCACCCCCCGAGATGTCACCGCCGAGCGCGAGGAGCACATCCGTGTGCGCGGCGAACCCGAACCCCGCATCTTCATCATCCAGCAGACCCGCTTCGGCCCGGTCCTCACCCACGAACCGGTCGGGATCTTGAAGCCGAGATACGCACCGATCGCGAGGACCTACGCGATCCGCTGGACCGGCCACGAGCATGGGCTGAGACCCTCGCTCGCACTTGATGCCGCGACGGCGATGAGCTTCGAGGAGTTCCGCAAGGCTGCACTTCGGATCGGCTGTCCGGGCCAGAACTTCGTCTATGCCGACGTGGACGGCACGATCGGCTACCAGTGCACGGGCATGTACCCGATCAGGCGAACCGGCGACGGCACGCAGCCGTCGCGAGCCGACTCGCTCGACCCCGGAGAAGACGGTTGGACCGGTTGGATACCGTCCGAGGAGCTGCCGCATGTCGCCGACCCCGCCGAGGGCTTCGTGGTCAGCGCCAACGACGGACTGCACGCTGAGCGCTCCTCGTACCTCATCTCGCGCGACTTCCACGAACCCCACAGGGCGGAGAGGATCGCGGGGCTCCTGCGTGCGCGAGACGACCACGACATCGCCTCGATGGCCGCGATCCAGACCGACACGGTCAGCATCCCCGCCAGACGGACGCTCCCGCTCCTGCTGCAGCTCGAGCCCGAGACGGCCGAGCAGAAGGAAGCCCTCGCGCTGCTCGCCGATTGGGACGGCGACATGGCCGCCGACTCCCGGGCGGCCGCCCTCTACAACGCGTGGTGCGCCCGCATCGCCGAGCGCGCGCTTCACGGCAAGATGGGCGACGACCTCTGCCGCCGCTACACGGTTCGCCGCGAGACGTGGCACTGCCAGGTCCTACCCGACCTGCTGAGATGCCGGCCCTCCGAGTGGCTCGACGACGACCTGCTCCGCGCCGCCCTCGAGGACGCCCTGAAGGAGGCGGACGGCAAAGCGTGGGGCGAACTGCACACCCTCGAGCTGGCCCACCCGCTCGCCTCGATCCCCGGCCTGGAACCCCTGTTCGTAGCCGCGCGCGTGCCCTATGGGGGCGACGAGCAGACCGTGAGTCAGGGAGCCTCCGACGGGCTGCCCGGTCACCAGCCCGCGATCGTCGCCTCATGGCGGGCCGTCTTCGACCTGTCCGATCCGGATGCGAACGTGAGCGTCGTGCCGACCGGGGTCAGCGGCAACCCCGCCTCTTCGCATTGGAACGACCAGACCGAGCTGTACGCGAACGGCCAGACGCGGCCGACGCCGCTCCGGTTCGCGAGGCCGCGCCCGCTGCGCCTGCTCCCCTGGAAGGGCTTGTCCGCCCCACCGTAGGGCTGGTGCAGCCTTGTGATCCCGGGAGGCGTCGTGTCAAGGCTCCCAGCCTCCTCGTAACATCGGCCTCATGCCGAAGTCACGGGGCCGACAGAAGGCCAAAGGCACGCGCTATCAGCTCGAACCCCAGAGGAAGAAGAAGCCCAAGAAGAGCCCCCGGTGGTACGGGCCGCTGATGCTGGTGCTCATGGGCATCGGCGTCGTCGTCATCGTGTGGAACTACACGCGAGGCAACGCCGCTGAGAACAAGTTCCTGATGGGGGGCCTCGGCCTGATCGCGGCCGGCTTCTTCGGCGTCACCTTCTGGCGTTAGCCGTCATCATCAACGAGCCAGCGAGAAGGGCACCCTCAATCGCTCGTACGTGAGAGCCGCCCTCTCGTCACGCATCATCAGGACGTGCCCAGCCTCAGCGGCGGTAAGCCCTACGAGCGCGTCGCAGACCGCACCCCCATCGACCCCGGCTGCCGCGCAGCTCTCGACCAACGTGCGACCGAGCTTGGCCGACGGGACCAGGATCTCGCCGGGCGGGAACCAGGCGGCAAGGAGCTGCGCGGCGACGTCGGCTGCGAGGCGATGAGGGGAAGGCAGGCGCGTGAGGACTGAATACGTCTCGATCCGAGCGTGCGCCGGGATGACGGCGCCGGCTGCCGCGCCGCGACTGGCCTCGTGGGCCTCATGCCAGCTGGTCCGTCACGGGGGAGTACCACGAATCACACCCTTGTCATTTCCCACAGCCGTTGTCCACATGGTGGAAAGGGCGCCCTTGTCCCGTCCCCTCGATCTCTGTGGGAAACGGGGTGGATCCGTGCTTGCCAAACGTGCAAAAAGCCGGTGGAGGAGCCGCGGGCTACCGGCCTCGCCTGACCACCTGCATCTTCTCCCCGCAGTGCCTGGGGATCTGCAGCTCTCCGAGCTTCGAGACCTTCAGCTCGGTGCCGCACTCCCCGCAGACCAGGTACACGTCCAGGTCTTCGACGTCCTCGGGCTCGTCGGGCGGAGCACCCTCGTCGAGCGCACCAGGGGCCGGCCCCGAAAGCGACCGGAGCGCCGCGACGCCCAGCCGCCACACGACGAAGGCGACCAGCGGCGCCGTCACCAAGGCCAGCCATCTGGGCATCGGGCCAAAGTAGCAGTCGTTGCCCGCTCGGCCCGTTCGGACAGGGACCATACGGCTGTTGGTGCGCCTGACCTGCGCGGATATGCTCCGGCACAGAAGAGGTTCCCTCGGCGGCACAAGGTCGCCGGACGGGGAGGCGATAGCCCGATCCATAGACCCTTCGGACCTGCGGACCGCTCCGGTTCGCCACGCCCTACGGGGCTCGCACGCGCGGCCCCGCATCCCACGCACCGCACCACCTAACCGCCGCGGAGGTGACCTTGAACATGAGTGAGTACATGAAGCGTGTCATGGCCCAGCTGGTGGCCAAGAACCCGGGAGAGCCGGAGTTCCACCAGGCGGTCCATGAGGTAGCCGAGTCGGTCGATCTGGCGCTTGCCCGCAACCCTCGGTACGTGGACGCGAAGCTCTTCGATCGCATGGTCGAGCCCGAGCGAGTGATCATGTTCCGCGTTCCGTGGGTGGACGACCGCGGGGAGGTGCAGATCAACCGCGGCTTCCGGGTGGAGATGAACAGCGCCATCGGCCCCTACAAGGGCGGCCTGCGGTTCCACCCGACCGTGTACCTGGGGCTGTTGAAGTTCCTCGCCTTCGAGCAGGTCTTCAAGAACGCCCTCACGACACTGCCTCTGGGCGGTGGCAAGGGCGGCTCGGACTTCGACCCCAAGGGCAAGTCCGACGGCGAGGTCATGCGGTTCTGCCAGTCGTTCATGACCGAGCTGCAGCGCCACATCGGCCACTACACCGACGTGCCCGCCGGCGACATCGGTGTCGGAGGCCGCGAGATCGGGTTCCTGTTCGGCCAGTACAAGCGGATCCGCAACGAGTTCACCGGGGTGCTGACCGGCAAAGGCCTGAACTGGGGTGGCTCGCTGATCCGTCCCGAGGCCACCGGGTACGGCGCCGTCTACTTCGCCGAGGAGATGCTGAAGACCCGCGGCGAGACCCTCGACGGCAAGGCCTGCCTGGTCTCGGGGTCGGGGAACGTGGCGCAGTACACGGTCGAGAAGCTGCTCGACCTGAACGCCAAGCCGATAACCCTCTCGGACTCGGGCGGCTTCATCTACGACAAGGACGGCATCGACCGGGAGAAGCTGGCCTGGGTCATGGACCTGAAGAACGTCAGGCGCGGCCGGATCATGGAGTACACGGAGAAGTTCCCCGGCTCGGTCTTCACGCCGGTGGACCCGACCCTGCACTACAACCCGCTGTGGGCGATCGAGGCCGACTGCGCGTTCCCGAGCGCGACGCAGAACGAGATCAACGCCGAGGACGCCACGAACCTGCTGGCGGGCGGCGTGTACGTCGTGAGCGAGGGGGCGAACATGCCCACGGTTCCCGACGGCGTCGAGCAGTTCCTGAAGGCCGGCATCCTGTACGGGCCCGGCAAGGCGGCGAACGCCGGTGGCGTTGCCGTCAGCGGGCTGGAGATGTCGCAGAACGCTGCCAGGCGCGCGTGGACCCGCGAGACGGTGGACGAGAGGCTGCACGCGATCATGAAGGCCATACACGAGAACTGCCGGAGCACAGCGGAGGAGTACGAGGTGCCCGGTAACTACGTGCACGGCGCGAACATCGCGGGCTTCCGGAAGGTGGCCGACGCGATGCTGGACCAGGGGGTGGTCTAGAGCCTAGATGGAGTTGACCCCAGGCGGGCCCTTCTTACCCGCCCGCCCGAACTAGGAGTGTGCTCGGGGATCGAGGGCGCCAGCTTGCCGCCTGTTCGGGGCGACTTCTTCTTCCGTGGCCAAGCGGGGCCCGGGGTGTGGAGGTCGAGTGGCCCTTGCTTGTCCGGGGAACATGTGGTCCGATCGTTGACGAGAGACGCCACAGTAGCGGCAGTGGGGGATCTGCTGGTACGCAGGCTACCTTTCATGGGGTGTTGATTCTCTGCTCGCTCCTGAGCAGTGCGCGTCCCGCCTCGGCACCCCCTCTCGAGTGCGGCGGAGCCCCGATGACTATCCTCCCGATGACTATCCTCGGGACGAATGGAGACGACACCTTGCTGGGTACGTCAAACGTGGACTCGATCCTCGGTCTCGGGGGACAAGACATCATCGATGGGCGCGGGGATGACGACTTCCTCTGCGGTAACACCGGAGCGGACTTCCTGTTCGACGACGATGGCCACAACCAGATGTGGGGAGACACCGGCGATGACATCATCGAGGGCTCCAACGTGTCCGGATACGTGGACGGCGGAGATGGCGAGGATGCCATCATCGGCCGGGCAGGACCCGATGACCTCTATGGCGCGGAGAAGCAGGACTTCATCTTCGGGGAGGACGGCAACGACTACATGGAGGGAAACCAGGGGGATGACGTGCTCTCTGACGGTATGGGGTCGGACACCGCAGTGGGCGGTTCCGGAACCGACCAAGGGTGGCAATGCCCCGATGGGACGAGCGACACCTGGCAAGTGGAGGATGTCTTCTCCCCGGATGCGGACGACTGCTACTGGGGCTGATGGAGGCGCGGCTCGATAGGAGCCCCGGACAGGGGATGTGGAAGAGGTGGCAACGATGAGAAGGCGAAGACTGAGTGTCATCGTCGGTGGGGTGGTGTTCATCGGTCTGTCCTCCGTCGCAATCCAGGCTGCGGTCGAAGCACGATCGACCCCCGATGCTTCCAAGGATGGGCTCGCCTATGAGACGACCGACTTGAGTTCTGCCTCCGTGGTGTGCCGGGGAGATGGGGCTACAGATGTCAGGCAGCGAACGCTCGAGGCATCCGCCGACGGCGTTGCCGTCGTCGTCGGGAGCGAGCGAGATGACTCCGTTCTCTTCATCGTCCCCGCGGGCCCTGTGCCGTCCGACACGATCTCCGCCGGCCTCGCACGGGGGATCCAGACTCTGGAACTCATGCTGCCGCCCGGCGAGAGTCGAGTGGCTTGCTTCACGACCCCGTTCGATTCCGGTGCTGTTGATGTCGGATCCCTTGTCACGGTGAAGGTTGAGGACCCAGAGAGACAGTGGGTCAGCCCGGACCTCGGCTGCCGCGAGACGACCGAAACCGAGATCGGGATCCGATACGACCCGGGATCCCGATCGGGTGACGAGCCGACACTCGAGACGAAGGTGCGCGATTCGGTCCCCGGCATACTGGCGAGCGACTTCCTCGAGGAAGCGCTGTACCCGAACCCGTCCTTCTCTCTCGCCGATGTGATGATCGTCGTGCGCGACGGTCAGACGGTTGCCGTGGTTCAAACACCCGCCGCGGGAGGACCGCCCGCCTTTTCGGGGCCGTTCACGGTAACGGCGTGCACTGGCTCGAGGATCGGGGCGGTCTGACCCTTAGATCGGGTTGAGCCCGGGGACTTCGCGCTGCAGGAAGTCCAAGATCACCCGGTGCTGGCGAACGTCCTCATCGGTCGCGTTCGAGCCGTGTCCGGTGGCATACAGGTAGACCTGGTGCGGGTGGTCGCGTTCGCTCAGTCGGTCCACGTAGGCCATGGCCTGCGGGAGCGGACACCTGATGTCGTTCTCGCCCATCACGAACAGGACCGGTGCCTTCACGGCGTCCACGTAGGTGATCGGGTTCGAGCGCTCGTAGGCATCGGGGACGTCCTGGGGCGTGCCGCCCATCAGGGCGCGGTCCATGGCCTGGAGCGAAGGACCCTCCTCGTCGTAGGCCATGACGTAGTCGCCCACGGGGACGCCGGCCACGGCGGCGCGCCACAGGTCCGGCTCGCGGCCAACCTCCATGAGCGTCACGTAGCCGCCCCACGACCAACCGGCGATAACGGCGCGCGTTGGGTCCACGTCGTTCCGCGTCGCGATCAGTTGGCGCAGGCCGGCCGTCACGTCGTCCACGTCGGCGAAGCCCACGCGCTGGTTCAGCGCGTCGCGCCAGGCCCGGCCGTAGCCGGTGGAGCCGCGGTAGTTGGGCATCGCGACGAGGAAGCCGGCGTCCACGTAGGCCTGAACCTCGGGCATGTAGTTGTCCTCGTAGAGCCAGTGCGGGCCGCCGTGGACGTAGAGCATGACCGGGTGAGGACCATCACCTTCCGGCTCGACGATCCAGCCGTGCACCCGCTGCCCCTCGTCGTTCTCGTAGGTCCACGGGGTGTGAGGACGGCCGGGTGGCGCGGACTCGGAGACAGCGATGGGCTCCTCGCCGCGATCGGTCAGGACACGGCGACGGTTGACACCGTCGGAGTGGAGCATCCAGACGCTGCCGTCGGGACGCACGCGCGCGTCGGCGATGTGGCCCGGGGGCGCGTCGATCTTCGACGCGCCCCCGGTGCCCAGGTCGTACCGGTACAGCTCCTGGCGGCCCTCGAAGGTCCGCTTCAAGAGCAGCGCCGACGCGCCCGGCCACCAGTCGGCCACCATGAAGTCCCCGTCCATCTCGATCGCGACGTCGGTCCAGCCTCCGATCGCGGGCTCCCATAGCGCGGGCCGCTCCCAGTCGTAGCGCTCGTGAACCACCGCGAGCCTGTTGTCGCCGGGCTCGGGAGACCACGAGGTTGCCAGCAACGCCTTGCCCTCGTCGTGCAGATCCGCCACCGTGTGGCCGCTGCGTGGGTCGATGACCCGGAGCGACGGGTGGAGGCTGTCGCCGTGCTCGCTGTGCGCGATCGCCAGCAGGGAGCCGTCCGCGGAGAGCCCCGCGATGTCGCACGCCCCCTGGTACGTGCCGCCGATGGCCATCCACTCGGTGCTCCTTGCCACCTCCTTGGCAGGGCCACCGTCCACCGACACGCACACGGCGAACCCGTCCCGCCTGTCGATACCCAAAGCCACGGTTCCGGGTGCCTGGCTGATCCCCGCCGACCATCCGATCGGCACGCCCTCGAGCAGGGGCACGGTATCCCCGCCACCGAACGGCTGCACGAGCCAGCGGCCGGTCTCGTCGCCGGTCTCCTCCTGCCAGAAGATCACGCCTTCGCCGTCGGGAGTGGCGTAGCCCTCCACCACGCCGACCGGATGGTCCGAGACCTGCCTGCGCTCTCCGGTCGAGGCGTCCCAGCAGTGCACCTGCCAGATGCCGCTCTCGTTGGACTCGAAGACGGTCCTGTGAGGAGCCCGGCGTGACCACCTGGGCATCGACATGACGGGTGCGCGGAACCGGCGCTCCCAGACGGGCATCTCGCTCATGGTGCTGCAGACCTTACAGGCGGCGCGGGCGTGTGCGGGGGTTAAGCGTTCGGCCCGGCGGCCTCGCCGGCAGGGTCGTCCGGATGACCCGGCGCCTCTCCGGTCTGGCCGGGTGCGGAGGCCGAGTTGCCGTGAAGGCCCTCTTCCTTCGCGGTCTGGTGCGCTTCGTGACGCTCCAGGTTGCGCACGAGCCGGTCGAGGGCCACCAAGAGGCCGGGGGCCTGGAGGTTCTTCTCGCAGTTGCCGGACAAGACGTAGATCGCATGCGACAGGCCCGTCGCTTCTTCCTCGTCCGGGAGTTCGGAGCCCTCCACGGCGGCGGCGCAGTCCGCGGCGGTGTGCTCGCCGGAAGTGGCACCGTTGCCGTCCGTATCCTCGGCTTCCGGCTCGCTCGCCACCTGAGCCTGGGCGTTCTGCGATGCGTTCTCGCTCGGCCTGGCCCCGGGGTTGGCCGCCGCGACGCCGCCGAGCAGCGCGGCCAGCAGCAAGCACGAGAGCATCCCCCCGGCAGGGCCAGAGAGGACCCGCTTCACCCCGTTGCGGATCTGGTCGGTCACGCCCGCCATCGTGCCACGTTGGAGGCGGCTTCTCACAGGGGCGTTCGGATGGTTGCGCGGAAGCGCGTGACTAGGTCTTTGGTCGGACCCTATCCGGAGCCTTCCTGCGCGGCAGCGCGGATGGCTCGCCAGACCCTCTCGGGCGTGCACGGCATGTCCACGTGCCTGACGCCCAGCTGCGAGAGAGCGTCCACCACGGCGTTGTGGACCGCCGGCGTAGAGCCGATAGTCGCCGACTCGCCTATCCCCTTCACGCCGAGGGGATTCACGTCTGTGAGCGTTTCGGTGTGAGCGAGCTCGAAGGAAGGCAGATCCGCGGCGGAGGGCATCGCGTACGAGACGAGGTTCCCCGTCACCGGGTTGCCGCTCTCGTCGTACAGAACCTCCTCGTACAGGGCCTGAGCCGCGCCCTGGCCGATGCCACCGTGCACCTGGCCGTCCACCAGAGCCGGATTCAGGATCCGGCCGCAGTCGTCGACGGCGATGTGCCGGATCAGGCGCGCGTCGCCGGTTTGGGTGTCCACCTCGACCACCGCCACGTGCGTTCCGAACGGGAAGGTCGAGCCCGGCTCCCGGTAGATGCCCCTAGACGACAGGCCGGGCTCACCGAAGCCGTCGGGGAGGCGCGCCGGATCGCGCGCCACGCTCGCAAGCTCTGACCACGTCATCGCGCGATCCGGCGCGCCCGCCACCCTGAACCCGGAAGCATCCGGGCCTTCCAGGTCCTCCTCGTCCACCTCGAGGACGTTCGCCGCGAGCTTCCGAGCCTTCTCCAGGACCTCGCCCGCCCTGAGGGCCACCGAAGATCCCCCGGCCTGAAGCGACCTGGAACCCCACGTGCCCTCTCCCTTGTCCACGAGCGCGGTGTCCGAATGCACCACCCTGACCACTTCCATGGGAACCCCGAGGATCCCGCTCGCCAGCTGTGCCCAGGCGGTCTCGTGCCCCTGGCCCTGAGGAGACACGCCCGTGTAGACCGTGACCCCGCCGTCGTCCTCGACGTCCACGCGCGCGAACTCCTTCGACGAGTACGACGTGATCTCGACGTAGGTCGCCACGCCGATGCCGAGCGCCACGTGGTCGCCGCGCCTCCGCCGTTCCGCCTGTTCGGCTCGCAACCGCTCGTAGCCGGCGAGCTCGAGCGCAGCGTCGAGCGCCTTGTGGTAGTCGCCGGTGTCGTACTTCATCCCGGTCGCGGACGTGAACGGGAAAGCATCGGGGCCCGGCAGGTTCCGGCGCCTCAGCTCGACGGGATCCATCCCCAGCTCCGCGGCGACCATGTCCACCGCTCGTTCGAGGGTGGCAAGCGCCTCGGGCCTGCCGGCGCCCCTATAGGCGCTGACCGGAGTGGTGTTCGTCACCACGGACCTGCCCCGGAAGGCCACGTGCTGCCACGAGTACGCGCCGGCGATCATCTCGCCGGTCGTCGTCGGTATGTACGCACCGACCGGATAGGCACCCATGTCCCCGAGCAGCTCTGCCCTCATGCCTACCAGCGTTCCATCGCGCTTCGCTCCGATCTCGACGTGGTGGATCTGCGCGCGGCCGTGCGTCATGGCCAGCATCGACTCGCTGCGCGACTCCTGCCACCTGACGGGGCGCCCCAGGATCTGTGCGGCCTTCGCTGTGACCGCGTACTCGGAGTGCGTCGCGAGCTTCGCGCCGAAACCGCCTCCCACATCCGGCGCGATCGCGCGCACGTGCTTCTTGTCCACGCCCAGCAGCTCTGCGACATCGTTCCTAACGTCGAACGGAACCTGCGACGAGACCCACACCGTGTACGCGCCGCCCTCCTCGGGCACGACGATGATCCCATTCGTCTCCATGGGCACCGGGGCGAGGCGCTGGTTCACGATGCGCCGGCGGACCACGACGTCCGATCCAGCCAGCACATCCTGATCCCAGGCGTGCTCGAACGTGTGCGCGATGTTCGTGCCGATCTCGGGCCAAAGTAGCGGCGCCCCCTCCGCAACCGCCCCCTCCGGATCGAGGACCGCCTCGACGGGTTCGGCGTCGGCCCAGATGGTCTCTGCGGCATCCATCCCCTGAGCGGCTGTCTCGGCGATCACGACCGCGAACGGCTCACCGACGAACCTGAGGCGGTCCCGCGCAAGAGCTTCGCGGTGGAACGGCAACTCCAGTTCTCCGCCGGGAGCCTCGACGTTGCCTGCCGGAGGCGTGGCCGGGATGCCGAGGTCCTCGGCGACGAAGACCGCCGTCACACCTGGCATCGAGCGGGCTTCTTCAAGGCCCTGCACCGCGTTCAGCACCGCGTGAGGGAACATGGAACGGACGAAAACAGCCCGCAGGCAGCCGACGACCTCGATGTTCTCCAGGTACTTGCCCTCCCCCCACAGGAACCGCGGGTCTTCAGTTCGAAGGGCCGGCAGGCCGAACATCGAGGGAGGCACCGTGGTCACGGCGGCCATGGTCGCACATGAGAGGGGAAGATCCATGAGAAGGGGAACCGTCGTCCTGTCTGCGCTCCTGGCCACGTCCTTGGTTCCGGGAGCATCGCCCGCCCAGGCACGCAGCATCCAACCCAGGCCGGCGCGAGCCGTCAAGGTCGTGGCCGTGGCCCCCGGCCTGAACGACCCGGCCGGGTTCACCTTCCACCCCAACAACGGGAACATCTGGTACCTGGAGCGCGGCACCGGAGAGGTTCGCGTGATCTCGCGCTCCACGGGCAACGACCGGCTGTTCTTCGATATCTCGAACGTCGATGGAGATGGGGAGCGCGGCGCGCTGGGCATCGCCCTTCACCCCAAGTACCCGAACAAGCCGTACGTGTACGTCTACGTGACGCGCACGGACCACGGAACCCTGGTGAACGAGTTGATCAGGATCCGGATGGAGCAGAACAAGGGCGTCGGCTTCCAGGTGCTCTTCAAGTGGCCGGTCGTCGCGACCAACCACAACGGCGGGCGGATCGCGTTCGGGCCCGACGGCAAGCTGTGGATCGTGACCGGAGAGAACGCCAACCCGGCGTACAGCCAACAGAAGTCGAACATCCGCGGCAAGATCCTGCGGATCAACGCGGACGGCTCTATACCTGCCGACAACCCCTACGGCACGCGGGTGTGGGCTTACGGCATCCGCAATTCGTTCGGGTTCGCCTTCGACCCGTGGACGGGCCTGCCCTGGGAGACCGAGAACGGACCCACGTGCAACGACGAGATCAACCTGATCCGGAAGGCGGGCAACTACGCGTGGGGACCCAACCAAGCGTGCGGTTCCCTGCCGGCCCCCAGGGACACCAACCAGGACGGGGCCGATCGCCGTCTGCCCAAGTACTACGTCGTGGACACGATCGCGATCACCGGGGCGGCCTTCTGCGACGGGTGCGGCCTCGGCGGCGGCCTGCAAGGCCAGCTCCTGTTCGGCGGCAGCAACTACCCGAATGGGAACAAGATCCAGCACCTTTCCCTGAACGCGGACCGGACGGGCTTCGTCGGAAGCGTCGGGAAGGTCGTGGACGTCGATGGGGTGTACTCGATGGAGGTGGCTCCGAACGGCCAGATCTACTTCAGCAACTGGGGAGGCATCTACAGGCTTGCTGCCGTCTAAGCATCGATCGCGTGGGCGCTGCTACCCGGGCGGAACCATCAGCTCGTAGCACTCGTCCACGTGGTCCTGGGTGAAGCCCAGGGCGCGGTACACCGCAAGCGCGGGCTCGTCGCTCGAGTCGGCATACAGCTGGCACATGTGCGCTCCCTTAGAGGCAGCCCACGAGAGTCCGGCGGCCGCGAGCGCGCGGCCGAGCCCTCGGCCGCGC
>CAZHRY010000063.1:13293-14312 GCA_964535065.1 uncultured Actinomycetes bacterium
GTGCGCCCCCCCCCGCGCGCGGCGGCCGGCGGGGCGGGGGCGCCGGCCCCGGCGCCCGGGCGCCGGCGGCCGCACGCCCAGGATGTACAGCCAGGCCACCGATCCCTCGGGTTTCATCCAGCAGTAGCCGGCCACGCCTTCGTCGTCCACGGCAAGGATGAAGCCCTCGGGATCGAACCAAGGCTCTTCCAGGTGCCAAGCCAGATCCTGTTCGCGCCAGTTCCCTTCGTCGGGATGATCGGCGAACACCTCGTTGTGGGCGTCCAGCCATGCGGCTTCGTCACGGCCGACGCGGAAGGGCCGCAGCTCCACGCCCTCCCTGGCCTGCGCCCGGCCGGCAGGCAGGGTCCTATGCATCCTCGAGATCCGCCGGGCGAGCTTCATCCCGTGGTGCATGACGATCTTCATGTGTGCGGGCCCGGGGTCGTACGCCCAGAAGTGGACCCGGCCGCCGCCTTCCCGAGCGACGTGGGCAAGCACCCCCGACACCAGTCGCCCGCCGATGCCCCGAGCACGATGATCCGGCGAGACGAATGCTTCGAACCGCCAACCGAGCCTCGTCTCGCGCTTCGACAGATGGGCCCAGCCGACGAGCGCGTCGCCTTGCCGGGCCACGAGTGACAGATGCGGGAACTCGCGCGGTCCCGCCTGTAGCTCGATGAGGGCGTGCTCACCGATGGGTCTGTGCCCGTCGTGGCGGGTGGTCAGCTCGACCAGTGCTTCGAGCCCGCGAACATCCGTTTCGGCCGGCTCATGAAGGGTCTGGATCTCCACCTCGTCACTCACGCCGGGAAGGGTACGGATCAGGCGGCCCTCACCACTACCCTGCAGCGACACAACTCTCGAGACGGGGTACTGTCTCGGGTGCGGCCGGCTGCACGCACGGACGGGGAGCGACAGTCGTGAACATCGGTCAACCCAGGCGGATCATCGAAGTCGTCCCGGAGCACCTGCCCATGCCCGGCCCGGTTCTCCCGCTGCCCGACCCGGTTCTCCCGCTGCCCGACCCGGGCGAGCCG
>CAZHRY010000064.1:0-14301 GCA_964535065.1 uncultured Actinomycetes bacterium
TGAGCGAGCACGGGGACCGGCTCGCCGCGGCGATCGTCGAGCCGGTCGCCGCCAACATGGTCGTGGTTCCTCCCGAGCCCGGGTTCCTCTCGGGGCTCCGCGACCTCTGCGACCAGCATGGAGCTCTGCTGATCTTCGACGAGGTGATCACCGGCTTCCGGATCGGCTACGGGGGCGCCCAGACCCGCTTCGGCATCACGCCGGATCTGACCGTGCTCGGCAAGGTCTGGGGTGGGGTATTCCGGTGCGCGGGGTTGGGCGGCCGGCGGGAGCTGATGGATCCGCCCGCGCCGGCCGGCAACGTCTATCAAGCCGGAACGCTCAGCGGGAACCCCGTCGCCGTCGCGGCCGGCATCGCCGCCCTGGACCTGGCCAAGGAACTCGACCCATACCCGGAGCTGGAAGCGACCGCTCGAACGCTCGCGGACGGCCTGCAGGAGGCCTTCGAAGCCCGCGGCATCCCCTCGAGGATCAACATCGAGGGTTCGCTCTTCAGCGTGTTCTTCACCGTGGGTCCCGTCCGCAACTTCACCGATGCGTCGGCCGCCGATCACGGCACGTATGCCAGGTTCTTCCATCACATGCTCGCCCGCGGGGTCGCCCTCCCTCCTTCGGGCTACGAGCTCTGGACCCTGTGCACGGCTCACGGCGACGCGGAGGTGGCCGCGGTGCTCGACGCCGCCTCCTCCTTCGAGGGCTGATGGATCTAGCCGAGTTCACCGAGTGGACCCGAGCGCGGATCGGGCAGGAAGCCGACGGCTGGCTGACCGCCCTGCCTTCGCTCATCGCCGAGGTCACCGAAGCCTGGGGGTTACAGGACCTCGGCGAACCATTCGACGGCGGTTACCTCGGCTACACGGTTCCGGCCCGGCGCGGGAGCGACGAGGTCGTGCTGAAGATCGGCTACCCCGACGGCTGGTTCATCGAGGAGGCGGCCGCGCTCGCCGCCTGGGGCGGACGGGGGGCCGTACGACTCCTCGAGTCCGACCCGCGCGGAGCGCACCTGCTGGAAAGGGCGATCCCCGGCCGGACGCTGCTGGAGGAACCCGATGAAGAGGCCGCGCTGGATACAGCCGCCGGCGTGCTCGGAACCCTGTGGGTGCCAGACCCTGGCGGGATCACCACGGTCGCGACCGAGACGCTCGCCTGGGCGGCGTCCATGGGGCGCCGGCACGACGAGCTGGGCCGCCCTTTCGAACGGGTGCTGATCCACGAGGCGATGACCGCGATCCGTGAGCTGGTCCCGACCCAGAAGGAGAAGGTCCTCCTCCACGGAGACCTGCACATGGGGAACGTCCTCTCCGCTTCACGGGAGCCCTGGCTCGCCATCGACCCCAAACCTCTGATCGGCGAACGAGCATTCGACGTGACCGCGCTGATCCGGGACAAGCGAGACGAACTCGTCGCCGATCCGGACTCGGGCCGCGAACGCGTCCAGCGGCGCTTCGATCAGCTCGCGGGCCGTCTGGGGCTCGACCGCGTCCGTCTGAAGCGATGGTCGGTCGCGATCATGGTCGACTACGCGCTCGGCGACTGGGAGGAGGGCTTCGCCGACGAGGGCGAGAGGCAGATCGAGGTCGCGAGGATGCTGAACGGTCTGCGCGTCTAGGTCTTCCCGCGCAGAGCCTTGTCCTTCAGGATCTCGCGCACGACGTGATGGCCCGGCAGTCCGGTCACCCCGCCTCCCGCGTGGGTCGCGCTCGACGCCTGGTACAGCCCTTCGATCGGCGTCCGGTAGTCCGCGAACCCCGCGGCGGGCCGCAGGTGGAACAGCTGATCCACGGTCAGTTCGCCGTGGAAGATGTTCCCTCCGATCAGGTCCCACTCGTTCTGCATCTGCTTCGGGCCGATGATCTGGCGAGCCAGCACGGAGTCCTTGAAGCCGGGGGCGACCGTATCGAGCCGGTCGATCACCCGGTCGGCGTAGGCCTCCAGCTCCGGCCAGTGGTCGTCCTCGTCGTCGGCCCAGGCCGCCGGCACCCACTGCGTGAACATCGAGACTGTGTGTATGCCCTCTGGGCAGAGCGTCTTGTCCACGACCGTGGGTATCTCGGTGTCGCTGAAGGGCATGGTGGCGGGCTTGCCGGCGCGAGCCTCTTGGAAGGCCATCTCGAGCTGGTCGCCATCGTCCAGCAGCTCGATCGCACCACCGTGGATGTCCGGGTCGAAGTCCGGGTTCGCCTTGAAGGTGGGGATGCGGTCGATCGCGAGGTTGATCTTCACGGTCCCGCTCCGCGTCTTCCAGTTCTCGATGTCGTGAACGAACTCACCGGGGAGCTCTCCGCGCTCGAGCTGCTGCAGGAACGTGATCTTGGGATGGATCGCCGTCACGACGACCGGCGCGCGCACCTCTTCTCCGCCCTCGAGCACCACCCCGGTCACGCGGCCGCCGGTGGTCAGGATCCTCTGGACCGGCGCGTTCACTCTCACCTCCGCGCCGAAGAACCTCGCGCTCTCTTCGCACGCGACCGCGACCGCGCCCATGCCGCCTTCCATGAATCCCCAGCTCGCAACCTCTTCGTCCCCGATGTCGCCGACGGAGTGATGCATCAAGACATAGGCGGTGCCGGGCGCGTCGGGGCCCGCCCAGGTGCCGATGATGCCGTTCACCGCCATGAAGCCCTTCATCTCCGGCGACTCGAACCACCGGTCGAGAAGGTCCGTGGCGCTCATAGTGAACAGCCGGGTGATGTCGGCAACCGTCTTCTGGTCGATGTGCTTGCGGAGGAACCACGCCAGCTGGAACACGTCCTTGAGGTCCCCCAGCTTCTTGGAGCCGAGCTTCGGAGGCGTTCGCATCAGCATCGGACCGAGGATGTCGGCGATGCGCCCGATCCACTCGTAGAACTCGAAGTAGGCATCCGCGTCGCGCTTCGAGACCTGCGCGATCGACTCGCGCGTGATCTTCTCGTCGGTGTGCTGCACGATCGAGCGGCCGTCCCGCAGCGGCAGGTATCCCTGGCCAAGAGGCAGGAGCTTGAAGCCGAAGCGCTCCAGCTGCAGGTCCCGGCGGACCGACGGCGGCATCAGCGACATCGTGTAGCTGAGGGTGTTGACCTTCACGCCCGGGTACTCGTCGGGCCAGGGCTCCATCGTGTCGGCTGCCCCGCCGGTCTTGTGGCGCTTCTCCAGCACCACCGTTCGGGCTCCGTTCTTGGCCAGATAGGCCGCGGCAACCAGCCCGTTGTGGCCGCCGCCGATCACGATCGCGTCGTAGCTGTTCGCTCCCATAGTGGCGGCAGCGTACCCCCGCCGGGCCCCGAGCAGGTAGCCGCAAGCGGGGGCCGGCGACGTGGACGCCCGATCACCCTGAACCGGGGCCTGTAGGCTCGCCGTACGGTGGGCGGCACGGTTAGCGGCGGGGCTAGCGGCACGGTGAGTGGCGCGGGGATCGGGATCGACCGGCGGAGCAGGATAGCGAGCAGCTCGCAGCTGCGTGACGCGATCCGCGACAGGATAGAGCACGGCGGGCTGCTTCCCGGAGACCGCCTCCCCCCCGTACGCGCCCTGGCAGAGCAACTCGACTTGGCCCCCAACACCGTCGCGAAGGCGTACCGAGAACTGGAGCGCTACGGCTGGCTGGAGGGGCGCGGCCGGGCGGGGACAAAACGAACCGACCCCCCCCCCACGCGCCCCGCCCCCCCCCCCCAAACCCAGGAGGCGGCGGCCCGCGCGGCCGGGCGGGGACATACGTCACGGACCGCCTCCCGTCGCGCCCGGCCGCGCCCCTCGAAGCCCTGGAGGCGGCGGCCGGCGCGTACCTTGAGCGGGCTCGCGCGCTGGGCTTCGACGCGCCAGCCGCCGCCTCCGCCCTGCGGAAGGCTGCCCGCGAGCGGTAACCGCTGGACCGTAGCCCGGCCACGTCGTAGACTCCTCGAACGCGTGTTCGATGACCTCTACCCCCAACAGCTCTCTGCCGCCACCCACGGTGACGGCCCCCTCCTGGTCGTGGCCGGAGCCGGAACAGGCAAGACGACCACGCTCGCATCGCGGGTCGGCTGGTTGATCTCGGAGCGCGGGGTCCTCGCCCAGAGGATCCTCCTGCTCACGTTCAGTCGCCGCGCCGCCAGGGAGATGCTCGCGCGGGCGCACCGGATCACCGGGCACTCCGAGACGGGCCGGGTCTGGGGCGGCACGTTCCACGCGGTGGCTAACCGGCTGCTCCGGCAGCACGGGCGGGCCCTCGGCCTCCCCCCCAACTTCACCGTTCTCGACCGGTCGGACTCAGCCGACGTGCTCAACCTGCTCCGTGACGAACTCGGTTTCTCCACGAAGGAGCGCCGCTTCCCGCGCAAGGACACCCTCGCTGCCATCCACTCGCGAGTCGTCAACTCCGGGCACAAGCTGGGCGACGTGCTGCAGCGTCACTACCCCTGGTGCATCGAGGAGGAAGACGGCATCCGCGACATCTTCAAGGCCTACGTCAAGCGCAAGCGTGAGCACGACGTTCTGGATCTCGACGACCTGCTTCTGTTCTGGAAGGCACTCACCTCGTCGCCCCAGACCGGCCCACAGGTGGCCGGGCTCTTCGATCACGTGCTCGTCGACGAGTACCAGGACACGAACGCGCTGCAGGCCGACATCCTCGAGGCGCTGCGGCCCCCCGGCACACCGAGGAACCTCACCGTGGTAGGCGACGACGCCCAGGCGATCTACGGCTTCCGCGCCGCCACGGTCCGCAACATCCTCGAGTTCCCCCAGAGGTTCCCTGGGGCGACGGTCATCAAGCTCGAGCAGAACTTCCGCAGCACACCTCCGATCCTCGACACGTCGAACGCCGTCATAGCCCACAGCCCCCAGAGGCACGAGAAGACGCTGTGGACCGCGCGCGAGGGCAGCCTCCGGCCCGCGCTCAAGGCCTGCCTCGATGAGGCCGACCAGAGCGACTTCGTTTGTCGCTCGGTCATCGAACGGCTGGAGGCCGGGACCCCGCTCATGCGCCAAGCCGTGCTCTTCCGGGCAGCTCACCACTCGGATCTGCTAGAGGTGGAGCTCACGCGCCGGAACATCCCATTCGTCAAGTACGGCGGGTTGAAGTTCCTGGAAGCGGCTCACGTGAAGGACGCGCTCGCGATGCTGCGCGTCCTGGAGAACCCGCGAGACGAGGTCGCGTGGTTCCGCATCCTTCAGCTCCCCGAAGGCATGGGGCCCGCCACCGCACGCCGGCTCATGGGCAACGGTATCGTCAACTTAGTTGACCATCTGGTACCCAGGGCGGCGGCCGAGAGCGTCCGGCAACTCGCGGCTACGCTGGAGGCCTGCCGCACCCTTCCTCTCGCATCACAGCTCGACGAGATCCGCTCCTACCTGGAGTCCGTCATCGCCCGGAAGTACGAGTCCCCGCAAGCCCGCCTGGCCGACCTCGACCAGCTCGCGATCCTGGCCAGGGGCTACGACAGCCGCGATAGGTTCCTCGCCGAGCTCACCCTCGACCCTCCGTCTTCCACATCGGACCTGGCCGGCCCTCCTCTGCTCGATGAGGACTGGCTGACGCTCTCCACGATCCACTCGGCGAAGGGACTCGAGTGGGACGTCGTGCACGTGATCCACGCGTCCGACGGCCACATCCCCTCGGATATGTCCACCGGAGACCCCGATGAGATCGAGGAGGAACGGCGCCTGCTCTACGTGGCTCTCACTCGCGCGCGCGACGCGCTCGTGATCACCTACCCGCAGCGCTACTACCGGCACCATCTTGGGCGAGACGACAGGCACGGGTACGCTCTCGTCTCACGGTTCTTGGAGCCGCTAGACGTCATGGAGACCCTCGATCTGCAGGAGCCCGACGTCGTAGACGTGCGCGACGAAGCAGGAGCGGTCCGAGGAACCGCGAGCGTGGACTCCTACCTGGCCGAGCTGTTCGGCTAGGCCTCCGGCGGCAGCTTCGCGTCGAGCGGCGATCCGTCGCGGAGTTGCGGTCTATCCTGGATGGCATGCCGCCTGCAGCCGTTCTGATCGACCTCTACGAGACCCTCGTCTCAAGCGACTGGGCGATATGGCGCGACACGATCGCCTCCCACGTGGGCGTGACCCCCGATGCCATCGGGCGTGCCTTCACCAGCACCCGCCCCGCCAGGAGCATCGGCGTCCATCCGGACGAGGAAGCCGACATGACCGTGATCCTCGAAGCTGCCGGGATCGAGCCCACTCCTCGGTTGGTGCGCGAACTCGTCGACGCCGAGCGGGAGTTCTTCGTGGGGGGCATCCGCCTGTTCCCGGACTCGCTCCCGACGGTTCGGCAGCTCCGGGCGGCCGGCATCAGGACCGCTCTCGTCAGCAACTGCTCCCACAACACCCGGCCGACGATCCACCGCCTGGGCCTCGAGGAGGAGTTCGATGCGGTGATCCTTTCGTTCGAGGTGGGGGCGAGGAAACCCCAGCCGGACATCTACCTGGCCGCACTCGAAGCGCTGCAGGTGAGGCCGTCCGAAGCGATCTTCGTGGACGACCAGGCCGAGTACTGCGACGGAGCCAAGGCCCTCGGGATCGACACCCGCCTCATCTTCAGGTGGGATGACCCGCCCGAGCCTGGCTCCGCAGGCACGAACGGCCACCGGCCGATCGGAGACCTGACACCATTGCTCTCGGAGCTGGGCTAGTGGCATTCGCCGCTGCCGGCGTCGATGTAATTCGGCTGGCCTCGCGCGGAAACCCACTCGTAGTTCCAGCCCGACGCCCGCAGCTTCATCTGCAGGAACCCGAAGGCGTCGGCCTGCCCCCGGACGAAGATCTCGGGGCGGTTGTGGAAGTTGCCGAACCCGTTCAGGTTCCGGCCGCCGGTCCCTACGATGTACTGCGTCACGCCGCGCGCGGGGTCGAAGCGCCCCTCGGTGTCGGCGGGCATCCATCGCGAGTAGTTGTGGTTGTGCCCGGCCAGCAGGACGTCCACCCCGTGCTCGTACAACAGCCCGTATAGAGGCTCGGAGCGACGCAGCTCCCAGTCTTGCGTCCAGTCGGCGTTGTCGTAGTGCAGCCAGTCCCATCGAGGGTGGTGCCAATAGGCAAGGGTGCAGAACGAGGAACTGGACGACAGGTCGGCCTGCAGCCATTCGTACTGGGGGGAGCCAGGCATGCAGTTCACACCCCCCGGCCCGCAGATCGTCGAGTCGAGCGAGACGATGTGCCACGCGCCCAGGTCGAACGAGTACCACTGCGCGGGAGCCAGGTCGCCGAAGTACCTGAAGTAGCCCGCG
Organism: uncultured Actinomycetes bacterium; assembly: GCA_964535065.1. Lineage (GTDB taxonomy): Bacteria > Actinomycetota > UBA4738 > UBA4738 > HRBIN12 > AC-51. The sequence continues at coordinate 7,194 of CAZHRY010000064.1, forward strand.
GCGCCCTCGACCCCGTAGTCGTGGTTGCCTGGGGACGGCGCCGTGATGCGCAGCAGCCTGCCCCAGTACGCGTCGTAGTTCTCGACGAAGTCCTTGTAACGGCCATACTCGTACTGAACGTCCCCGAGGATCAGAACCTTGTCGTAGTCGCGCGCGGCGATGGTCGCGGCAACGTCGTCGTACTGGCACACGCTGCGGTTCTTCTTCGGTGGGTCCTTGCACGCGATGTCGCCTACGGCGGCGATGCGCACCGGGCCGTCGGCGGCACGCGCCGGCTGCGGAAGCCCGCCTCGCCCGCCCGCCAACGAGAGCGAGACCCATGCCAGCACGAGAGCGGCAGCGATCCCCAGAACCCGGCGCACCCGCCGGACGCTAGCCAGGCACGGCGTCGCCGGTCAACCGCCGGAAGGCCACGTTCTGCGAACCCCCGGTCACGTCAGGTCGGCAACCGCCTCCTCGACGCTCTTGCGGATCCCCGTTACGAAGGGGATCTCCTCCTTGGTGTAGAGGCGAGCCTTCGCGTCACGCAGCCGCCGGATGCAGTCCACGATCGAGTCGAGCCTCTCGGCCTCGAAAGCGAGGATCCACTCCCAGTCCCCGAGGCCGAAGGCGCTCGTGGTGTTGGCCAGAACCTCGGGGAACTCGCGACCGATCACCCCGTGCTCACGCAGGTGCTCCCCACGCTCTTCGCGCGGCAGCAGGTACCACTCCGGCGTTCGCACGAACGGGTAGACGCACAGGTAGCGCTGAGGCGGGTCGCCCTTGACGAACGCCGGCTGGTGGTCGGGCGAGAACTCCGCCGGCTTGACCACACCCATGAAGGTCCACGTCAGCTCCATCATCGAGCCGGTCTTGGTGCGCCGGAAGTCCAGCAAGGCTCGTTGCAGGTCGTCGGCCGTAGAACCCACGAGCCACAGCATCAGGTCGGCGTCGGCGCGGAAGCCGGCGCACGAGTAGACGCCGCGGACCTCGACGGTGCCCTCCCACGAGCCGAAGAGAGCCCGGATCTCCTTGGCCGCGCCATCCCGGTCCGGCGCCAGCTCTTCGCGAAGCGCCGGCGACGCAGCGAACACCGGGTAGAGCGCATACACGGTCTCGGTCATCGCTCGGTCCCCCCGATCTGGTCTGCGACTTCACGGGCTGAACGCACGCAGTCGGAGATGCCCACGCCGTCGTACGACTGGCCCGTGACGAAGATACCCGGTGGCAAGGCGGCTCGGATCCGCTCGACGCGTTCGAGGTGGTCCAGCTCGTACTGGGGCATCGAACGCGGCCACCTGACCACCGACGCGAACTCCGGCTCCTGCGGCAGCGGAAGGAGCGCCGCCAGGTGCCTCGAACAGGCTTCGATGATCTGCTCGTCGCCGGCCTCGAGCACGTCTTCGTCGCCCGCGGCGCCGACGAAGCAGCGCAGCACGGCGCGCGACCCGAATTCGGCCTGCGGCCACTTCTGGTGGAGCCAGGTACAAGCGGTCATCGGAGCTGCGCCCCGCGGCACCACGAAGCCGCTCCCTTCGGGGAACGCGTCCGCGGTGCATTCGGGGTAGACGGAAAGAACGGCCGAGGTGGATACGTGTGGGATGGCTCCGAGTTCGCTCGGGTCGGTCTCGCTTTCCAGTAGGCCGGCCGCGACGGGCGCCGCAACGGCCAGGACGACCGAGTCGGCTTCGAACCGCTCCGAGCCCGAGCGCACGACCCATCGCGACCCCTCGCGTTCGAGAGCTTCGGCGGATGCGCCCGTCCTCACGGCATCGCCGAGCCTGGCGGCCAGGGCATCGGGCAGCTCGCCGACTCCCCCGGGAGGCCTGAGGAACATCGGTCCCATCTCCCCGCGGGCGTCGCGCATCGCTGCCTGTGCTCCGCGGATCAGGCTGCCCTGGGACTCCTCCCATCGCTCCAGCTCGGGGAACGTGGCGCGCACGGAAAGACGATCCACGTCGCCGGCGTGCAGTCCGGCGAGCAACGGGCCGACGGCCAGGTCGGTCGCCTCGTTACCCAGCCTGCGGCGGAGCAGCGAGCCGAGCGTTTGGTCTCCGTCACCGCGCCACTTGCCCTTGAAGAGATCCAGGAGAGCCCGGCGGCGACCTCTACCCGAGAGGCCGGGCCAGCGGAAGACGTCTCCCACGTCTCCCGGTATCCCGAAAGCCGTCCCGGCCGGGTAGGGGACCAAACCTCGACTCGTCCAGAGCCAGGCACCGCCCCGCCCAGGCGCCTGAAGCTGGACGCCCAGCTCACGGCACAGCTCCGCCGCCCAGGGCTTGCGCGCGAGGAACGAGTCGGGGCCGGCCGGGAGGCTCAACCCGCCGACGCTGACGTTCGTGAGCTTGCCTCCCGGCCGGCCCGAAGCCTCGAGGACGACGACGTCGAGGGCCGGTGTTCGCCGCATCAAGTAGTATGCCGTCGCCAGACCCGATACGCCCCCGCCGACGACGACCACACGCCCCACGTCAGGCAGGAACCTCCGCCAGGTGGTCGCGCACTACGGCCGCGAGCACGTCGAGGAACTCCGGATCGGCGTTGGGCATCCGGGTGCGGACGAATGAGATGCCCGCCTCAGCGGCGACGCCGGCCGCCTCGATATCCAGGTCGTAGAGCGTCTCAAGGTGATCGGCGACGAAGCCTGCGCTGCACACGACCACGGCCGGCCGGCCCGCGGAGGCGAGCGACCTGATCGTGTCCTCCAGGGGCGGCCCCCACCAGGGATCCGCGGTCCGGCCGGCCGACTGCCACGAGATGGACCACGAACCCAGGTCCAGTCGGCCGGCAACCAGGTCGGCGCTCGCCTGAAGACCGTCGCGGTATCGGCACGATCCTTCGCAGTCGCACGTCCTGCACCACCGGGAGCCGTCCTCGCTTACGCGAACCGGGAGCGAGTGCGCCGTGAAGACCACCTCCGCCCCGCGGCGCTCGTCCGGCGACAGCTCCTCGAGCGCCTCGGCGACGCGGTTCGCAAGGAACCCGATGAAAGCCGGGTGGTCGTGATAGCTCCGCACGAACGAGAACCTGGGCCCATCCCCGCCCGCCGCTTCTTGGACCCGCTGCACGTAGGTCTCGACGGACATGCCCGACCAGTGAGGAGCCATGACGATCCCGACGGCCTCGTCGATGCCGTCCTCGCACATGCGAGCCACCGCGTTCGATACGAACGGCTCTGAGTGCTTCATGCCCACGTAGGCACGGAACCCCGGCCCGAGCCGCTCCGCGAGCCCCTCGGCCTGGGCCACGGTCACTTCGCCCAGCGGGAAGACGTTGCCGATCGCCTCGTACCGCTCGCGCAGCTCTGCCAGATGCTCCGGCGACGGCGACCTCCCACCCCTGATGTCGGTGTAGTACCTCTCGATGTCGTCCGGACCGGCCGCGGTGCCGTACGCCATCACCAGGATGCCCTTTGGGGCTCCGCTCATCGGTCCCTCCCGGTTCGTTCGTGTACCAGTTCCACGACCCGAACGACGTTGTCGACCGGCGTCCCGGGAAGCAGGCCGTGCCCAAGGTTGAACACGTGCCCCGGCCGGCCGTTCGCTCGAGCCAGCACGTCGAGCGCCTTCGACTCCACCACTTCCCACGGAGCGAGCAAAGACGCGGGATCAAGGTTCCCTTGGACCGGCACCTCGTGCCCCACGCGATCCCAGGCCTGGTCGATCCCGATCCGATGGTCCACGCCGATCGCCGTCGAACCCGCCTCCACCATCGAGGCGAGCAACTCGCAGGTGCCAACCCCGAAGTGGATCGTCGGCACGCCCAGGTCTGCGACTCCGGCGAACAGGCGCTGCATGTGAGGAAGCACGGACACTCGATAGTCCGTAACCGCCAGGGCGCCGACCCAGGAGTCGAAGACCTGCAACACCTGGGTTCCCGCCTCGGCCTGCGCTCGTAGATGTGAAACGACGATGTCGACCAAGGCGGACATCAGGGAGTCCCAGGAGGCGGGATCACCCCACATGAGGGACTTCGTCAGCGCGTGGTCGCGCGATGCGCCTCCCTCGACCAGGTAGCTCGCCAGTGTGAACGGTGCCCCGGCGAACCCGATCAACGGCACGTCCAGCTCCTTCGCCAGGAGCCGGACCGCCTCCAGGACGTACGGCTCGTCCTCTTCGGGCTCCAGGGGGCGGAGCCTGCGCAGGTCGTCGGCGCCCCGCACCGGTTCATCCAACACCGGCCCCCGGCCGGGTTCTACCCGTACGCCGATGCCGACCGCCGCGAGCGGCACGACGATGTCGCTGAACAGGATCGCGGCGTCGAGCGGCATCCTTCGAAGAGGCTGGAGCGTGATCTCCACCACTTCTTCGGGGGACCTGACGGACTCCAGGATGTCCCGTTCGCCACGGACCTCGCGGTACTCGGGCAGGTAGCGGCCGGCCTGGCGCATGAACCAGACTGGCGTTCGATCGACGGGCTCGCAGCGCAGCGCGCGCAGCAGACGGAACGAGGTCACGACCGACCAGGATACGGACGGCGCTCGGAAGCGACCCTAGGGGTCGATCGGCTCGATGCCCAGCTCCGGAGAGAGCTCGCGCGTGCGCTCGCGATGTCTCGTTGTGGCGGCCTCCGCGACCGCGTCCACCAGCCGGTCTATGTCGAACGGCTTCACCACGTACGCCACAGCACCGAGCGACTCGGCGCGCGCCATGTCCTCCGGGTTCTTCTTGGCCGAGCACACGACCACGGGGACCGGGTCACCCATCTCGTGCAGCTGTTCCAGAACCTGCCAGCCGTCGATCCCGGGCAGCATGACATCAAGCAGCACCGCGTCGGGCTTCTCGACCTCGATCCGGCTGATCGCTGTGCGGCCGTCCCCGGCGAGGATCGGGTCGAGACCTGCCGCGGTGAGGTTGACCCGCAGGACCACCAGCAGGTCGGGGTCGTCCTCGACGATCAGAACGCGGGGAAGCCCGATCGCCATCAGCCGGCCCCTCTGTTGCGCAGGTGGAGCAGCTGAGCCACCTGCTCCCGTTCGGCCTCATACAGGCGCGCGTTGGCGATCGCTCCCGCAGCCTGCTCCGCGAACACCGCCAAAGCCCTCAGGTCGTGCTGGTTGAAGGCGCGCCCGAGCGCGGCGTTGATGTTCAGGACGCCGTGAAGGGCATCGCGGTGGAGCAAGGGAACCGACATCGCGCTCTCCACGTATGGCGCCCGGTCGGCGAGACCCGGGAACTCGCACGGATCGACGTGCCCCTGGATCAGGATCGGCTCACGCCGGAGGGCGACGTGACCCGCCACCCCTTCCCCCACCTTCAGGCGTGTCCCGCCGGCCTCCTCGCGCCCGCGGACGCACGCTGCCACGAGCTCGCCGTCTTCAAGGAGGAGGACCGACCCCCCGCCCGCGTCCAGCAGCTCGGTCGCGCTCCGCAGGATCGTCTCCACGAGCACGGGCAGCTCAAGGACCGAGTTCATCTCGTTGCTGGCGTCCAGGAGCAGCTCCACCTGATGCAACCGGTTCGTGAGCGCCGCAGTGAGTACCCGTTCGTTCGTGAGGCCGCGCATCAGCCGCCCCAGGTACAGCTCCTTGACCGCCGCCGATGCGAAAGCCACAGCCGCGGCAACGAGGATCGAAACCCACAGGTCGGACGCTTCCAGGACGACGGCACGATCCTCGGGCCAGGAGGACAGGAACGCCACTCCGATGGCGACCACGATCAGGATCCCGGCCGTTCGGACCCACATCACCACCCGGCGCCGCTCCACCGCCTCGAGGGACGGCGTTTCGAAGTCGCGGAGACCGGTTATCCGCGCGTCACGACGGACGCGTTCCAGATCGGGCCGTTCCTTCGACTCTCTCGACTCTCGCACCGGGGGAAGACCTCCTGTCGGTCATCCCCCTAATCGGCGCGGTCACCATCGTCTGTAGTCGACACGGCAGATGTCCCCCAACAGGGGGACACAACGACGGTAGACCAAGCAGCCCACCGCGCCTGGAAACCCGTGATCGTGGTGCCATGCGAGGGCGCGGTGACAGGCAGCAGCTGCCCCCAGTAGATCTCGTAGTTCTCGTACTGCAGCATGGAGCGAGGCCACCTCACCACCACGGCGCGCTCGGGGGCCTCGGGAAGTGGCAGCAACGCTGCGAGATGCCTCGCGCAGGCTTCCACGATCTCTGGCTCGCTCGCTTCGAGGGCGTCCTCGTCGCCGGCGGCGACGCCTTGTGGGTGGGTCGACCGATCCCGCGTCAGCCATCCCTCGCCTCGCGCGCCAAGAGCTCGCGCAGAGCCGGCAGGATTGCTCGATCGCGCTCTCGTCCGGCCGCCTCCTTCGAGCGGATGACATCCGCAAGAGATGCGACCGGGACGTCTATGCCCCGGATGCGCATCTGGACCGCGTCGCGCCGGAGGTCTTCATACCCTTGCGTGCCACTGGGCTGGAATGTGATGTCCAGATCGCCCTTGGACGTCTGGAGGTTCCAGACACGGACGCGCGCAAGCGACTCGGCTGAATGATCGAAGGGCACACCATCGGGCTCGCCGGCCACCCGTATCCGCCCGTCCAGCTCCTTGAGCGCGGCGGAAAGCCGCTCGAGATTGCGGACCGCCTCCTCGGGAACGACATCGACATCGGTGGTCACATGCGCCGACCCGTGAAGTACGGCGGCTAGACCTCCGATGAGCACATAGCGCACACCGTGGCGATCGAGCGCCGCCAGAATCTGATGCGGTTGGAACTCAGTCATCGCGCTTCGCCTCCTGGCCGGCGCGGAGGAGGTCGATGCCGGCGAGCATCCGGTCGAGCCGCTCGTCGGGGGTGGCCGCGGCCCCTCGCTCCACGAGCGTCCACGCATCTTCGTCGAGGGGTGTGACACGGATGTCTAGATCGAACCCACAGGCGCGAACGAGTTGCAGGCACCGACCGAATGACGGGTCAACATGCCCCGATTCGATCCGGGCGACAAGGGACTGGGATACGCCCACGCGAGCTGCAAGCGTCCTCTGGGACAAGCCGGCGCGGCGCCGCGCCTCCCGCACGAACTGTCCCGCTTCCATGCGAACCATGATACATGAGACGCATCAGCTTGATGATTTTACCGCATCGTACCGATGCACCAATCGCATCATCCAGGGCGGGAGGAGTGGGATTCGAACCCACGGATGAGTCGCCCCATCAACGGTTTTCAAGACCG
>CAZHRY010000065.1:0-14231 GCA_964535065.1 uncultured Actinomycetes bacterium
GCCACTGGTGCTTGGCGGGCGCGTGCTTGGACAGACGCTGCCCCCAGGCCGTGAGATGCGCGAGCGTCACCTCGTGGAAATCGGGGACGGGGATCGGTTCGCCGCCGGGCCCCGGGAGGGTCGATGAGAAGAAGCGCCAGATCCAGTTCGCATAGTCGTCGACCGAGGAGCCCGCGAGGTCTTGCTCCGCCCAAGTGCGCCACTCCCGGATGAAACCGAGCGTATCGGGCAGCTCGCCCACTCTCGGCAAAGCCATGGCCTGCAAGGCGATAGCACCTCCATCTTGGAGCTCAGGGAAGTTTGAATGGAGATTCAGGACTCTGCCGTAAGAGGTCTCCGGACGCAACTCTGCTGGTGTCGGAATGGTCCGGGCGCTCATAGGAATCGGTCATCCGACCCTCAGCGGTGTTAGGCGGCCACCTCAACCGGAAATGCCTCATCGGCGTCCAGACTGAAGTACCGGCCCTTATCTCGATGCTACGGGAACCGGGGCCTCCGAAGTGGCGTCCAAGGGCCGAACATCCCCGAAGGAGGACGCCATGAAGCGATCCGGCTTGGTGGTCGCGGGGTTCCTGGTGGGCGCCGTGATCGCCCTTCAGGTGCCCTCCACGGCCCAGGAGGCGGACGAAGGCCCCACGGAGAGGACCATCACCGTGACGGGCAACGCCAAGATCACCGTGGACCCGGACGAGGCGGTGGTCTCGTTCGGGGTCCGTACCCAGGCGGACAAGGCTCAGGCCGCGATGGACCTCAACTCCGCGAAGATGAAGGGCGTCCTGGATGCCCTGCGGGCCCTCGGATTGGGTGACGAGGACCTGGCAACGAGCATGATCGAGCTGTGGCCTCGCTACGACGACCGAGGAGAGATCATCACCGGCTACGACGCCTCCAACCAGATCGAGGTCATCATCCGGGACCTGGGCATGGTCGGGCGGGTGCTGGACACCGCGGTTGAGGCTGGAGCGAACGTGGCCGGGGGCATCAGCTTCCGGGTCTCGGATGAGAACGAGGGGCTTGACGCCGCGCTTGCCGAGGCCGTGACCGACGCCAAGGCGAAGGCCGAAACGATGGCGGCGGCCGCCGACGCAACGGTCGGCCAGGTCGTCACGATCATCGAGAACAACGGCGGGGGAGTGCCCGGCCCCTACTACGCCGAGCGCATGGCGTACGCGGCCGCCGACATGGCGGTGCCGGTCGAGCCACCCACCATCGAGACCAACGTGAGCGTCTCTGCAACCTGGGCGCTCATCTGACCCGGCGGGGGCTACCAGCCTCCGAGGGGTCTGACGTGGCGGGGGGCGGGGCCGGTATCAGCCCCGCCCCCCGCCATACGCGTTGGTGATCGGCAGGCGCCGGTCCCTCCCGAAAGCCTTGGGCGTGATCTTCACCCCCGGCGCGGCCTGCCTCCTCTTGTACTCCGCCCGATCGATCATGCCGGCCACTCGCTGCACGGTATGCGTATCGCCTATCCCTCGCGAGACGATCTCATCCACACTCAGGTCGTCCTCGACGTACGCTTCGATGATCGGGTCCAGAACCTCGTAGGGCGGCAGTGAATCGGTGTCTCTCTGGTCCGGCCGCAGCTCCGCCGAAGGAGGCTTCGTCATCACCCGTTCCGGGATCGGCGATCCGCCCTGCCCGTTCCTCCACTCGCATAGCTCGTAGACCAGCATCTTGGGCACGTCCTTGATGGGCGCGAACCCTCCGGCCATGTCCCCGTAGAGGGTCGCGTAGCCGACCGCGTATTCGCTCTTGTTCCCGGTGGCCAGAACGAGCGAGCCGAACTTGTTCGACACGGCCATCAGCATGTTGCCGCGGATCCGCGCCTGGAGGTTCTCCTCGGTCACGTCCTCGGGGCGGCCCTCGAAGAGCGGCGCCAGCGCCTGCTTGATCGCCTCGAAGGTCTCGGTGATAGGCACGGCGTCCAGCCGGATCCGCAGCCTGCGGGCCACCTCTTCGGCGTCTTCCAACGACTCGGGGCTGGAGAAAGGGGACGGCATGGCCAGGGCGCGGACCGCCTCCGGACCCAGGGCATCGGCCGCAAGGGCGGCCACCAGGGCCGAGTCGATGCCGCCCGACAGGCCGAGGACCACGTCGCGGAACCCGTTCTTGCGAACGTAGTCCCTCAGGCCGACGACTATGGCTCGATAGACCTCCTCGGGCCCTTCCGGCCATGCGGGCCGCTCGTCGGCGCCGGCGCGCCCATCTTCGATCTTTACGACCAGCAGGTCCTCTTCGAAGAGCGCGGCCCGAGCGGCCACCGAACCGTCGGGAGCCATGACCAGCGAGCCACCGTCGAACACGAGCTCGTCCTGTCCCCCCACCGTGTTCACGTAGACCATCCACGCGCCGGACTCGGCCACGCGGTCGCGCAGTACGTCCTCTCGCTCGTGAACCTTGCCCCGGTGGTACGGAGAGCCGTTGATGTTCGCGATCAGGCGAACACCGGAGTACGAGTCGAACGGCGGACCGGCCAGCCACGCGTCCTCGCAGACCGACAGGCCCACGGACGTGCCGCCGACGTCCACGCGAACGCCCCCGGCTCCCGGCTGGAAATAGCGCTTCTCGTCGAACACCCCGTAGTTGGGGAGCTTGCACTTGGCGTAGCGCGCCACGATCTCGCCGCCGCGAAGGAGCGCCGCCGCGTTGTGCAGGCCGCGCTCCGTGCGATCCACGAACCCGGCCACCACGTCGCAGCCGGATCGGGTCGAAGCGGCGAGCGCTCGCAGCCCCTCCAGGTTGTCGTCCACGAACCCCGAACGGAGCACGAGGTCCTCGGGCGGATACCCCGTGACGGCCAGCTCCGGGAAGACGACCAGGTCGGCGCCGGCGCCGGCCGCTCGCTCAGACCACTCGGCCATCTTCGAGACGTTGCCGTCGATGTCGCCGACAGTGGGGTTCAGCTGCCCGAGGGCCACTCGCATGGGGAAAGCCTACGCGCCCGGCTGCCGACGGCCTGAAGGCCCGAAGACCTACTCCAGGCCGCCGATATCGACGTTGTAGGCCTCCCAGACCAGGTCTGCCCCGCGCTGGCGGTGCTTGACGATCTGGCCGATCAAGCGTTGGAGGTCGTCGCGCGCGTCGTCCAGGGGCCACGCGACTTCGCCTATCGGTGTCTGCTCCAGCCTGGCGATCATGGTCTCGATCGCCTGCGCGATGTCGGGGTGCTCGTCCTTGAGCTTGCCGACGCCGCCGGCGAGCCGCGGGGCCCGCTCCAGGATCTCCTCGTAGAGACCCGAGGGCTTCTCGGTCACCAGGACGTGCTGCTCGAACGCTTCTCGGACATGCTGCATCTCCTTGGACACCTCGGCGGTCCAGTCGGGGATGCGCGCCGCCGCCGGCGACGAGATGGCCTCCTCCAGATGGACGATGGCGTCGTGCAGCGTCGCCCGGCGGCGGCGCGCCTCGTCCAGGATCGGAGTTATCTGCTCTTCGTCCGGTTCCATCGGAGCACCGTAGCCGAGTCCCCCTCACGGGAGCAAATGGACGTTCCGTACGTAGCCTGGGCGCCGAACCGGACGCCGCGGAGGGGTTGGCTCTCGCATCCCGGGATGCCGATACCCTTTCTGTCATGGGACGCACAGCCAGAGCAGCCTTCGCCACGGCGCTGACCTGGGCGGTCTTCGTCTCCGGCGCCCAGCTCACGCAAGCCGCGGTCGTGGTCAAGGGGGTCGCCAGCTCCACCAGTCCGACGGGTTTCGCCTTCAAGCCCGCACGACTCGAGGTCAACCCCGGTACCAAGGTCACATGGAAGGCCCAGACGGGAAGGCACACGGTCTCGGCGATCTCGCGCAACTGGCGCAAGGACAGCGAGTTCCGTCCCGGCAGCCCCACGTCGTTCACCTTCAAGGACGCGGGGACCTACCGCTACCGCTGCATCTTCCACTCGATCTACAACGCCACCACGAACAAGTGCACGGGCATGTGCGGGAAGGTAATCGTCGGTTGAAGCGGGTCCTGGCGGTCGCGCTATCCCTGGCTGTGCTCCTAGGAGCTGCCCAGCCGGTCCAGGCCGCCTTCGTCGTGAAATCCGTCTACGACTCGTCCGCCCCCTACGACTACAGGTTCGTGCCGAAGACGGCGAACGTCGCAGCGGGCACTAGGGTCACCTGGAAGTCGATGTCGGGCGTTCACAACATCGTTTCGATCAGCAGGAACTGGTCGAAGGACTCGGTGTTCTCCCCGGGAAGCCCCACCAGCTACACGTTCAACAGGTCGGGCACGTACCGCTACCGGTGCAGCTATCACTCCAGCTACAACTCGACGACTAAGGTCTGCACCGGGCAGTGCGGCAGGATCGTCGTGGGGTAGCTGCTACAGGATCGGCAGGTAGCGCTCCAGCTCGTACGGCGTCACGACCGCCTTGTACGCGTTCCACTCCTCGCGCTTGTTCCGGATCAGGAACTCGTGGACGTGGTCTCCCAGGGCGGCCCTCAGGACCTTCGAGTCTTCGGCCAGCGTGATGGCATCGTGCAGATCCTGGGGGAGCGATGCGATCCCCGCAGCCTCGCGTTCCCCCTCCGTCATCTCGTAGATGTTGTTCGAAGCCTCGGGCGGCAGCTCGTACTCTCCATCTATGCCGGCCAAGCCGGCGGCAAGCATCGTGCTGAACGCCAGGTACGGGTTGCAGGCGGGGTCCGGCGAGCGGAACTCGATCCGCGTTGCCTCTTCCTTGCCCGGCTTGTACTGGGGCACGCGGACCAGCGCGCTGCGGTTGCGCCGCGCCCAGCAGACGTAGACCGGCGCCTCGTATCCGGGGACCAGCCGTTTGTACGAGTTGACCCACTGGTTGTTGACCAGCGTGATCTCGGGAGCGTGCCTGAGGATCCCCGCGATGTAGTGCTTCGCCGTCTTGGACAAGTGGTATTCGTCCGAGGCGTCGAAGAAAGCGTTGCGGTCGCCTTCGAACAGCGACTGGTGCGTATGCATGCCGCTCCCGTTGACCCCCATGACGGGCTTGGGCATGAAGGTCGCGTAGATGCCGAACTCATGAGCGACCTCCTTCACCGTCAGCCGGTAGGTCATGACGTTGTCTGCCATCGTCAGGGCGTCGGCGTACCGCAGGTCGATCTCATGCTGCGAAGGCGCCACCTCGTGGTGGACGTACTCGACGGGGATGCCCATCGACTCCAGGTACTGCACGGTGCGCTTGCGGTAGTCCGTGGCCACGTCGAGCGGCGTCTCGTCGAAGTACCCGCCCTGATCCAGGAAGGACGGGTCGTCGATCGAGCGGAAGTAGAAGTACTCCAGCTCGGGTCCCACGTAGAAGGTGTATCCGAGGTCTGCCGCCCGCTGTAGCTGGCGCTTGAGCACCCCGCGTGGGTCGCCGTCGAACGGCGTACCGTCGGGCTGGTAGACGTCGCAGAACATGCGAGCCACCGGCTGCTCGGTCTTCCACGGGATCACCTGGAAGGTGGCGGGGTCCGGGTACGCGACCATGTCGGACTCCTGGATCCGGCTGAACCCCTCGATGGAGGAGCCGTCGAACCCCATCCCTTCGGCGAACGCCCCCTCCAACTCCTGCGATGTGATCGTGAAGGCTTTGAGGAACCCCAGGACATCGGTGAACCAGAGGCGAACCAGGCGGATGCCCCGCTCCTCGATGGCGTGCAGCACGTACTCCGCTTCGGCTGTGATCATGTTTCCGAGGGTAGCCACCTGATCAGGCGCGGGGTTACAGGGGCGTTAACTCTCCCGTACGCTTCCGCTTCGTATGGCGGTGATCGGCCTGTGGGGGCCCTTTGCGGACGGGGATCTGGGGCACCGTCTTTTCCCGCGGGTGGCTGCAGCCGAGCTGGGACGCCGCGTGCCCGATCTGGAGCTCCGGATCTGGGCTCCCTCGCGTGCGGCGGACCTTCCTTTCGGCATCGAGCCGCTGGGCGAGTGGAGCGAAGACAGGCTCGACGAACTCGCCGCATGCATGCAGGTCCTGGTGCTCCTCCCGGCCGGGCTCGGGGCCTTCGAGGCCGGTCTGGGCAGGCGAGAGGCCCTCGTGCCCACCGTTCGGCTTTCGGAAGCCGACGTGGTGGCGGCCTGCGGTCTCGCGCGCCGGGTCTTCGACGACGAGCCCCTCGAGGCGAGGATCGCCAGGCTCCGCAGCCTTGGCTCATACCCGGAAGGCGAGGCGGCGATCGCCACGGACCCGAAGGATGCGAACGGCATGGAGCCGGTGGAGCTGGAGTCCTTGCCCGGCGACCTGGAGGATCGCGTTGCGGCCATCGCCTGGTCAGGCGGGGTCTCCGGCAGGTCCACCGCGGCGGTGCGAGCCGTCGCGCTTTCGTTCGGTAGGCCGGTCATCGGCGCGCGGGCGGAGGCGCCCGAGGCGGTCGCGGCGCGCGGGGACGACGTCTTCGAGCGCATCGCGGCGATCGCGGCCGGCGGTCCTCCGAACGCCGATGTTCCTGAGGCGGCCGACGGCTACACACGCGCCCTCGCAGCCAGGCTGGTGGCCCAGCACGCTGCCTTCGCCGAACGCGAGCGAGCGCTGCTCGATCTGATCGAGGGCCTGACGCGCGAGATCAACGAGAAGGACATCCGATTCACGCGTCTATGGCAGAAGCTGCACAAGGCCGACCGTCTGTACAACTGGCACATCAACCGAGCGGACTTCTACGAGGAGCTGGCGGTCCGCAGGCAGGACGAGCTGGACAGGCTCCGCCTGCTGGGACCCCTCCGCTCGCGCCTGAGGCGCAAGCTCGCGCGCACGTGGTTCGGCCGCCTGCTGGCGAAGGCGTTGCGCGCCGTCAGGGGCAAACGGCGGTGAGTATCGAGGAGGTCCTGGCCCTCGCGCCGGACCCCGATCTGGCCCGGACGTCGCTGGAGCGACTCGACAACGCGGCGCTTTCCGTCGAAGCCGTTATTCCGACCGCCGCGCGATTGCTGGGGTTCTCCACCGCTGCGGCCGACCTGCTGGCGCGTCACCCGGAAGAGGCCGGGGCGCTCGCCGACGTATCCGTGCGCGAGCGATCGGCCCTGGACGAGGAGCTGACCGGGGACGTCGCCCGTCTGGGCCCGGAGGCGGGACTGAGGCGCTTCCGCAGGAGGGCCCTGATGAGGGTCGCGGCCCGCGACCTCGCGGGGGCTCCCCTGGAAGAGGTCGTGGGAGAGATCAGCGACGTCGCGGACGCGTGCCTGGAGGCAGCGGCGGGGCACGCCGCCCCCGGGCTCGCGGTGATCGCCCTGGGCAAGCTGGGCGGCCGGGAGCTGAACTACGCGAGCGACGTAGACCTGCTCTTCGTTCACCAAGCGTCCGGCGCGGACGCGCAGGACCGAGCGGAGGCGGCCGCCGGGGCGCTGATGCGGCTGCTGGCCGAGCCCACCGAGGACGGCATCGCGCTGAGGGTGGACCCCGCCCTGCGCCCCGGCGGCCGCGCCGGAGCCCTCAGCCGCTCGCTCGAGGCCACCCTCGCCTACTACGAGCGCGAGTCGGCCACTTGGGAGCGTCAGGCGATGATCAAGGCCCGCGCCGCAGCGGGCGACCTGGATCTCGGCCAAGCCTTCATCGACGGCGTCACCCCGCTCGTCTACCCCGCGCACCTCGAACCCGCTGCCATCGACGAGGTCCGGCGTACGAAGGTCCGCCTGGAGGAGTACATGCGGCGGCGCGGTAAGGACCTGATCGAGGTGAAGCGGGGTCGCGGCGGCCTGCGTGACGTCGAGTTCGCCGTCCAGCTGCTGCAGATCGTGCACGGCCGCCGCGACCCCGCCCTGAGGAGCCCCAACACCCTGCACGCCTTGCGCGCGCTGGCGGACGAGGGCTACATCGCGCGCGTGGACGCCGACGCGCTCGCCGGCGCCTACGTGTTCCTGCGACGGCTGGAGCACCGCCTCCAGATGGTCAGGGACCTTCAGACGCACGAACTGCCGGCGGGAGCGCGTGCGCGCGCGACGCTCGCCCGGTCGCTCGGCATGAAGGATGCGGGAGAGCTGCAGGCCGAGTACGACCGGACCACCGGCCTGGTCCGCGGGATCCACGAGCGCCTGTTCTACAGGCCGCTCCTGGAGGCTTTCGCAGGACCCGCCGCCCCGCGGCCCGGCACCGAGCGCGCCGCCACCGAAGAGCTGCTCGAAGGTCTGGGATTCGTCCAGCCCTCGAAGTCCTACGAGGTCCTGGCGCGGCTCGTGGACCCGGCGACGCGCATGGGCAAGGTCTTGGCCCACCTCTTCCCGGTCATGGCCCCCGCCCTCGCCCTGGCCGCCAACCCCGATGCAGCCATCGTCAGGCTCGAGAGGGTCGCCGACGCGGTGGGCGGTGCCCACGGCCCCGCGGACGCCCTGGCGACCGATCCCGCGGCGGCCCGCAGGCGGGCCCACGTGGTCGCCGCCAGCCGGTTCGCGACCGACCTGATCGTCTCCGATCCCGAGTGGATCAGCGTCCTGTCCGACGGCGCGATCCGCGCCGACGACGCGGGTGCGGACCTCGTCCGCGTGGTCGGTCGCTACGCGAGCCGGGAGCTGTTGCCCCGCGAGACCGGAGACGCGATCTCGGACATCGCAGAGCGTGTGATCCGGGAGGCGACCGACCACGCGACCCCCCGTCTGGCCTTCGCTGTCATCGGCCTGGGCAAGCTGGGTGCTCGCGAGCTGAACTTCGGCTCGGACCTGGACGTGGTCTTCGTGTACGAGGGCGAAGGGCCGGACGACCAGCGGGAAGGCACCGAAACCGCGGAGCGCATCATGCGCGCGATCCGCGAGGCCGGCTGGGAGTCAGACGCCGACCTCAGGCCCGAGGGCCGGAACGGCCCGCTCGCCCGCTCCATGGCCGGATACCTGGAATATTGGGAGCGTTACGCCGAGCCCTGGGAGTTCCAGGCGCTGCTCAGAGCCCGCTTCATAGCCGGCGATCCCCAGCTGGGGCGAAGGTTCGAGCTGGCCGCCGGGGACCTCGCCTACCCACCCGATGGCATCACCGTGGACAGGGTGGCCGAGATCCGCCGGATGCGCGAGCGCATGGAGCGCGAACGCGTGAAACCTCCGGAGGCGGCCCGGTTCCACCTGAAGCTCGGGCATGGATCGCTAGCCGATGTGCAGTTCGCCGTCGAGACGCTCCTCCTGATGCACGGGGGACGTCACGAAGAGGTCAGGACCCAGCGGACCCTGGAGGCCATCGAACGCCTGGCGGAGGCGAAGCTCGTTTCCCAGAGCGCCGCGCGGGACCTGGGCGAAGCCTTCGTCTTCCTGACCGACGCCAAGAACGCCCTGGAGGTCGATCGCCGCGTGCACGCCGAGGCCGTTCCCCCTTCGCCCGAAGAGCAGACCGTGCTCGCCCGCAGGATGGGCTATGAGGAGTACCCGCGCCAGGCATTCATCGACGACTACCTGAGGATCACGCGCAAGTGCCGGCGCGCCATGGAGCGCGTGTTCTGGGAAGCCCTGGAGCCGTAGGCCCGGTTCGTCCTATCTTCCGCATATGAGCGAACGTCCGACCGCTCTGGTGACCGGCGCGGCCTCCGGTATCGGCGCAGAGTTCGCGCGGCTGCTGGCCGCGGATGGTCACGACGTCGTGCTGGTCGCACGGTGGGGCCAGGCGATGGAGGAGATGGCTCAGTACGTCGAGGAGCGTTACGGCGTCGAGGCGGTCGTGATCCCGAAGGATCTGGACCGTAGGTCGGCCGCCGAGGAGGTCGTAGAGAACCTCAGACAGCGCCATCATGACCGCGTGGACGTGCTGGTCAACCTGGTCTGGCCCGCGCATGTCACCGACCTGCTGCTCCCCGGGATGGTCGAGCGAGGAAGGGGGGTGGTCCTGAACCTCGCCCCGAGTGACGAGATGTCGGTGATCGCCGCCTCGCTCGCGCTGCGCAAGCAGGTCAGGTCCTCCGGCGTGTCGGTCACAGCCGTCTGCCCCGGGCGGCCCGCCAGCGGCGTCTCCGCTCCCGCCGAGGTGGCCGAATGGAGCTGGCGGGCCGCCCGCTCCGGCAAGCCGCTCGCCGTCCACGGTCTGAGGCGCAAGCTCGCCGCGACGCGCACCCGGCTCTGGAACCCGGGTCTTGCGGGAAACTTCTCGGAGACATAGGTTCCGACCGTCCATCGATGAGGGAGGGAGCCATGCTCAAGGAGTTCAAGGACTTCATAAACCGCGGCAACGTCATTGACCTGGCGGTCGCGGTCGTGCTCGGCGTTCAGTTCGGCGCCATCGTGACTACGTTCGTCGATGCCGTGCTGCTGCCGATCATCGGCCTGGTCTTCGGAGAGCAGAACTTCGGGGGGATATTGGACTTCGAGGTGAACGGGACGGTCATCGGCCTCGGCACACTCGTGGACTCGATCGTCCAGTTCGTGCTGATCGCCCTCGGCGTCTTCATCGTCGTGAAGGTCGTGAACAAGATGAAGAAGCCCGCCGAGGCGGCGCCTGCGGCCCCGACCGAGATCGAGTTGCTCACCGAGATCAGGGACGCCCTCCGCTCCCGCTAGCCCGACAAGAGAGCTGCACAGAGGGCGATCGTCCAGATCGCACGATCCCTCGAACGAAGATCGTGATCTTCGTCAGTGCACGCCTTGTCCAGCCCGATCAGTATCGGGGGATGACTGGGGAACCTGGTCTCGCATGGGTGGTGCTAGTCACGCGCGGCACCACCGTTGCGTTCCCCCCTGAGCTCTATCGGGAACGCGAGTACGCGATACGCGAGGCGAAGCGATGGGCGTGGACTCTGGCGGGTGAAGGCTGGATACCAGTCACATGCCCGTTCACGGGACGCTGGGAGGCCGGGGACTACGATGTACGACTGGAACTGCTTCCGCTGCCCGAACCCCTGGGGGCGGAGGAGATCTGGGTCTGCACCCACTGGTCTCCCGAGGGGAGCCCAGAATTCCATCTTGTGGGCGACAGGTCGCGCGCAGCCGATTGGGTTCGTGAGTCACCGGTAGATGAGTACTTCGAGAGCTTTACCGAGAGCGCGTGGCAACTGGTCGCGACGTTCCGGTCCGGGGACGACGAGTCCTATTCGGTGGCGCATCTCGCCAAGCACCCGGGAAGCATCGAGCTGCACTTCGTGGAGTACGAGGTGGAGCTTGAGGTGACCTTTGTTCACGAAGTTCGCGGAGTGGTCACTGGGCCACCTGGCCTCGACCGAGAGGGGATCGTGGAGCTGGTCGAACGCGACTTCATCTCCTTGTCCGCGAACCCTGATGTGCTGTTGGAATCAAGATGGAAACTGATCGGCTACCGGAGTGTGGCGCTTGGGTAAGGGGCCGAACATTGTCAGTACCCGACGAGCAGCACGCCCTCCAGCGCGATCCTTAGCCGTTCGGGGTTTG
The DNA here is from genome assembly GCA_964535065.1 of uncultured Actinomycetes bacterium. Lineage (GTDB taxonomy): Bacteria > Actinomycetota > UBA4738 > UBA4738 > HRBIN12 > AC-51. The sequence continues at coordinate 11,257 of CAZHRY010000065.1, forward strand.
CGAAGATCGCGTCAAACAGGTCCTTCACGTTGTTGTAGGGATCGGCATACCGCTTCCCCCGTTCGTACCGCTGCGGCACGATGATTGCACCGAAGCGGCAGTCCAAGATCAGGCTCATCTTGATGAGGTCAAGTAGAGCCGCCTTCCCTTCCCACGCCTTGCCAGCCTCCACCTCAAGGGCTACACCGTCAGCGTCGTGCCAGCCGTCAAGTTGGAATCGCTTGGCTGTCGCGCCGTTCTCGCCGAAGAGGACCGGCCGGTCCACTTTGGACTCAGGTGTTTCGACCGTGAAACCACACTCCACCAGGCCGACACCTAGGTGCTGGAGCACTGTGTTGCTCTGAGGGGCCGAGTCTCCCGCAAGGGCGCTTGAGTCGATGCTTCGCCTTGCGTTAGCGACGACCTCAACCACACCGCTGACCCAGTCAGGGGCAATGCGCCAAGAGGGGTAGTACTTCCAGCGCGGGTACTGGGAACTCATCACGCCTGAAAGGATCTCTCACCATGTTTCCCAGATCAACAGGCACCCCGCGTCAGCTCGCGGCCCGGAAGCGTTCGAACCGCTCTTCCAGTAGAGCGGGGTTCGGCCGAGACGCTGCGGCACGAGGAAGAGAGATCCGAGTTCCATGGATGCTCTGTAACGCATGCCGCAGGGTCGGCCCGTCCTGTTCTTCGAGCACGTCGGAACGCACCTGAACGACGTAGTCCGGTCGAATGCCGAGGACGTCCTTGTCGAACGCGCGATGGTGGATAGCACACATGGCCACGCCGTTGGGCACGACGGGTTCACCGCCCTCGCTGTCCTCCTTGATGTGTGCAGCATCGAGGAGTTCGGGATGACGAAGCAGGCACAGGGCGCAACGCGAGTCGTAGGCGATCAGCACCCTCTGACGGAACACGGGCTGGTGGAGTCTTCGCTTGACTGTGGCATGTGCGTACTCGCGACGAAGCGCCGTGTCAGCCGGATGCACGAGCACCTCGCCAGCAGGCCAGTCGTCGCGCATGACCTGATCGAAAGCAACGACGAACTGGTTCTCGTTCGGCTCTTCGCCAACCAGCCAGATGGGGTAGACAGCTGTGAATCTGCCACGAGCTACGCCCACGAACCAAGCCAGCGGCTTCCGCTCCTGCATGGCAACTCGGAGGGCCACGTTGTCATAAGCATCGGGATCCGTTCCACGCCACTTGTAGCGGAAGTACCCGTCCTCGCCTTCAGCGTCTTCGTAAGGCCTGGATTCCGGATTTGGCGAGTAGGTCGTGCGAATGCTGAGCGCGGCGGGCAGGCCGGAGATCACCCGTATTCCTCTCATGTGCTGAAGCAGAGAGAGCCGTTCGCCTTCGAACACGAATGAATTCAACGCGCGTGCCGTTACGTCGCGAATTCCGTGATCTGAGATGCGATCGAGATACGCGAACATCGTGGCGCGCAGGCGATCGTCGTCGAGTGCAGACGTCATCGTCCGGAGTATGGCCGAGCAGGAGTCTTTGCGCTAGATCCGTCCCACGCGCTTCAAGCGCTCACACAACCAAGCGCCACAGCCTCCCGCCGCCCAGGTTGTCCCACTTCTGGGTTCCGACCCAGCCGGTCATCATCGCCCCGCTCCCTCGGGCGGCCACACCGGTCCCGTGGAGGTGGCGGGTCGGCCCGTCCATCGCGATCGCCTCCAGCACCGCGCCGCCGGGCGAGTACTTCCGGGCGAACGCGTCGTACCCGTGATCGGATGGGTCGCGGCGCCAGCCGACCACCCACGTGTTCATGTCGGCGTCGATCGCCAGCTGCTGCGGCAGGGCCGCGAACTGCCAGTCGGTGCCCCAGGTCCTCCACCACACCAGGTCGCCGTCGAGCGAGAAGCGCCCGAGCCATCCCTCGGGAGGCGTCGATGTGCCCCAGTAGATGAACTGGCCGCGCGACTGCGTCGTGACCATCAGCCGGTCGCCGCGAACGGCCACCATCGCGTCCGTCCACACGTAGGGGATGCGAAGGACCTTCTTGCGCCAAACGACCGCGCCCCCCGACGTCATCTTCTGAAGCGAAGCCATCCCCTCGTAGCGAGCCGCGTCGTCCGGGATGGACTCCGTGGCCGCCCAGCCGCTCGCGTACACCGTGTCGAGCGCGCTGACCGCCACGCCCGTCGCCCGGTCGTAGTACCCGGCCGGCGTCCCCGCGGGCGGTTCGAAGTCCCTGTTCCAGGCGAAGGCCCCGCTCGTGCGGATCGCGCGGATCCAGCCGTCCTGGAACGGGTCGGCGCAGCATCCGCGGTCGGTTAGGGCCAGCGCCACCAGGCTGTCTCCCACGTCAAGGTCGTGCAGCACGGTCGAGCTCGTGCAGTCCTCCCAGCCGGCCTGGTCGCGGTGCCAGACGAAGGCCCCGTTCGAGGCGAGCCTGCGGACGAACCACCCCCCGCCCTCGCATCCGGGAGCGCTCACGTTGCCGCCCCAGAAGACGCCACCGCCCGGGCCGACAGCCACGGCCGAGGACGAACTGACTCCGGCGGCCGGAGGCAACCAGACGCGGCTCCAGAGCTTGGACCCGGCAGGCGAGTACTTGACGATGATCGCCGCGTAGCCGTCCGGCGTCATCGTCGATCCCACGGCGTAGGAGTTCCCGCCTGCATCCACCGCCACCGCGTCGAACGACTTGGCGGCCTTGGCGGTCCAACCTACGGAAAGGGCCCCTGAGGGGGCCGCGGTCAGGAGCAGAGCTGCACATACGAGCGAAGACGAAAGGGCACGGCGCGACATGGCGAACCACCTCCCAGGGCGTCTAGACGAAGCCTATCCCGAGGATCTGGCCCGCGCGCACAGGCGTCCGGCCCGCCGTGCGATCCTCGCACGGGGGGCCGGCCCACGTTAGCCCGTGATCCGCCAGAGCCTGCCGCCGGTGGCCTGGAATCGATCCCCGTTCCAGCCGGTCGCGGCCGCCCCGAAGCCGACCGAGGCTATCCCGCCCGACCACACGTACCGCCTGGCCGGGT
>CAZHRY010000066.1:0-14206 GCA_964535065.1 uncultured Actinomycetes bacterium
GAGAGCGGCGCGCGAGATCGGCCCCACGCCGAGCTCGCGCGCCGCAACCCTGGTTAAGGTTGTGAGCACGGCCGGGTGGCTCGAGGGCCACGACGTGGCATGTGGCCTGGCGATCATCAGCCTCGTCCCGTCCGGATCGGCGTCCGAGGGCCTCGGCCGGTCCACCAGGCGTTTGACGCCCTGCATCAGCAGCCAGGTCGCCACGGCGGCGCTCGCCGCCCTGACCGCCGCCTTGCGATCCCCGGTCGCGGCGAGCGCCGCCGCCGCTGCTCCCGACGCGTACAACGACCCAAGCTCCGTGACGCCTGCGAAGAAGGCGTCCGCCTCGGGTCCGTGGCCGCGATTCAGCAGCCCGAACAGCTCCCGGTCCACTCCGGGGCCCTCGCCGCCGGCGCGCAGGACGGCCGCGCCGACCGCGCAGGCGCCGGCGGCGAGGGCCCCTCCCCACACGAGCCTTCCGAGCTTCACGGGCGCCCATCATGCAAGATGGACGGCAGGTGCGACACGGAGGTAGCCATGCGCAGAGGAGACGACCTCGGCAAGGAGGACGGCCGCAACCGGGACAAGGCGGCCCGGCGCCACGAAGCCGACTGGGTCGTTCGCGAGGAAGGGCCGAGCGGCAAGCCCATCTCCGCCGGCGTCGTCGGGGTCCTGCTCTTGATCTTCATACTCCAGAACACGAACGAGGTGCAGGTGGACTTCCTGCTCTGGGACGGCGAGTTCCCGCTCTGGGGAGTGATCGTCGTGTCTTCGGTCCTGGGGTTCTTGGGCGGATGGATCCTGGGCCGCGTTCGGCGCACGCGGCGCGAGATCGAACGGCTGGAAGGAGAGGCTGGGAAGGACTAGCCTCGGGCTTCGATCTCTCGCTTCTGTGCGAGCGTCCCGCGGCGAAGCGCGAACTCCGCGCCGCCGATCGCGTTCACGCTCGCGGCGGCGAAACCACCGAGCGGCCCGCGGAACGTGTACTCGATCTCGTGCCTCAGCACGCAGCGGTCGAACGGCAGGGAACCGATCGAGATCGTGACGGTGGCGTCCAGAAGCCCGGCGAGGCGGATGACGGCGCGCCAGGGAGGCTCCCATTCCAGGATCTCGCACGGCACCGTAGCCCTCACCCCCACGAAGCTCATCACGGTCTCGTAGCGGACCCCGGGGGTCAGCTCGCCGTCCGGCATCGATACCGAAACGATGTGCTTGTCCCAGTGCGGCAGGTTCCGGGGGTTCGCGACGACCTCCCACGCCTCTTCGGGCGTCGCGTCGATCTCGACCGAGTACTCGACCGTGGTCACGTCCGGGCGCTCCCGCCCGACCAGCCCTCCCACCAGACGGCGCGTTCGAGCGCGACGCGGACCAGTGCGGTCGCTCCCGGCGCGAGAGCTTCGGCGATCGATCGCATGCTCTTGGCGCCGGACCCGACCTCGCCCTCCACGAAGCACGCACCCCGGCCCTGGAACATGGCGCCTACCATGTCGCGGGCGCGCCACACCGAGGGCTGATCCACGGTCAGGGCCACGGGCGCGTCCTCGGGCGCGCCTGCCAGGGCCAGGGTCTCGGCCGGAAGGGCCGCGTAGAGCCCGCTCGGCTCGGCCCGCCAGCCCACGGGCAGCACTACGGGTCCGCGTTCTCCCACCACGGTGAGCGCGCCCTGGCCCTCCTCCCCGATCCGGGAGGCCACCCGGGCCGGCAGTATGGCCATCGGGTCGAATCCGCCAGAGCGCCGGAAGGTCCTGTGGCTGGCGCATGCGCCGCCCCACCTTCCGCGCCCCTCCTGAACGCCGTCGCGATCGAGCAGGCAGGTGCGTTCCAGATCGACTCCGACGAACACGCGGCCCGGCGGGGTCCATGCGAGGGGAACCTGCCGAGCGTCGAGCGCATATCCGGCGAAGAACCTGGCGTTCTTGCGACTGAACGTGGCGGTGGCCCTGGCGATGGATGTGGCCCCCGCCACCGCCGACCCCCAGGTTCGGCGATCGAGCGCATCGTAGGTCTTGACCGAGCCGGTGAACGCCACCGAGAGGTCATCCAGGCGAACCAGACCCGCGACCGACGGGTCCCTGCGCCACGCGCGCGCCTTGACGGAGCCTCGCGAGGTCGTGAGCCAGACACGCCCGCCGCTCGAAGCGAACACCAGAGGCGTGCAGTGCGGCCCACCAGGGGTGCTCGCCGCAACCAGGCAGAACGGACCTCGCTCCAAGACGTCCTGAACGGCGGTGGAAAGGAAACTCATCGAACCTCCGATGGTGGACGGACGAGCATCAGCCCGGTCCAAAGGATATGGCTCGTCAGAGGAGCCAGGATCCCACCGGTCCACCACGCCAGAGCCCCCCATGCGGCTCCGCCCGCCGCGGCGCCGGCGATGATGGGCAGCGAACGGCTCGGGAGGTTCGCCACGACGTAGAGCGCCCACGCGACGAGCGCGCCCCCAACTGAACCCAGCGAGCCACGCGCCAACTCCCCCTGCGCCAGCCCGCGCCAGAACAGCTCCTCCGCTGGCACCATCGCGCCCAGCGACAGGGTGAGCGCGCGCAACATCGGGGTCCCGGAGGCCCTGCCGTACACATCTCCCGTGTGGCGCCTGAAGGGTTCCCATCGGAGGGCCAGCCGCAGGAAGACTCGGGTGGCTAGGTAGAGGGCCACCCCGGCGCCCGCGCCCGCGGCCAGCGCGACGGTCCGATCGACCTCCGGCTCGCGGGCGCGGGCGCCAAGCACCGCCGCCACGCCCATGACGACGAGCACCAGCGGCATCAGCTTCCACACGTCCCGCCCTTTCACCGACACGAGCCACCACGCGGCCATCTCCGCGAACACCCCCAAGACGATGAAGGCCGTTCGCATGGCTACGAGGAGAAGAAGCGCGTCCGAACGGCGATCTCACCCGTGATCGCCGTGACTACCGCGAGGTAGTAGAAGCCGGTAGCCGACTGAACCGCCGACGACCTCTCTCCTCGAAGAGCCGCCCTGATCAGAACCGAGATCATGAACGTCACACCCGCCATACCGAGCGCGATCCACGGAGCCAGAGCCCCCGCCGTCAGTAGCGGGTTGAACGCCTCAGACGACTCGGTGCGCTCGAACCCGCCGGCCACGATCGCCACCACCTCGACCACCGTGGCACCGAGCAGGAACGCCGTCGCCCTGCGGATCGGGACTCTCGTGAGAGCCCGGTCGGTCAGGTACCAATGGCCGAGGAACAGCCCGTGGTAGGCGGCGCCCAGGTAGGCCGCGCCGGCCAGAAGTTGCAGGATCGAGAGGGCGTATCCCTGGCGTCCGGCCGCTGCCATGGCCCCGAGGGTCCCGAGCGCCGGCAGCGTGGATGCGATCCCCAACACCCTTCCCAGCGTCCAGCTCCTGGCCAGGCAGGCCACGGACGACGCCGCGGTGACCACTAGGGAGACGAGAGCGAGCCGCGCCGACCACAGGCCGGCCTGATCCCCCGCGATCACGCCCGCCGACGCGGCCAGCCAGCCCCAGATGGCGAACAGCAGCGTGACCGTAAACCCGTTCAACGTGAAGTAGCTGCGCTTGGTCTCGCTCCAGAGGGCGGTCGTCCAGGTGAAAACCGCCGCGCCTGCCACCAACTGGGCAAGCACGACCGCGACCACGCCGGCGAAACCGCTCACGCCCGCTCCCGCATATGGCCGTCCAGCCTATCCGCACCGGGGACAGCCGACCCGGGAGCATCCGTCCCCGGTAACCTCATCGCGAGGAAGACTGGCGATCCTACGACCCGGTTGCCGAGACCTACGAACGGGTCCACGCCGCGCGCTTCACCCAGCCCGCCACAGACCTCGTCGAGCTCGCAGGGGTCGGTAGGGGGGACACCGTCCTGGACGTGGGGACCGGGACCGGTGTGGCCGCCCAGGTCGCGGCTGAAAGGGGCGCGATGGCGCTCGGCATCGACCCGTCGCTCGGGATGCTGTCCGTCGGCCAGCACCGCAGGCCTCAGGTCCCGTTCGTCGCCGCCGAGGCTATCGACCTTCCCTTCCGGGACGGTTCGTTCGACGTCGTGGTGGGGAACTTCGTGTTGGCGCACTTCCACAAGGTGGAGACGGCCCTGCATGACCTGAAACGTGTCGTCCGTCCTGGCGGGAGGATGGCTTTCTCGGCGTGGGCTGACACCAGGGACTCGTTCACCGACGCCTGGCTCGAACTGGTCTCAACGGTGGTCCCCAAGGACATGCTGGAGGCTTCCGTCGCCGGCGCCATCCCGGGCCACGAGAGGTTCGCGCGCCCGGGGATCGTCGAGCACGTCCTCCACGACGCGGGCCTGAGGCACGTGAGAGCCGAAAAGGCGGTGTACGAGTGGACGTACGGCCTCGACGAGTACCTCGAGGGCCTCGAGGTCTGGGCGGTCGGCCGTTTCGTGCGCGGGATGCTCGGCGGCCCCGGCTTCTCGGCGTTCCGGGAGCGTGCCCGCGCCGAGTTCGCATCGAGGTTCCCCGACCCCCTGCGCGACCGGCGAGAGGTCCTCCTTGCGGTTGGCACCAAGGAGTAGCCACCTTCTCCTTCCAGCGCAACACCTCTGCAAGGAAGGCCCTCCCGGCCGTTAAGGCCTCTAGAGCCTGGGAGGGAGCAGCTGTGTCCGAGACGATCTCTCTGCGTGTCGTGGGCCGTCTCTACGTCGCCAAGCGCGAGGGCAGGAACCGCACCAGCTCGGATACGTGCACCGCCTTGACCGCGGTGCCGGCTAGCTGAGATCCAGGACGCGGAACTCCTCGGCGTGCTCCACCCCGATCTTCTCCCCGGCTTCCCGTGCCTCTTGCTCGAGCCCCTCTTCGAAGTAGCGGATCCCCTCGGTGAGCTGGCTCTGATGCTTGGAGAGAGCGTCGATCTTCGTCCGGAAGAACCCGGTCACGTCCTCGCAGTGGCTGGGCTCGTTCGTCCAACCGAGCCAGACATCGTGAACCTCCTGTGGCTCCAGGCCCTCGCCCAGGTGCTCCCCGAAGAAGTGCGGGTTGCCGCTGCCCGGGAAGATGCTGTCCAGGGCTATCCAGCCCGCCATGCGGTGGTCGGAGTGGTTGTAGTAGCGGTTCTCGAAGAAGACCGCCGTGGGATCGCAGGAAAGCAGGGTCTCGACCCTGAGTTCTCGGACGCGCCGCGTGACCGCCTCGCGCACCGCAGCCGTGTTCTCCAGCTCGCCATCGTGGATGGAAAGGACCCGCACGCTGGACAGGCCGAGCACAACCGCGGCTTCGTCCGTTTCGCGCTTGCGCGTCTCCGCCAGCTCCTCCCTGCTCCGCTCTCGGTCGCTGGAGCCTCGATCGCCGTTCGTGAGTACCAATAGGTGAACCTCGCGGCCCGCAGCGGTCCACTTGGCCATCGTTCCGCCCGCGCATATCTCGGCGTCGTCGGGATGGGCGAAAACGGCGAGGACAGGACCGGTGGCTTCCATCGGACCGCTCAGCGGGACGCCCTGCCCAGCACGAAGTTCACGAGCGTCCTCACCGGGGCACCCGTGGCTCCCTTGGGCCCGAGATCGTTGCCCGACTCGCTGAACGCCGGCCCTGCGATGTCCATGTGCACCCAGGGGGTGTCGCCCACGAACTCCGCCAGGAAGAGCGCGGCGGTGATCGCACCCCCGTAGCGCTTCCCGATGTTCTTCACGTCGGCCACGTTCGAGTCGATGATGGTCCGGTAGTCGGCATGGAGCGGCATGTGCCAGGCCGGCTCCCCGGCGGCCTTCGCAGCGGCCAGGACTTCGCTCGCCAGCGCATCGTCGTTGCCGAACACCCCGGCTATGTCGGTGCCCAGTCCCACCATGCACGCACCCGTCAACGTCGCCGTGTCGATGATCAGGTCGGGCTCCTTCTCGACCAGGAACGCCAGCGAATCGGCCAGCACGAGCCGCCCCTCGGCGTCGGTGTTCAGAACCTCACTGGTCTTGCCGCCGTAGTGACGGATCACATCGCCGGGCTTCTGCGCCGATCCCGAGGGCATGTTCTCGCTGCAGGGGACCGCCGCGATGACGTTGACCTCCGGTTTCAGCAGGGCGAACACCTTCATGGTGGCTAGGATCGAGGCGGCGCCGCCCATGTCGTCCTTCATCGTCTCCATGCCCTCGGCAGGCTTGATGGACAGGCCCCCTGAATCGAACGCGATCCCTTTACCCGTGAAGGCGAGAGGTCGCGACTTGGCGCCGGCCCCCTTGTATGTGAGTTCGATCATGCAGGGAGGATTCACCGATCCCTTGCCCACGCCGAGGATCCCGCCGAAGCCGCCCTTCTCGAGCTGAGCGGCGGTGAACACCTTGCAGGTCAGGCCGACTTCTTTGGCCATCTCCTGAGCGGCGGCCGCGATCTGCATCGGAGGGAGATCACCCGCTGGAGTGTTGACCAGATCGCGAGCCCAACACACAGCCTCCGAGATGACATCCGCCCGCCTGACCGCAGCCTTCATCACCTTCGTGTCCCACTTGGGGGAACCGAGGACGGCGATCCGCTCGAGCTGGCCGTTCTCGGGAGCCTTGGAGCGGTAGCGGTCGAAACGGTAGGCGCCCAGGATGAGGCCTTCGGCCACGGCCTGAACCGCCTCGGGCGCGTGGCGCCCACGCGCGGCCTGCGCGAGGGTGGTGGCTACGCTCCCGAAACGCCGGGGGGGGGGGGCCGCCCCGGGGGGGCGGGGGGGGGGGGGGGGCCACCCCCCCCCACCGGCCGGGGGGGGGCCCCCCCGCGCCCCGCCGCACGCCGCAGCTCGGCAACGTCCACAGCCGAACGGTCCCCCACCCCGACAAGGAGGACCGCCTGAGCGGCGAAGCCATCCCCGGGCCTGCGCGGCACCAGGAGCGTCTCGCCCTTCTTCCCGGTCAGCTTCGCCGCGGCGAACGCGTCGTGAAGGTCCACCTCCTTCACTCCGGGCCCGGGCTCTGGGCCCTCGAACACCGGCAACACCAGCAGACCGGCCTCGGCCTTGCCGGCCGATGCGGACAGGTAAGCGACCTCCGTCACGGAACGCTCCTTTCGATCGGTCGGAGCAGCAAGGTCCGGCAGTCTACCCTCAGACGCAACCGCGGTGGCCGCTTGAAGGCGGGTACGCTGACCCCGGATGAAGACCCGAGACCTCACGGACCTGGTGCATTTCGACGAGGACTCTGCACGGACCGAGGTTCTGTGGGAAACCGGCCACCTCTGGTCGCAGGTCATCTGCCTCCAGGGCTCCCAGGGACTCGGTCCGATGAGCGATGCCCGCTCCGATGGGCTCTTGATCGTCCTGTCCGGCGAGGTCGCGGTCCAGGTCGCCAAGGGACGCTCCCGGATGCGGCGTTGGGAGAGCGTCGCGGTACCGGCCGGCGATGAGCTGACCATCAGGAACGCGTCCGAGGAGCCGGCGGTCGTGCTCCTGGTGCTGGCGCCTCCGCCTGCCGGCTAACGCGACGGGCCCGTGGCTAGCGTGTAACGACGAAGCCCCGCCATAGCGCGCCCCATCAGCCAGCGCATCACCGGACGGTACAGCGTTGCAGCAAGCCCACCGACGACCGGCACCCGGAGTCGTACGTCCTCCGTCCAGGTGAAGTGGGTCCCGCCTGTCGGCAGAGCGCGCAGTTCCCAGACACCGAAGCCCTCGACGAGACCACCGTGACGGATCGTGAGCTTCTCCGGCGGCTCCCAGCCGGCCACCTCCATGGGTTCGGTGAAGGCGGGAACGCCGAAGAGCCGTGTCCTCACGGCCAGTCTCACCCCTGGGCCTTCCCGCTGCCCCGAGGTGACGACGACCGAGTCCGCGTCGAGCATCCAGTCGGCTTGGCGCTCCCAGTCCACCAGCGTCCCCCATGCCTCTTCGATCGGGCAGGGCAGCTCGAGCTCGCGGCGGACACGCATGGTTCGGATTGTAGGCAGCTCATATGCTCGCGGGGATGGCAGAGCGGGGCGGGGCGATAGCGGCAGGGATGGCGACGGCGGCCGGGCCGCCGCCGCTGCGCGCCGGGAGTCTCTCGGCCGTCGAGACCGCCGGCCCGGCCGCCGTTGCCTGGGACGAGAACGGCATCATCGTCTACGCGGGCCCGGCCTCAGGGATGCCGTGGGAGCCGTCGGCCGGAAGTCCCGATGCAGGGCTGCTGATCCCTGGGTTCGTGGACTGCCACGTCCATCTCCCCTTCTTCGGATGGCGCGCCGACGAGTACGAGGCCAGGCTCGCGGGCGTCTCGTACCGAGAGATGCACGGACAGGAAGGGGGGATCTACCGCTCGTCGCAGATGCTTTCCGAAGCGAGCGACGATGAGGTGATCGACTTCTGCATGCCTCTCGTCGCGGAGATGTCAACGTGCGGCACGACGACCTTGGAGCTGAAGACCGGCTACGGACTGTCGGTCGAGCAAGAGCTGAGGCAGGCACGGCTGGCACGCCGGCTCGCAGAGCGCATCCCCCAGACGTGCACGGTGACGCTTCTCGGGTGCCACGCGATACCTAAGGACGCCGACCGAGCCGCCTGGGTACGCGAGGTCTGCGACGAACTCATACCCGCAGCCTCCGCAGAGGGCTTGGTCGACCAAGCGGACGTCTACGTGGAGGACATCGCCTTCTCGCTCGACGACCTGGAAGCGCTCGCCGCTGCAGCCTCCCAGCATGGGCTCCCACTCAGGGTCCACGCCGACCAGCTCGGGCGCTCGGGGGCTGCAGAGGCCGCGGTCAGGCTAGGTGCCCGCAGCGCCGACCACTTGAACCACGTCTCGCCGGAGGGGGTCGCCGCGCTGGCCGGTGCCTCGACGGCAGCCGTCCTTCTGCCGGCATCCACGGCGTTCCTCGGCCTCCCTCCGGCGCCCGTCGCCCAGATGCGTTCTGCGGGAGTCAGCCTCGCCGTGGCGACGGACTTCAACCCGGGGACCTCTCCCGTGCTCTCGATGCCCCAGGCCATCGCGACGGCGTGTTCGCTCTACGGCCTCTCCCCGCTGGAGGCGCTGACCGCGACAACCGCCAACGCAGCCTGGGTGCTGGGACAGCACGACGTGGCCGGCCGCCTCGAGCCGGGCTTGAGAGCAGACGTGGTCCTGCTCGACGCCCCGAGCTTCGCCCACGTCCCGTATCGCCCGGGCCACTGCCCCGTGTCCGCGACCTGGGTCGGCGGGCGCCTCGTGCACTCGCGCTAGTCGAGAGGGCCGGTGACGGACTCCGCAGCCGCGACGAGCTTCCCGCCGCGGACCAAGTCCACCGCGGCTCCTATGTCCGGACCGAACTCCCTGTCGTGCTGGACGAAGGGGACGGCGGCGCGGAGCTCGTCGTGGGCCGCCCGTGTAGCGGCACCGGGCTCGAGCGGCGCCCGCAGGTCGAGCGCTTGCGCGGCGGCGAGCGCCTCCAGCGCCAACACGGTCTCCGCGTTCCCCACGATCTCGCGCGCGTGGCGGGCCGACGTCATGCCCATACTCACGTGGTCCTCCTGACCCGCGCTGGACGGGATGGAATCCGCCGAAGCCGGGTGCGCGAGCGACTTGCACTCGCTGACGAGCGACGCCGCCGTGTACTGAACGAGCATGAAGCCGCTGTTCAGACCGCTTTCGGGCACGAGGAACGGCGGCAGCCCGTTGGACTGCTTCGGGTCCAGGAGCCGGTAGAGCCGGCGGTCGCTGATAGAGGCAAGCGAGACCAGGGAAAGCGCCAGCGAGTCGAGCGCCACCGCGACCGGCATGCCGTGGAAGTTGCCGCCGCTGCGGATCTCGCCCCCCTCCAGGACGACGGGGTTGTCGCTGACGCTGTTCGCCTCTATCCGAAGCACGCCCGACGCATGCGCCACGGTGTCTCGCGTGGCGCCGTGAACCTGGGGTGCGCACCTCAGCGAATACGCGTCCTGCACCAGGTGGGTACTGTCCCGGTGCGACGCCAGGATCGGCGAACCCGCCAGGAGCCGACGCAGGTTGGAGGCGCTTGCCGCCTGCCCCGCGTGCGGGCGGAGCCGTTGTAGACGCTCGTCGAACGGAGCATCGGTCCCGAGCGCGGCCTCGATCGTCATCGCGGCGACCACGTCGGCGGTCCTGGCGAGCCGCTCCGCCCGATCCAGGGCGAGGATGCCGACGGCCAGCATCCCCTGGGTCCCGTTGACGAGCGCGAGACCCTCCTTGGCGGCCAGGACCAGCGGCGAGAGCCCTTCACGCGCGAGCGCATCCGCCGCGGGCTCGACCCCGTCTTCGGCCAGAACCCTGCCGCGGCCGATCAGGGGAAGGGCCAGGCATGCCAGTGGTGCCAGGTCGCCACTCGCACCGAGCGAGCCCTGCTCGGGAACCGCCGGGATGACGTCGCGGTTGAGCATCTGGACCATCAGGTCCACGACCTCGGGCCTGACCCCCGAGTGGCCGAGCGCCAGCACGTGGGCCCGCAGGAGCAGCATGGCGCGGGCCTCCAGGCGGGACAGCGGCCGGCCCACCGCGGTCGCGTGCGACGTGACGATGCCGTCCTGAAGCGCCGCCGCCTTCGCCGGATCGATCAGGGTGTCCGAAAGAGCGCCGAAGCCCGTGGTTACGCCGTAGACGACATCTCCACGTCGGACGGCCTCCTCGACCGCGTGGCGCGCGGCGCGCACGCGTTCGCGGGCTCCTTCGGGGAAAGCTACGCGCGCGCCGCGCGCCACCTCTACGACATCCCCGATGTCCAGGGTCTCGCCCAGGGCGACCATCCCAGCAAGGCTACATCTCAGCCGCTCCGTCGCTTGCCAGCGACCTCTCCGCGTAAGAGACTCCGCATCGACGCCGTCACCTCGGAGGTAACGATGGACTTCTGGTTCGGATTCTGGCTCTTCGTCCACATCTTCTCGGCGATCGCCGCCTACGGCCCCACCCTGGCATTCCCCGTTATCGCGTCCGTGAGCGGGCAGGCCGGTCAGCCGCTCGTGGCTTCGAAGATCACCGAGGCCATAGAGAAGAAGTACACGAGCCCGCTGGGAGGGATCACCTTCCTGTCGGGGATCGTCCTGATCTTCGTGGTCCCGGGCCTCGAGCTTCTGGAAGAGCCATGGTTGATCGCGGCCATCGTGCTGTGGGTCGCCGCAGCCGTGTTCGCTGGAGCGGTACAGGGCAGGAACGCGCGTGCCCTGAAGGAACTCCTGGAGAAGGCCCCTGCCGGGGCTCCGGCCGCAGACGCGCCGGCTGGCCCCCCTCCCGAGGTGGCAACCCTGGTCAAGAAGGTCCAACAAGGCGGCATGCTCCTTACGCTGGATCTGGTTGCCGTCGTGGCGCTGATGGTCTGGAAGCCGGGCGGCTAGGCGACCGCTCTCGGGAACCCGAACGAGGCGCGCGAACGTCACACCCCCATCGAGCCGGGGGGTGGCAGGTGTTCCGTGCATCGCTCGTTGGGATAGTGTCCGCTACAACCTTTCTCACGGGGGCGGCGCACGCCGCCGGCCCGACCGTGCGGATATCCGCGGACTGGTCGTGCGTGACCGGCGGCGGCGCCGCGATGGACCTCTCGATCAGGAACGTCGGACCCCGGACGGTGAGGATCTCTCCCGACTTCCACCTTCAGATCGAGCCCGTCAGACCGGGTCCCATCGACGAGGGGATGGTCCTGTTCGTCTTCCCTGCCCCCGGGTGGGACGTCATCCGTCCGCGCGAGCAGGTCACGTTCTCTCTCACCCCCGGCGTCCCGGAGCCGGGCGAGGAGCCGACCGACCTGTCGGGCTCACGTGTCCTGATGGAAGCAGAGGTGTACTTGGATGGACGCGTCCACCCCGCGGTCCGAACGTTCAGCTTCCCCGGCTGCCCGGTTCATCGGGCAGATGCCCGACGGCAGGGAGCCTGACCGCGCCGGTCTTCCCCGGAGCCGCAACGATGTGCCTCTCGCGCCTCACGCCGGCCCGTCCAGGCCGGCCATGGGCACCCTCACGCCTCTCCGGTCGGCCACGGCCAGCGCTTCGTCGTAGCCGGCGTCCGCGTGCCGAATCACGCCCATCCCCGGATCGGTGGTGAGAACCCGTTCGAGCCGGAATGCGGCGTTGTCCGTGCCGTCGGCGACCACGACCATGCCGGCATGGATCGAGTAGCCGATCCCCACCCCACCGCCGTGATGGACGCTGACCCAGTGCGCCCCAGCCGCGGTGTTGACGAGCGCGTTGAGGATCGGCCAGTCGGCGATGGCGTCGGATCCGTCCTTCATCGCCTCGGTCTCCCTGTACGGGGATGCGACGCTGCCGCTGTCGAGGTGGTCCCTGCCTATCACGATGGGGGCCCGAACCCGCCCGGAGGCGACCAACTCGTTGAACCGCAGGCCGGCCTCGGCTCTCTCGCCGTAGCCGAGCCAGCAGATCCTCGCAGGTAAGCCCTGGAAGGCGACCTTGTCCTGCGCCATGCCGATCCAGCGATGGAGCCTGTCGTTGCCGGGGAACAACTCCTTGACGGCCGAATCGGTCACCGAGATGTCTTCCGGGTCGCCCGACAGCGCCGCCCATCTGAACGGCCCCTTGCCCTCGCAGAACAATGGGCGGATGAAGGCAGGAACGAAACCGGGATAGGAGAACGCTCTCTCGCGAGCCAGGCCTCCCTGCTCCGCCCCGGCGCGCAGGTTGTTCCCGTAGTCGAAGACGACCGCTCCGGCTTCGCCGAGCGCCACCATCGCATCCACGTGCGCGGCCATGGAGCCGTAGGCGCGCCGCACGTACCCGTCGGGGTCGGTCTCGCGGAGCCGGCGCGCTTCTTCGAGCGTGATCCCGCTCGGGATGTAGCCGCCGAGCGGATCGTGGGCGCTCGTCTGGTCGGTGACGACGTCGGCGTGGAACCCCCGGCGAGCCAGCTCTGGCAGGACGTCGGCGCAGTTGCCGACCAGGCCGACCGACAACGCCTCGCCCGCCATCCTAGCCTGCTCCACCCAGAGCAGGGCCTCGTCCAGGGAGTCCGTCTCACGGTCCAGGTACCGCGTCTTGATCCGGCGCTCGATCCGCGATGGATCGACCTCTACGCACAGCGCCACGCCTCCGTTCATCGTCACCGCGAGCGGCTGTGCGCCGCCCATGCCCCCCAGCCCTCCGGTGAGCGTGACCGTACCTTCGAGGGAACCGCCGAAGTGCTGGTGTGCGCACTCCGCCAGGGTCTCGTAGGTTCCCTGCAAGATCCCCTGCGTGCCGATGTAGATCCAAGATCCTGCGGTCATCTGCCCGTACATCGTCAGCCCCGCGTGCTCCAGTTCCACGAACGTGTCTCGGTCGGCCCACCTGGGGACGAGCATCGAGTTCGAGATGAGGACCCTGGGAGCCAGGTCGTGCGTCCGAAAGACCCCGACCGGCTTGCCGGACTGGACGAGGAGGGTCTCGTCGTCGGCCAGACGCTCCAAGGTTCTGACGATCGCGTCGAACGCCTCCCACGAGCGCGCTGCCCGGCCCGTTCCCCCGTAGACGACGAGATCCTGGGGGCGCTCGGCCACGTCGGGATCGAGGTTGTTCATCAGCATCCGCATCGCGGCCTCCTGCGGCCACGCGCGGCAGGTCAGAGCCGTGCCTCTTGGCGCTCGTATCTCTCTGGGCATCTCTCGCCTCCGTCCGGGATGCTACCCGGGGGGGTCGTCGCCCGTTCCAGGCCGCCGTGCTAGCGTCCCGCTCCGTGGGTATCGCCGGACTTCCCCCCACGCCCGGCGCCCCGGCGCCGAACCGGATCCGCGTCCTCGTGGCCGACGACGAGCCGGCCATACGTGGCGCCCTTGCCGACCTGCTCGCCCAGGAGGAGCACGTCCTTCTCGTCGGCGCCGTGGCAGACGCCGAAGAGGCTATCGACCTGGCGAGCCGCGAGCGTCCGGACATCGCGCTCGTGGACGTGAAGATGCCGGCCGGCGGCGGGCCCCGAGCCGCTCGCGAGATCCTGCGCCTGTCGCCGGAGACCCGAATCATCGCCCTGTCCGCCTTCGAGGATCGCCCAACCGTGCTCGAGATGCTGAAGGCCGGCGCCGTTGGCTACCTGGTCAAGGGGACCCCCTCCGACGACATCGTGCACTCGATCCGGCGGGTAGCCGAAGGGGGCACGAGCCTGTCCGCGGAGGTGGTGGGCGGGATCGTTCACGAGCTCTCTTCCCAACTCCGCAGGGACGAGATGGCCCAGGAGGAGCTCGGGGCCCGACGCGAGGAGATAGCCCGCTTCATAGACGGGGACGGCCTTTCGATGGTCTTCCAACCGATCATGGAGCTGGCCACCCGCGAGATCGCCGGCGTGGAGGCGCTGGCGAGGTTCAGCTCCTCGCTGCCTCGCACTCCCGACAAGTGGTTCGCCCAGGCCGTGGAGCTGGAGCTCGGCGTCCGGTTGGAGCTGGCG
>CAZHRY010000067.1:0-14021 GCA_964535065.1 uncultured Actinomycetes bacterium
GACGGCCGCCACCGGACGCTCTGCGAGCATCCGCGTGTAGGGCGTCCCCTTGATGCCCCCCGGGTAGCCGGAGTGCCGCCAGGCGACCTTCTGCTCCGCCTTGTTCCCGGTCAGCTCGATCTTGTCGGCGTTGATGACGATGACGTGGTCGCCTGTGTCCATGTGGGGGGCGAACATCGGTTTGTGCTTGCCCCGCAGCAGGGTGGCGACTTCCGACGCGAGGCGCCCGAGCACCTGCCCACTGGCATCCATGACGTACCAGCGGCGCTCGATGTGACCAGGCTTGGGCGAGTAGGTCTTCATAACGTGGAGATGTCGGCCCGCGCGGGCCGACCGAGAGGGCATCCTACCTGCGGGAACGCTGACGCGTCAAAGCCCCCGGCGCGCCCGCACGATGGCGCCGTGCATCCCGTCCGCAACCTCGTGGGTCGGCTCGATATCGATGCCTTCGAACCCGGCCGCTTCCAGTCCCGCACGGTATTCCGAGAACGAGAGCGCGCCGGCTATGCACCCGGCGAACGAACCCCTGGCCAAGCGGTCAGCCGGGGTCAGGTCGTCGTCCCCCACCACATCGCTAACCCCGACCCTGCCGCCGGGCTTCAAGACCCGGGCCATCTCGCGGAAGACCTGCTGCTTGTCGGCCGAGAGGTTGATCACGCAGTTGGAGATGACCACGTCAACCGAGGCGTCGGGGAGGGGGATGTCCTCTATGAATCCCTTCAGGAACTCAACGTTCCCCAGGCCCGCCTTTCGGGCGTTCTCGCGGGCGAGGTCGAGCATCTCGTCGGTCATGTCCAGGCCGTATGCGAACCCCGTCGGGCCGACGCGCTTCGCCGATAGCAGGACGTCTATGCCGCCACCCGACCCCAGATCCAGCACGGTCTCGCCCTCGCGGAGGTCCGCGACCGCAAGGGGGTTCCCGCAGCCGAGGCTGGCGAGGACGGCCGCTTCGGGCAGACCCTCGGCCTCGTCGCCGTACAAAGATGCCCCGAAGATCTCGGATCCGACGTCTAGGACATCGTCCCCGCAGCACTCCCCTGGGCTGCAACAGCCGTCCGATCCGGCGACCGCCTTCGCCGCCGAGGCGTAGCGGCGCCTCACGTCTTCGCGGATCCGTTCCTGCGTCTCGTTCCCCGGCATCTCGTTCCTCCTAGGTGTTGGGGGCGTTGTCGAACCTGAGCACGGTACTGAGCCGCTCCGTAGCTTCGGGGTTCAGCGACCAGTAGGCCCAGACCCCGCGCTTCTCGCGGAGGAGCAGCCCCGCGTCGAACAGTTTCTTCAGATGGAAGCTGACCGTCGGCTGTGAGAGGCCGAGCGGCTCCTCCAGGTCGCAACCGCACATCGGCTGGCCGGTCGTCGCCATCAGGTTCACGATGCGAACGCGGGCAGGGTCGCCCAGCGCCTTGAACAGGCGGGCCGTGGCCGCGACCTCGTCCTCCGTCAGGCTTGGCCTGGTCAGGGGAGCGCAGCACGCTGCGGCCTTGGTCGGCTCGAGCACCTCCAGGGTCCGGGTCATCACCGATACCTCAGGGTCGAGACGGGAGCGACCCGGTCACGTGCGAGCCGCCTGGTTGCCCCGTCGAAGTCCTCGGTCCTGTGCCGGTTCACACAGCGGGCCGGGCCGGCAAGGTCTCGCTTGCGCTGCAGCACCTTCGGCGTGCCGATCAGCTTCATGACATCTCCTTCCATCGACGTATATCGATGGATAGGATGACAGATATATCGATATCTGTCAATGTCCACTCCTCTAGGCCGCTCGCTTCCACCCGCTTGCGCGGGCGATCCATCTGGGGCATGCTCCACGGCATCAACCTAGGGGGGGGGTCATGAGAAGGCTTAGCGCGGTTGCGTTCGCCGCATGTTGCATGCTCCTGCTCTCCGCGTGTGGGGAAGAAGAGGCCGCAGGCGGGGAGGGCGGAGCCGTCAACGCCATCCTTAAGGAGTTCGCGATAGTGGTCTCGCCGACCACGGTGTCCTCCGGGCAGGTCACCCTCACCGGAACGAACGAGGGACCCAATGATCCGCACGAGATCGTCGTCATCAAGACCGACCTTAGCCCCGAGGCTCTGCCCACGGCGGATGACGGCAGCGTCGACGAGGAAGGCGAGGGCATCGAGGTCATCGGCGAGATAGAGGAGTTCGACCCAGGCACGACCGAGTCCGCCACGTTCGATCTTGCAGCGGGTAGCTACGCGCTCATCTGCAACATCGTCGAGATAGAGGACGGAGAGACGGAGTCGCACTACCAGAAGGGCATGCGGACCACGCTCATCGTGACGTAACGCGTCCGTAGAAGACGCGCTCCAGGGTCAGCCCTTGGGGCGGCGCCACAGGCGCCGCCCCAGCGCGATCGCGCGCAACCAGGATCCGGGTCACCTCGTCTGGTCCCGCCTTCCCTTCGCCCACCCGAACGAGCATCCCGACCATCGAACGGACCATCTGGTGCAGGAACGCGTCCGCCTCGGCCGTCACGGAGATCAGAGCGTCCCGGCGCCGCACGGATAACCTGCGCAGATGGCGAACGGTCGAGCGGCCCTCGCCCGGGTGCCTGCAGAACGAGGTGAAGTCGCGCTCCCCCACCATCTGACGCGCCGCGGCGCGCATGGACGTCACCGATAGGTCACCGGGCCTGTGCCACACGTAACGCGCCATGAAGGGATCCGCGATCTCTGACGTGTCGATCACGTAGCGGTACTCGCGGCCGGTGGCCGAGAACCGGGCGTCGAAGCCCTCCGGCGCGAAGGAGGCCTCCCTGATCACGATCTCGGGCGAAAGCTTGCCGTTCAGGAACGCCTGCACGCGCGCGGGCAGGACGCGTGAGCCCGTTGTGAACGAGACCACCTGCCCGCGCGCGTGCACCCCCGCGTCGGTCCGGCCCGCCACCGACAGCCGGACGTCTTCACGGAGCACATGCGCGAGCAGCTCCGTGAGGGTCCCTTCGACGGTTCTGATCGAGGGATCCCTCTGCTTGGCCCACCCGCGGAACCCCGTTCCGTCGTAGGCCAGGGTCAGCCGGATCACCCTCGCGTCGGTCACGGCCGCAGGGTAGACGGAAGTGACTACCCGCGTTCGACCAGCTCGATGCGCGCCATCGGCGCGCCATCGCCCTTGCGCGGACCCAGCTTCAGGATGCGAACATATCCGCCGTCGCGTTCATCGAAGCGCGGAGCGATCTCGTGGAACAGGCGCGCCACGATGTCACGGTCGGGTATCGACTTCAGAACATCTCGCCGAGACGCCAGGTCGCCCTTCTTCGCCTTCGTGATCAATCTCTCGACGTAGGGACGCAGGGTCTTCGCCTTCGCCTCGGTCGTCTCGATGGCCTCATGCACGAAGAGCTGCGCGGCCAGCGTGGACAGCATGAGTCGTTGATGGGCCGGACCGGACCCCAGGCGCGGGCCTTTCTTGGGCTGGGGCACCTAGGTCACTCCTCCCTGAGGCCCAGTCCCAGCTCTTCGAGCTTGGCCTTGACCTCGTCGATCGACTTCTGACCGAAGTTGCGGATGTCCATCAGCTCGGATTCGGACTTGTCCACCAGATCGCCGACGACGTTGATGCCCTCGCGCTTCAGGCAGTTGTAGGATCGCACCGACAGGTTCAGCTCTTCGATCGTGATCTGGTAGTCCCCGGGCAGCTCGTCGGGCTCGGCGGGGCCGACCGACACGCTCGCGGCCTCGGCCAGGTCGGAGAAGAGCTGAACCAGCTCGAGGAGCGTGCCGCCCGCGGACGCCAGCGCCTCGCGCGGCGTTACCGAGCCGTCGGTCTCGACGTCGAGGATCAGCTTGTCACGGTCCGTCATCTGCTCGACGCGCGTGTTCTCGACGGTGTACGAAACCTTGCGGACCGGCGAGAAGATCGAGTCCACGGGGATGACGCCGATCGGATCGCGCGGCTTCTTGTTCTTGTCGGCCATGCGGTAGCCGACGCCGCGCTCGACGGTCATCTCCATCTCCAGGGACCCGCCCTTGCCGATGGTGGCGATGTGCAGATCGGGGTTCAGGATCTCGATGCCCGCGGGAGGCGCGATGTCGCCCGCGGTGACCTCCGCCGGGCCACGGGCCTTGAGGTAGATGGTGGTCGGTTCGTCCAGCTCCGAACGGACCACCAGCTCCTTCAGGTTCAAGATGATGTCGGTAACGTCTTCGGTCACCTTGGGAACGGACGAGAACTCATGCAGCACACCGTCTATGCGGACAGACGAGATGGCCGCACCCGGGATGGACGAGAGCAGCGTGCGGCGAAGCGAGTTACCGACCGTGTAACCGAATCCGGGCTCCAGAGGCTCGACGGTGAACTTCGAGCGCGTAGGCGAGGTCGGATCCTCGGCGATCTGAGGCCTTGCGACGATGAACAACTTGCTTCCTCCTTCGGCGGGGGATCATCCACTCCTGCCCCACCATCCTCCTTCCCGAACGCGCACAGCGCCCGGGCTGCCGCCTGCGTCAGACGCGGCGGCGCTTGCGCGGCCGGCAGCCGTTGTGTGGCACCGGCGTGACATCCTGGATGCCCGCGATCTCGAGGCCCGCGGCGGCCAGCGACCGTATCGCGGTCTCGCGGCCCGAGCCCGGACCCTTGACGAACACGTCCACCTTCTGGACGCCGTGCTCTTGCGCGGCGCGAGCGGCTTTCTCCGCCGCGAGCTGCGCGGCGAAGGGCGTGGACTTGCGAGAGCCCTTGAAACCGACGTTGCCGGCGCTCGCCCACGAGAGCGTGTTGCCCTGAAGGTCCGTGATGGTGACGATCGTGTTGTTGAACGTCGACTTGATATGAGCTTGCCCGTGGAGGACGTGCTTCTTCTCCCGGCGTTTGGTCTTCTTGGCCTTGGGCTTCGCCATGCTTGCGGGCTACCTCTCTCCTACTTCTTCGCCTTGACCTTCTTCTTGCCGGCGATCGTCTTCTTGGGTCCCTTGCGCGTCCGCGCGTTGGTGTGCGTGCGCTGACCCCGGACCGGCAGGGAGCGACGGTGCCGGATGCCCTGATAGCAGCCGATCTCGATCTTGCGCTTGATGTCTTGAGCGACCTCGCGGCGGAGGTCTCCTTCGACCCGGCAGTTGCGATCGATGTATTCGCGGATCTTCAGGACCTCGTCCTCGGAGAGGTCGCGGACACGCGTGCCGCCGTCTATGCCGGTGCCTTCGACGATCTGGCCTGCGATCGTGGGACCGATCCCGTAGATGTAGCGCAGGGCGATGTCCAGCCGCTTCTCGCGGGGGAGGTCTACGCCGGCGATCCGTGCCATCGGTTCTCTCTTCCTCAGCCCTGACGCTGCTTGTGACGGGGGTTGCTGCAGATGACGAGGATCTGGCCGCGCCGGCGGATCACGCGGCACTTGTCGCAGATCTTCTTGACGGACGGCCTTACCTTCATCTGACCCCTACCTCACCTGTACCGGTAGACCACGCGGCCCCTCGTGAGGTCGTATGGCGATAGCTCTACCTTCACCCTGTCCCCGGGCAGTATCCGGATGTAGTGCATCCGCATCTTGCCCGAGATGTGTGCAAGCACCTTGTGCCCGTTGTCCAGCTCGACGCGGAACATGGCGTTCGGAAGGGGCTCTATGACCGTCCCCTCTACCTCGATGGCATCGTCCTTGGCCACGCTCCGACTCGGTCCTTCTGACGGGTTTCCCCAGGTCGGGAGCGTGCAGAACACACCCCGACCGAGGCGAACAGGAAGTATACGGGCAGGTCAACGAGGGTGTCCACGACCTGTTCAACGCGCCGTGAGCACCTCGATCCCGTCGTCGGTCACCGCGACCGTGTGCTCGAAGTGAGCCGAAAGGGAGCCGTCCGCCGTGACCACCGTCCAGCCGTCGGGCATGACGGCCGTCTCGTCGTCGCCCAGGTTGAGCATGGGTTCGATCGCCAGCACGAGGCCCGGTTTCATCTCGGGCCCACGGCCGGCCGGCCCCCAGTTCTGGACGAACGGATCCTCGTGGAGCTTCCGGCCTATCCCATGGCCCCCGTACTCGCGCACGATCCCCAGACCCTCGGCATCGGCAACCGCCTCGATGGCATGCCCGATGTCGGACACCCGTCCGCCGGGCCGAACCGCCGCGATCGCGGCCTCCAGAGCCGCCTCGGTGGTCTTCACGAGACGCTCGGCCTCCGGCGACGGCGGCGCTCCCCCGACGAAGAGGCTCACGGCTGAATCCGCGTGGAAGCCCTCCCAGATCGCCCCGAAGTCGAGCGAGAGCAGCTCCCCCTCCCGTAGCACGCGGTTCTTCGACGGGATGCCGTGGACGATCTCTGAGTCGATCGAGGCGCAGATGACTCCGGGGAAGGGCGGCCGCCCCGGCCCTGCCCCATAGCCCAGGAAGGAAGGCTCGGCGCCCTGCTCCCGGATGTACCCGGCGGCCACGCGGTCCAGGTCCAGCGTCGTCTTACCCGGTGCGACGGCGGCGACCACACGCTCGATGGTTCCGGCGACGATCCGGCCTGCACGGCGCATCCGATCCAGTTCTTCCGGGGACTTGCGAACGATCATCCGGAAGGCTCTCCGAGTGCGAGCATCATGCGCTCGGAGACCTGCTCCATCGGCGCCTCGGCGTCCACCTCTCGAAGCAGCCCGCGCTCCCAGTAGAACAGCTCGAGCGGCTGTGTCTGCTGCCGGTACACGGCCATCCGGCGCCTGACGGTCAGCTCGTCCTCGTCGCTGCGCTTCTCCAGGGCCGCGCCGTCGTCGTCGCAGACGCCCTCGACGGCCGGCGGGCTCCAATCGATGTGGTACGTCCGCCTGCACTCGGGGCACGTGTAGCGCCCCGTGATGCGCCTGACCGCCGTAGCGTCGGAGATCGAGAACTTCACGACGGCCGTGAGAGGCGTGCCTGCTTCGGCCAGCGCGTCCTCGAGTGCCTGCGCTTGCGGAACGGTGCGCGGGAACCCGTCCAGGATGAAGCCCTTCGAGGCGTCGGGCTCACGCAGCCGCTCCTCGACCATCCGAACGACGATCTCGTCGGGCACGTACTCGCCGCGGTCCATGTAGGTCCGGGCCTCGATGCCCAGCATGGTGCCTTCCTGCACGTGAGCGCGCAGGATGTCGCCTGTGGAAATCTGCGGGATGTCCAGGCGCTCGGAAAGGACGCGAGCCTGCGTCCCCTTCCCGGCACCCGGCAGTCCGATGAAGACGAACCGCATGGGCGCTCCTTACCGGAGGAATCCTTCGTAGTGTCGCATCATGAGCTGCGACTCGATCTGCTTCATCGTCTCGAGCGCGACCCCCACCGCGATCAGGATCGATGTGCCGCCGAACGGGAACTGGTTCAGCGACCAGTAGGCGAGCACGATCGTGGGTATCAGCGCTATCGTCGCGAGGAACAGCGATCCCGGCAGGGTGATGCGCACCAGGATGTCGTTGAGGTAGTCGGCGGTCGAGGGGCCCGGCCTGATGCCGGGGATGAAGCCGCCGTTCTTGCGCAGGTTGTCGGCCGTGCGGACGGGGTCGAACTGGATGGCCGTGTAGAAGTAGGAGAAGAAGACGATCAGGGTCGCCAGGATCCCCATGTAGACCAGGCTCCGCTGGTTCTGCACGTACCTGTCCACGAAGGTCCGGAACCATGCCGCCTGGTAGACGCTGGCTATCAGCACGGGGAAGTACATGACCGACGTCGCGAAGATGATCGGGATGACCCCGGCCTGATTGACCTTCAGCGGCAGGTAGGTGTTCGTGCCACCCATCACCTTGCGCCCGACGACCCGCTTGGCGTACTGCACGGGCACGCGCCGTTGACCCTGGTCCATGTAGACCACAGACACGATGATGCCGAGGCCTATCAGCAAGACCACAGCGAACTTGAAGCCGCTCACGGCCAGGATCGAGCCGCCCTCCTGGGGCAGGGTCGAGATGACACTCGTGAAGATCAGGATGGACATGCCGTTGCCCACGCCGCGCTGCGTGATCAGCTCACCGAGCCACATGATCATCGCCGTGCCCGCGGTCATCACCAGGACGATCAGCAGGACGTTCTGAACCGTGAAGGTGCCGTCGGGGAAGATGCTCTGCTCCAGGCCGAGTTGCTCGGGGTTGTTGAACAGGAACGCGAGGCCCGTTGACTGCAGCAGCGCCAGCACGACCGTGACGTAGCGGGTCCACTGGTTGATCTTCTTGGTTCCTGCTTCGCCCTGCTCCTGCCACTGCGTGAGCTTCGGGATCACCACCGTGAGCAGCTGCATGATGATCGAGCTCGTGATGTAGGGCATGATCCCGAGCGAGAACACGGAGAACCGGGTCAGCGCGCCGCCCGAGAAGATGTTGATGAAGTCCAGGAACCCCCCGGCGCTCTGCTGGCTGCGCAGCGCGCTCACGTCCACCACCGGTACGGGTACGTGAGAACCGAACCGGTACACGGCGATGATGAACAGCGTGAAGAGGATCTTGGCGCGAAGGTCCGGGACCTTGAACGAGTTCAGGAACGCTCTAAGCACGGCCGGATAAGGGTACTCCCTGTCAGCCGACGACCTCGGCCGTGCCTCCCGCGGCCTCGATCTTGGCCCGTGCGGCGGCCGAGAAGGCGTGAGCCTTCACGGTCAGGGCCTTGGAGATGTCACCTCTGGCCAGCACCTTCACCTTCGAGTTCTTGTGAGCCAGGCCGTGGTCGTACAGATCCTGCGGTGTGACCTCGCCGTCGAAGTACCTGTCCAGCATCTGGACGTTGACCGGCGTGTACTCGGTCCGGTTGGGGTTGGAGAAGCCCTTCAGCTTGGGCACGCGGCGCTGGTAGGGCATCTGACCGCCTTCGAAGTAGGCGGGCACGCTCTTTCGGGCCCCGGTCCCCTTCGTGCCGCGGCCCGCGGTCTTGCCTCGGACGCCAGCGCGGCCGCGGCCCACCCGCTTGCGGTCCTGCTTCGAGCCCTCGGCCGGTTTCAGGTGATGAGGCTTCATGTCAGCCCTCCACTTCCTCGACGGTGACGAGGTGGCGGATCTTGGCGATCATGCCGCGGATCTCGGGACGGTCCTCCTTGAGCACCGTGTCGCGCATGCGCTTCAGGCCGAGCCGCCGGACCGTGTCTTTCTGGTCCTTCGGTCGCCCGATGGCGCTGCGCACCTGTGTCACCTTGAGCTTGCTCACGCGTCCTCCTGGATCCCGTACTGCTCCTGGAGGGCGGCCGCACGGGCGGCCACTATCCGGTCGTCCGCGGCCGCGACGGCTTCGAGCATCGGCCTTGGCGCTACCTGATGTACGTCGCGGCCGCGGGCCTTGGCCACGTCCTCGGGCTTGCGCAGCGCGCGCAGGCCGGCCACGGCGGCCTTGACGATGTTGATCTGGTTGGACGAGCCCATCGACTTGGACAGGATGTCTTTGATGCCGGCGCACTCCACGAGGGCCCTGACCGGCCCGCCTGCGATCACCCCGGTGCCGGGCGCAGCAGGCTTCAGGAGCACGACCCCGGCTCCCGCCTCGCCGACGATCTCGTGAGGGATAGTGGTTCCCATCATCGGGACCTCGAACATCTTGCGGCGGGCCTCCTCGACCCCCTTGGCGATGGCCGCGGGGACCTCTTTGGCCTTGCCGTAACCGACGCCGACGCGCCCGGCCCCGTCGCCGACGACGACCAGCGCGGTGAAGGAGAACCGCCGGCCGCCCTTCACGACCTTGGCCACGCGGTTGATGGAGATGACCCTCTCTTCGTAGGGGCTCTTCTCCTCGCTCCTTGCGTCGTAGCGTCGCATCAGATCTGCAGACCTCCCTCACGCGCGCCCTCCGCTACCGCGGCCACCCGGCCGTGGTAGCGGCGCCCGCCCCGGTCGAACACGGCCGTGTCGATACCTGCCTCCTTGGCGCGGCCGGCTATCAGCTCGCCGACCGCCTTGGCGCGCTCGATGGGGGTCGCGCCCTTGACCTCCGCGTCGGACGCGGCCGCTACGGTCACGGCCGCAACGTCGTCGATGAGCTGGACGTAGATGTGGCGGTTCGACCGGTACACGGCCATGCGCGGCCGCGCCGGCGAACCGGCCACCTTCTTGCGCACCCGGGAGTGACGCCGGACACGACCCTGTCTCTTGGCCTTGGCTTCCATCACGCGGCACCCTTCGCAGCCTTGCCGGCCTTCTTGCGCACGTACTCGTCTTCGTACCGGATGCCCTTGCCCTTGTAGGGCTCCGGCTTGCGGATCTTGCGGATGTTGGCGGCGACCTCGCCCACCTGAGCCTTGTCGTTGCCCCGCACGATGATGGAGGTGGGCGAAGGCACCTCGAACTCGATGCCGTCGGGCTGCGCGACCAGAACCGGGTGCGAGTAGCCAGCCTGGACCTCGAGATCTGTGCCCTTCAGGGCCGCCCGGTAGCCGACGCCCACGATGGCCAGGCGCTTCTCGAATCCCTTGGTCACTCCCTCGATCATGTTGGCGATCAGGCTGCGCGTGAGCCCGTGGAGGCCGCGATTGAAGCCGACGTCGTCGGGGCGTTCCACGCGCACGAAGCCCTCCTCCTGAACGATGCGCATGTTCGCGTGCATCGTCTGGGACAGGCTCCCGCGCGGCCCCTTGACCGTGACCACGTTGTCCGCGCCTACGGTCACCTCGACCCCGGACGGAACCTCTATGGGCTGCTTCCCGATACGGCTCATCGCTCTTCTTCCTCGATGCTCACCACACGTAGGCGAGGATCTCGCCTCCGACGCCCTTGCGGGCGGCTTCCTTGTCCGTCATGACGCCCCGCGACGTTGAGATGATGGCTATCCCGAGGCCTCCCATCACACGCGGCAACTCGTCGCGCCCACGGTAGATGCGGCGCCCCGGCTTGGAGATGCGCCGCAGGCCCGTGATCGTGCGGGCCCGGCGCTGTCCGTACTTCAGCCGGATGCGGAACGCCTGATCAACGCCCTCGCCCTCGCGCTCGAACCCCTCGATGAAGCCCTCCTCGTCCAGGATCCGCAGCACGGCCTCGCTGAGCTTGGAGACCGGCGCCACCAGGTCGTCCTTGTAAGCCGTGTTCGCATTGCGGATCCGAGTCAGCAGGTCGGCGACGGGATCCGTCACGTTCGATGAGAACCTGGTCTTGGTCACCATGAGGCCTTGGTCACCCCCGGCAGCTCGCCAAGGTGCGCCAGCTCTCGGAAGCACACCCTGCAGAGCAGGAACTTCTTGTACACGGCGCGCGGCCGCCCGCACCGCCTGCAGCGCGTGTACGCGCGCACGCGGAACTTGGGCTGCTTCTGCTGCTTGTTGATCAGCGCCTTCTTAGCCATGCCTCGCGTCCTCTCAGCCCGCTGCCGCCTCGACCGCGAGCGGGAAGCCCAGGGCCAGCAGCAGCGCACGTCCTTCGTCGTCGTTCCGGGCGGTGGTCACGATGGTGATGTCCATCCCTCGCACCGCGACCACCTTGTCGTAGTCGATCTCGGGGAATATCAGCTGCTCGGTGACCCCGACCGTGTAGTTGCCGTGACCGTCGAAAGCCCTCGGTGAGAGCCCGCGGAAGTCACGGATCCGGGGGAGAGCCAGCGAGATGAGCCTATCCAGGAACTCCCACATCCGGTCGCCGCGGAGCGTGACCTTGGCCCCGATCGACATGCCCTCGCGCAGCTTGAACCCGGCGATCGACTTGCGCGCCTTGGTCACCACCGGCTTCTGGCCGGTGATCACAGCGAGATCCTCCAGGGCGGCGTCCAGCAATCGGGCGTCCTTGATCGCGTCGCCGATGCCCATGTTCACGACGACCTTCTCGGGGCGCGGCACCTGCATCACGTTGCCGAGCCCCAGCTCCTGCTGGAGCTTGGGGACCAGCTCGTCGCGGAACCGGGCCTTCAGCCGGGGTGTGTAGTCGCTCGCCATCACAGCTCCGCCTCGCACTTGCGGCAGACACGCACCTTGACGCCGTCCTCGAGGGTCTTCTTCCCGATCCGGGTCGGCTGGTGGCAGTGCCCGCAAACGATCTGCACATTGGAGACGTCGATGAAGGTCTCGACGTCGATGATGCCTCCCTGCTGGAGTTGCGTGCCGGCCGAGGTGCGGCGCCCCGACGTGCGCTGGTGCTTCTTCGCCTGCGCGACACCGTCCACCATCACGCGGCCCTTGGAAGGCAGCACGCGGACGACGCGGCCCTCTTTGCCGCGATCCTTGCCCGCGATCACGCGGACCATGTCGTCCTTGCGTATGTCCATGCCCGCCATCTAGAGCACCTCCGGCGCGAGCGAGACGATCTTCATGAACCGCTTCTCTCGCAGCTCTCGCGCGACCGGCCCGAAGATACGGGTGCCGCGCGGGTTCTTCGCGTCGGTGGTCAACAGGACCACCGCGTTGTCGTCGAACTTGATGTAGGAGCCGTCCGGGCGCCTGCGCTCCTTGGCGGTCCGGACGACGACCGCTTTGACGACGTCGCCCTTCTTGACCGCCCCGTTGGGCAGGGCGTCCTTGACCGTGGCGACGATGATGTCGCCTAGACCAGCGTACCGCCGGGCGGAGCCGCCGAGCACGCGGATGCACAGGACCTCCTTGGCCCCGGTGTTGTCCGCCACCTTGCAGCGAGTCTCCTGCTGGATCACTTGGCCCTCTCCACCACCTCTACGACCCGCCAGCGCTTCGTCTTGGACAGCGGACGCGTCTCCATGATGCGAACGGTGTCACCGACGTGAGCGTCGTTCGCCTCGTCATGGGCGGCCAGCTTGGACGACATCCGAACGATCTTGCCGTACAGCGGGTGCCTGGCCTGCCGGTCGATGCGGACCAGCACGGTCTTGTCCGCTTTGTCGGACACGACAACACCCGTGCGGATCTTGCGCCGGCCGCGCGGCCCTCCCGTCGCTCCCTGCTCGCTCACTCTTCCTCCTCAGCCTCGCGCGCGACGATGGCGTCCAGCTCGCGTTCGATCTGGCGCTCGCGCAGCACGGTGGAAACCCGCGCCACCTCCCGGCGCAGCTCCCTCATCCGGGTGGTGTTGTCGAGCTGACCCGTCGCGAGCTGGAAGCGAAGGTTGAACAGCTCCTCCTTCGCGCTCTCCATGCGCTCGTAGAGCTCCTCGTCGGGCAGCTCACGCAGCTCTGCGGCCTTGCTCGTCATCATCAGTCTCCGGCCCGGGTGATGAACTTCGTCTTGATGGGCAGCTTGTGCTGGGCGCGGCTCATGGCCTCACGCGCGAGCGATTCCGGCACACCGGCCAGCTCGAACATCACGCGACCAGGACGCACGACCGCCACCCATCCCTCGGGGTTGCCCTTGCCCGAGCCCATGCGGGTCTCGGCGGGCTTCTTGGTGAAGGGCTTGTCGGGGAAGATCGTGATCCAGACCTTGCCGCCTCGCTTGATGTGACGGGTCATGGCGACACGGCTGGCCTCGATCTGCCGGTTGGTGATCCACCCCGGCTCCATCGCCACGATGGCGAAGTCCCCGTATTGGATGTCGGTGTGCCCCTTGGCTTTGCCACGCATGTTGCCGCGGTGGACCTTTCGGTGCTTGACGCGCTTCGGCGCGAGCATCAGGACTCACCACCCTCGGTCGCGGGCTCAACGGCCGGAGTTGCATCGGCGACCGGAGCATCGTCGACCGGCTCAACGGCCGGAGTCGCTTCGGCGACCGGCGCCTTTGCCGGGGATACGCGAGCTTCCTGCGCGGCCGGAGCAGCCTTGGCGCCGCCACGGCTTCGCGTTCCCCTGGCCTTCGCAGCAGCGCGCGCCACCGCCCGCTCGGTCTCCAGTTCTCGGTAGGGAACCTCGTCGCCGTGGTAGACCCAGACCTTCACACCGATGCGGCCGAACGTCGTCTTGGCCTCCGCGGTCCCGAAATCCACCTTGGCCCGCAGCGTGTGAAGCGGAACGCGGCCTTCGCGGTACCACTCGCGCCTTCCCATCTCGGACCCGCCCAGACGCCCGGCGGCGGCAACGCGAACGCCGAGCGCCCCCGAGCGCATCGCGGTCTGGACCGCCCGGCGCATGGCCCGGCGGAAGGCGATCCGGCCGGCGAGCTGCTCGGCGACGTTCTGCGCCAACAGGGTGGCGTCGGTCTCCGGACGGACCTCGCTGGAGGCCTGGTTCATGTCCTCGACCTTCACGTCCACACGCTTCTTGGTGTAGCGCTCGATGTCCTTGCGCA
>CAZHRY010000068.1:0-13851 GCA_964535065.1 uncultured Actinomycetes bacterium
GCGAAGCTCCGCGACTTCGACGTGGACCCGCACGACGTCCTCGTCGAGATAACGGAATCGACGGCGATGGCCGATCCGGACCGCACGCAGAAGATCCTGGCCGAGCTGCACGCCTGGGGCTTCCGCCTGGCTCTCGACGATTTCGGTACGGGCTACTCGTCTCTGGCACGCCTGAAGCACATGCCTGTGGACGTGCTGAAGATAGACCGGTCGTTCGTCCGGGACGTGCATCGCGACGAGGGCCTGTCCAGCATGGTAAGGGCGATGATCCAGCTCGCCGGCGGCCTCGGCATGCTGCCTCTGGCAGATGGCGTCGAGGCCGCCGGCGAGCTGGACTTCCTGAGGGAGAGCGGGTGCCCGAGCGCGCAGGGCTTCCTGTTCTCCAGGCCGGTTCCGGCCGGCGAGATCCCCGCACTCGCGGGAGCCTCGCTCATCCCGAGCGCTTCGGCGCACTGAGCTATCCTTCCGCGGGTCGTGCGGCGCTCGGTCGTTCTCCTCCTGTCGCTCCTTGCGTTGCTTGGGGGCGTGCCTCCTGCGTCGAGCTACCCAGACCCACCGCGCGTCCGGGACGTGGGACCTCTGGTGGGGTTCCGCCGCCACGAATCGAGCTACTCGATCGCGGTCGGGGACGCGAACGCAGACGGTTGGGACGACGTGCTCATCGTCCACCACGGATCCACGCCCTCGGAGCTGTTCCTGAATCAGCCCTATGAGGACGGCACGCTCGGGTTCGAGGTCTCGGCTCGCCTGATCGACACGCTCCACGGCCGTCTCGACCGCCACGGGTGTATCTTCGGCGACCCCGACGACGACGGCATGCAGGACATCCTGTGCCTTAAGGGAGCCAACCAGGGATACAGCAACAAGTGGAACGAGCTGTGGATCCAGGACCCCGAGGGGGCGTGGACCGACCAGGCGGCAGGCTGGGGCATTGAGGACGTTTGGGGGCGCGGACGCTACCCGGCATGGATAGACCTGAACGGAGACGACCTGCTCGACCTGTTCATAGGCAACGACACGCCTCGACACGACGAGCACGGCACGCCCAACCGCCTGTACATCGATCGCGGCACCCGTTTCGAGGAGATCGACATGGGCATCACGCGAGAAGACGGGACGACGTGCGTGCAGGTCGTGGACGCGAACCTGGATGGCCTGGACGATCTGCTGATCTGTGGCAAGCACGAGCTGATCCTCTATCTGCGCCGGGGTGATCGCTTCGTCCCTGGCTCGCTCGGCATCCCCGCAACGCCCGAAGCGATGGCCGCCGAGATGGTGGATCTGTCCGGTGACGGCCTGCTCGATCTGGTCGTCGTGAGGCGGGCGACCTTCGAGATCCGCCTCGCCCGCCCCGACGGGTCGTTCGGAGACGAGGTGCTTGCGGGTCCTGCGGGCAACGGACACGGCCTGGCCGTGGGGGACGTCGACGGCGACGGCGACCAGGACATCTACGTCGTCCTCGGGTGCGTGGACCGTACGAACGTCCCTGACGTTCTCCTGCTCAACGTAGGCGACGGGCGGGCCTGGGCGCCGGCGCAGCTGCCTCGGCTCCCCACCGGCGAGTTGGCCGGGTGCGGCGACGCGGCCGAGATGCTCGACTTCGATCGTGATGGCGCCATGGACATAGTGGTCCTGAACGGCGGCGGCGACTCCCAGCCCCTGGACCTGGACGGGCCCGATCAGCTGCTCACGCTCGGCGAGTGGGAGCCGCTCGGCTAGAACGACTCGAAAGCCGGCTCCTCGGGCCACGGCCAGGGCTCGAGGATCAGAGGGTCGCGCGGCTCCTGTGAGAAGTCGAACGCGTCCGTGATGTCGCCGTAGATCTTGTACTCCTCTCGCACGAACGGCCTGGAGTCGGGGCGACTCATCGTCTCGGGGTCAAGGCGCGCGCCTCCCAGGAACCGGTCCTCGATCAGCTTCAGGTAGGAGTCGAACGAATAGGTGTTGTGGTCGATGTAGCCCCGCTTCGAGTACGGGCTGATCACCAGGGCAGGTACCCGCAGCCCCAAGCCCATGTCGTCCACCCTCGGCGGTTCGACGTGGTCGTAGAAGCCGCCCCAGTCGTCCCAGGTCAGGAAGATCGCGGATCGCTCCCACGCCGGCCCTTGCATCACGGCGTTGATCAGCTTGGTCACGTAGGCCATGCCGTCCTTGACGCTACCCTTGCTACCGGGGTGTTCGCTGACGTTGGCCAGCGGAGCCACCCAAGAAACGGCGGGGAGCGTTCCCGAGGCCGCCTGGTCCAGGAATTCCTGGTGGAACTTCATGTTGTCGTGGACGCCGTCCCGCGACTCGTCCCAGAAGCTGGAGAACCCCGGCAGGACGTTGCGGTTGTAGGCGGTCTCATATCCCGCCCGCCCGGTTTCGGGGCAGTCCTGCGGGAACTTGTCCCAGCACGTGTCACGCCCTATGTAGTAGCCCCACGAGACGCCCTGCTCGTCCAGCAGCCACGTCAGGTCCGTCCATGCGTACACCGGCGGCTCGCCATAGGTCCACCGTGGTGTCACGTAGACGTCGTTCACGCAGCTCATCGGATCCCACGGGTCCTCGCAGGAAGCCGACCAGCCCGACACGAGGAACAGGTGAGAGGGGAGCGTCCAGGAGTCCACCGGGGCGAACATCCGGTCCTGAAGCACGAACTCGTCGGCGTAGGTCCAGTAGTTGGGGATGGCTTCCCGGGTCAGCGACGCCATGACCGTGGGCTGGCCGTCCGGCCCGAACCAGCCCGGGCACGCCTCCTCGTTCCGGGAGATCCAGCATTCCCGGGGCTTGTCCAGGAGCGCTCGGATATACCCGTCCATCTTTCCGCCGTTGATGTCTATCACCGAGGCCTCATGGCCGTGAGGGCCTCCGATGTGGTCCCAGCTCGTGCTGACGTATGGGGGAACGCACTTCCCACCCTGGAACGGATCGGGGACGCACACCGAGAACGAACCGTCCGGGTCGGTCGGGATGCCGTCGGCGCCCGGGTATGTGCCGAAGTAATGATCGAACGACCGGTTCTCCTGAACGATGAAGATCAGGTGGTCGAACTTGAAGATGCCTTTGGGCTCAGGGCCAGTTGGGGAGTTCGCGGAGGGCGAAGGCTCGGTGCTGGCGGAGGTCGTCGTGCAGGCGGCTGCCACGACGGCCAGGACCGCCAGCGAGGCTAGAGCCGGGCGCATCCGTCCCATGAGCCGGGGAGTCTATCCGGTAGCGGCTCAGAACGACTCGAAGGGCTCGGGCTCGGGCCATGGCCAGGGTTCGAGGATCAGAGGGTCGCGCGGCTCCTGAGAGAAGTCGAACGCGTCCGTGATGTCGCCGTAGATCTTGTACTCCTCCCGGACGAACGGCCTGGAGTCGGGTCTGCTCATCGTCTCGGGGTCAAGGCGCGCGCCTCCCAGGAACCGGTCCTCGATCAGCTTCAGGTAGGAGTCGAACGAGTACGTGTTGTGGTCGATGTAGCCCTGCTTCGCGAACGGGCTGATCACCAGGGCCGGGACGCGCAGCCCCAGTCCCATCTTGTCGATGCGAGGCGGTTCGACGTGGTCGTAGAAGCCGCCCCAGTCGTCCCAGGTCAAGAAGATGGCGGTGCTCTCCCAGTCGGGCCCCTGCATGGCGGCGTTGATCAGCCGGGTCGTGTAGGCCATCCCGGTCTTGATCGTGCTCTGGCCCGACGGGTGCTCGCTGACGTTGCCCGTCGGCGCGAACCACGAGACGGCCGGCAGGGTTCCTTCTGCCGCGGCCTCCAGGTAGGCGTCGAATGGCTGGATGTTGTCTTCGACCCCGTCACGCGACCCGTCCCAGAAACTCGAGAACCCCGGCAGGACGTTCCTGTTGTAGGAGGTCTCGTAACCCTTGCGAGCTGGAGGCGGGCACGTGTCGTCGGCGACCCAGCATGTGTCGTTGCCTACGTAGTAGGCCCAGGAGACATCCTGCTCGTCGAGTAGCCACGTCAGGTCGGTCCAGGCATAGACGGGCTCCTCCCCGTAGAGCCAGCGGTTCTCGTACTTGACGTAAAGGTCGTTCCGGCAGCTCATCGGATCCCAGGGGTCCTTGCATGATGCCGACCAGCCCGATACCAGGAACAGGTGAGAGGGCAGGGTCCAGGAGTCCACCGGTGCGAACATCCGGTCCTGGAGCACGAACTCGTCGGCGTAGGTCCAGTAGTTCGGTATGGACTCGCGCGGCAGCGTGCTCATCACGTCAGGCTGGCCTTCCGGTCCGAGGTAGTCCACGCACTTGTCCTGGGTCCGATCCATCCAGCAGAAGGCCGGGCGCGGCTTGAGCGACCGTATGAAGCCGTCCATCTTGCCGCCGTTCACGTCGCGGATCGAGTCGTCGTGAGCGTGGGGACCGCCGTTCTGGTCGAAGGAAGTCGAAACGTATGGCGGGACGCACTTGTCACCCTGATACGGGTCGGGAACGCACACGGAGAACGAGCCGTCCGGATCGGTCGGGATACCGTCGGCCCCCGGGTAAGTGCCGAAGTAGTGATCGAACGACCTGTTCTCCTGGACGATGAAGATGAAGTGATCCAGCTTGGATATGCCCTGAGGCTCGGGCGCAGGGCTCGTCGTGGTTGGCGAGGAGGCGGTCGCGGTGGTGCCGCTGTCTGCGGCTTCGGGGGTGCAGGCGGCCGCTGCCATCGACAGGCCGAGGGCGGCGGCGAGCAGGCGGAAGGAGCGGTCGCGGCTCATGGAGCGGGGAGTGTACCCGCGGCCGAGCCGGCGAAGGCCGCCGTGGCTTTTCTCTCCGGTACGATGCTGCGGCGATGGTCCGCAGGTACGACGCATCCGAGATAGAACCCAAGTGGATGACCGTCTGGGAGGAGGAGGATCTCTACAGGGCCTCCGACGATCCCGGGGATCCGCGCACGCGTTTCTACGCCCTCGACATGTTCCCCTATCCGTCCGGAGACCTGCACATGGGTCATGCCGAGGCCTTCAGCGGCGGCGACGCCGTGGCCAGATACCAGGCGATGCGAGGAGCGAACGTCCTTCACCCGATCGGGTGGGACGCTTTCGGGCTGCCCGCCGAGAACGCTGCCATCAAGCGCGGCGTCGAGCCCAAGGAGTGGACCTACGCCAACATCGAGCAGCAGGCCTCCTCGTTCCGCCGGATGGGGATGTCGTTCGATCCCTCTCGCCGACTGAACACCTGCGACCCCGAGTATTACAGATGGACTCAGTGGCTCTTCGCTCGGTTCTTCGAGCGCGGTCTCGCCTACCGCAAGGAGTCGCCTGTCAACTGGTGCCCGAAGGACGCGACGGTCCTTGCCAACGAGCAGGTGATCGCGGGGAGATGCGAGCGATGCGGCACGGCGGTCGAGCGACGCGACCTGACCCAGTGGTTCTTCAAGATCACCGACTACGCCCAGAGGCTTCTAGACGACATGGACGACCTTGTGGACTGGCCCGAGAGGGTCGTCACGATGCAGAGGAACTGGATCGGCCGGTCGGAGGGGGCCGAGGTCACGTTCACCATCGAAGAGACGGGAGAAGAGATAACCATCTTCACGACCCGACCGGACACACTGTGGGGGGTGACCTTCTTCGTCTTCGCCGTCGAGCATCCGGCCGTGCGACGCCTGGCCGAGCTGGCCGGAACGTGGGAGAGCGTCGCGCCACTCCTGGACAAGGTCCGTGCGACCTCGCTCGTCGACCGGGAGGCGGCCACCGACACCAAGGACGGTGTGGCGCTTGGCGTGCACGCGGTGAACCCGGTGAACGGGGAGCGCGTCCCGTGCTTCGTCGCTCCCTACGTGCTGATGGAGTACGGGACGGGGGCGATCATGGCTGTGCCCGGGCACGACCAGCGCGACTTCGAGTTCGCCCGTCAGCACGGCATCCCTGTGAGGGTCGTGATCCAGCCGCCCGGCCAGAGGCTGGACGGCGACACGATGGAGGAGGCCTACGCCGGCGAAGGCATCATGGTGAACTCCGGACCCTTCGACGGGCGCCCGACGCCGGAGTCGATCGCCGAGGTCACGGCCTGGTTGGACTCGGAGAGCCGTGGGAAGCACGCCGTCAACTTCCGCTTGCGCGACTGGCTCATCAGCCGCCAGCGCTATTGGGGCGCTCCTATCCCGATCGTGCACTGCCCTTCGTGCGGAGAGGTGCTCGTGCCCGACGACCAGCTTCCCGTACTGCTCCCCGACGACGTGGACTTCCAACCCGGAGGGGAGTCGCCGCTGGCCAGGCATCCGACGTGGAAACACGTGTCGTGCCCGTCCTGCGGGAGTGATGCGACACGCGACACCGACACGATGGACACGTTCGTGGACTCGAGCTGGTACTACTTCCGGTACTGCTCGCCGGGGTACGAGGGCGGCCCGTTCCGTCCTGAGGACGTCGCGAGGTGGATGCCGGTCGGCCAATACACCGGAGGGGTCGAGCACGCGATCCTTCACCTGCTCTACTCCCGGTTCTTCACGAAGGTCCTGTACGACATGGGGATGGTCGCTTTCACCGAGCCGTTCCCCAAGCTGATGAACCAGGGCCAGGTGATCTACGACGGTGCTTCGATGTCGAAGTCGAAAGGGAACATCGTCGAACCCATGCCGATCGTCGAGCGGTGGGGTGCCGACTCGATGCGCCTGACGATGCTGTTCGCGGGGCCGTTCGAGGACGACATCGACTGGAAGCTGATAGCTCCGGACCCCGACAAGCGTCCCGGAGTGCACGCGTGGCTGGGCCGGGTGTTCTCGGCCGTGGCGGCGGCGGCCGAGCGCGGCGCCGGCGCCGCCGAGCCCGAGGCGTTGGTTCGGCTCACGCACAGGACCATGAAAGGGGTGACCGAGGACATGGACCGCTTCCGGTTCAACACGGCCATCTCCAAGCTGATGGTGTTGACCAACGAGGCGAGGACCGCGCTGGACGCGGGTGGTGGGGCGCTCGGGGCCGCCCGGGCATTGGTCCAGATGCTGGCGCCGATGGCGCCCTACGCGGCCGAGGAACTCTGGCGTGTGGACCTGGGAGAGGCTGGGTCGGTCCATCTCACCTCGTGGCCGTCGTTCGATCCGGTGCTCGCCGCGGACCAGACCGTGACGCTGGTCGTCCAGGTCGACGGGAAGGTACGCGACAAGGTGGAAGTTCCGGCGAACGTGTCGGACGCGGACGCTCTGTCCCTGGCGCGCGCCAGCGGCGGAGCGCGGCGCGCACTGGCGGGCCGTGAGGTGGTCAAAGAGATCGTGCGCGCCCCGAAGCTCGTCAACTTCGTGACCCGCGGCTAACTCAGCGGGCTTGCACCAGCACGCGCACGCGTTGGACCGAGTTGTTCGCGTATCCGCCCACGTTCCAGGCGGGATCGAGCGGTTGCGTCGCGCCCGATGCGTCCGTGGCGCGGCAGCAGAGGACGTGCTCGCCCGGGGTCGCCTCCCACTTCGCCGACCAGGTCCACCAGGCGAACGGATCCTCAGGGGGATCGACGCTGGCCTCCATCCAGGTCTTGCCCCCATCCACGCTCACTTCGACCCTGGCCACGGCGTGCCCGCCCGACCAGGCCCTACCTTCGAGGATGGTTGGCCCGGGACGCAGGTATCGGGAACGAGGCAGGAAGCCTGGAACCCCGGGAGGGACCATGAGGGCTCTGGGCCTCATCAGCGTCACGGGCACTCCTGGGTCGTCGTCCGACTCTCGGAACCGGTACGCGTTGGCCTGCTGGTGGCCATCGAAGGGCTCGGACACGATCCGGATGCGGTGCAGCCATTTCACGCTCGCCATCCCGTACCACCCCGGGACGATGAGCCTGAGGGGATACCCGTGCTGCGGCGGGAGGGGTTCGCCGTTCATCTCGTAGGCAAGGAGGACGTGATCGGCACTAGCCTCCCCAAGGCTGAGGCTGCGCTCGTAGTTCTGGGGTTCGCTCGCCTCGAACCCTCTGTCCCACGCGGAGAACACGACCTCTATCGCCCCGGGCTCGACGTCCGCTCTGTCCAGAACGTGGGTCAGAGGCACGCCGGTCCACCTGGCAGTTCCCACTGCGCCGTCGATCCACGGCTGGCTCCGGGGACGTGGATGCGTGAGAGCTCGCCCGTTGCCGGCGCACTCCATCGTTACGACCTGGGTGACGGCGGGCATGGCGCGGATCTCCTCGAGCGAAAGCGAGAGCCTCTTCCCTACGAGGCCTCCCACCTCCAGGCGCCACGTGACGGGATCGATCGCCGGGATGTCGTAGTGGATCAGGACGTAGTGCAGCCCGACCGGCGTGATGTCGTATCGAAGAGCTTCCAGCGGCATCGCGTGGTTGCGGGCGGCCAGGGACAGCTCATCGAGGCTGAAGGTCTCGTATCCGGCGCCGCCGTCGGTGCCCCCCACCGGCGGATAGGACCACGCGACGGCGGCGCCGCGCAAGATGGCCCCAGCTGTGACGCCAGTCACTGCGTTCGGCTCGTGCGGAAGCTACCTTCGCGTTCGTGGGGGAGCTCAGGCAGAAGCTCGAGTCGCTGTCGCGCGGCGAACTGGTGGGTCTGGCGATCGTGCTGCTCGCTGTGCTGGCCGGCGCGGGCCTCTGGTACGCGCGCTCGCTGCCCCGGCTTGTCCAGATCGCGGCGACCCCGGGGCCCGCGCCGGCCAGCAGCTCCGGAGAGGCGGCGCTGGGGGTCGATGCGCCGCAGGGCGCCGAAGTGAGCGGTGTCCCTGCGAGCGCACAGCCGGCAGAGCTGATCGTTGACGTCACGGGGTGGGTTCGCCGGCCCGGGGTCTACAGGTTAGATCCGGGGGCGCGCGTCATCGACGCGGTCGAGCGTGCGGGGGGAGCGAAGGGGGGTGCCGACCTCTCACTGCTGAACCTGGCTGCGCCATTGTCGGACGGGCAGCAGATCCTGGTTCCGAAGAAGGGAGATCCCTCCACGGGGGCTGGCGCAGGCACGACTGGAACGACGGGGGTAACCGGGACGACCGGGGGGCTCGTCAACATCAACACGGCCGACGCAGCGACCCTCGAGACGCTGAACGGGGTCGGCCCCGTCCTGGCGGCGGCGATCATCCAGTACCGGACCGAGAACGGACCCTTCGCCAGCGTGGATCAGCTGGACCAGGTGTCGGGCATAGGCTCGGCCACCCTGGAGCTGCTCAGGGACCAGGTGACGGTCTGATCTCGTGGGCGGCTGGGGTCTGCCTTTGGCGGCGGCTGCGTTCTGGGCCGGGATCCTAGCTTCGGACGGCTGGCCGTGGCCCAGCATGTGGTGGGTGTGGCTGGCCACAGGAGTGGCCGCTCTCGGGCTCGCCGTGTTCCTCGTCCCGAGGGCGCGGCGAACGGATCCCCTGGCGCTCGCAGGTCTCGTCTCCGGACCGGGTCCGGTCGTGGGATCCGTTTCGTCTCCCCGCCTGGGCCGTGGGAGGCCTGCCCCCGCGATGGGCGTGGTTGCCCTGGCGGTCGTCGCGTGTGGGCTCGGGTGGGGCTGCCTCGCCCAGGTCCGGTCGGAGTCGTCACTCCTGGTTCGGCTGTCCCCCGGTTCCGTGGAGGTCGTGGGGACCCTCCGCGAGGATCTGCGGGCCGGCGAGTCGGGCTGGCACGGCCTCGTGAACCTCTCTT
Organism: uncultured Actinomycetes bacterium; assembly: GCA_964535065.1. GTDB lineage: Bacteria > Actinomycetota > UBA4738 > UBA4738 > HRBIN12 > AC-51. Next base: position 9,517 of record CAZHRY010000068.1, read on the forward strand.
CGGTCTCCTTCGACGGCGGTGAGGCCAACCTGCGCGAGGCCGTGTGGGTCAGTGGGCAGGACGAGATGCCCTTGGTCCAGCGTGGAGACCAGGTGCGGATCGAGGGATCGTTGGAGGTGCCGGAGGATCCAGGGTTCGCGCAGGCTCTGCGCAACAAGGGCGTCGCGGTCGCGCTCAGGGTGCGGTCCCTCGAACGCATCGGACCCGCCCCCAACCCGTTCATCCGGGCGACGCAGATGGTGCGCCGGGTGGTTGGCGACTCGATCCAGAGAGCCTTCCCTCCGCGGGAGGCGGGTCTCCTGCTCGGACTCGCACTCGGGGACGGCTCGAGGCTCGACCTCGCCACCGAACGTGACTTCCGCGCTACCGGCCTCACGCACCTGCTGGTCGTCTCCGGCGGGAACGTCGCGATGGTCCTGGCTCCGGTGCTGGCTCTAGCCACAGCCCTCGGGCTCGCACGCGTTGGGACCGCGACGATCGGGATCGTGATCGTCCTGTTCTTCGTCATCCTCACCGGCGCCGAGCCGTCCGTGATGCGCGCCGGGCTCATGGCGGTGACGGCGCTGGTGGGCACCTCGCTGGGACGCCCCCGCTCCACCGGCACGATCCTCGCGGCGGCGGTGCTCGTGCTCCTGGCGATCGAGCCATGGATGGTCCTGTCCATCGGATTCCAGCTCTCGGTGGTCGCCACGGCCGGGCTCGTGTCCATGGCGTCGCCTCTGGGGGAGCGCCTCGAACGGGTGATGCCGGCCCCGCTCGCCGCCGCCGTGGGCACGACCCTCGCTGCTCAACTCGCCGTGACGCCGGTGTTGCTGTTCCACTTCCACGAGGTTCCCGGAGTGACGCTCCTCGCCAACGTCGCGGCTGCGCCCGCCGTGTCGCCGTCGCTGCTCCTCGGCGTCGTTGCAGCGTTCCTCGGTCTGGCTTGGGCGCCACTGGGGAGCCTGGCGGCGCTGGTCGCGCAGGTGCCGATGCGCTACCTGGAGACCGTTGCGAACGTCCTGGGCAAGGCCCCCATCGCGTACGTGACCTCGAAGAGTGGGCTGGCCGTGCTCCTGGCCGGGGGCGCGGCGGTCGCCGCCTTCGCGGTGGTGCTCAGAACGCGCTGGCGACCGCCGCGCCCCCTCGTGGTCGTTTCGCTGGCGCTCCTTCCTTCCGTCATCTGGTGCACCGCCATCGCGAAAGGTCCGCCTGCCGGTCTGACGGTTCGCTTCTTCGACGTCGGGCAGGGGGATGCTGCGCTCGTGACCAGCCCGGGCGGTGCTTCGATCTTGATCGACGGCGGCCCCGAGGAAGGGATCGTCGCGACCGAGCTGGCTGCGCTGGGCGTCAAGCGACTGGACGTTGTGGTGGCCACTCACTCGCACGCGGATCACATCGTCGGCCTGCCGGTGGTTCTCTCGCGTATCCCCGTCGGCCTGCTGCTCGAACCCGGTTGCCCGGATGAGTCCCCGGCGCAAGCGGACCTCGACAGGGCTGTGGCCGACGAAGGCGTTCCGGTCAGGAACCCGCGCGCGGGTGAGTCGCTGCAGGTGGGCGACCTGCGGATAGACGTCCTCGCGCCCGACAGGTGCTGGACAGGCACGGAGAGCGATCCGAACAACGACTCGATCGTTCTCCGCGTTTCCATGGACGGCGACGTCGTCCTGTTCACCGGGGACGCCGAGGTGCCCGCACAGGACGATCTGATGTCGTCCATGGCAGACCTGCGTGCCGACGTTCTGAAGGTTCCGCATCACGGCGGGGCGACGAGCTCGCTCGCTCTCTTCCCCGCGGTGTCGGCGCAGGTCGCGGTCGTACAGGTCGGCCAGCCGAACGACTATGGACACCCCGTGCCCGAGGTGCTCGACGCGGTCGCCGCGACGGGCGCCCAGGTATGGAGGAACGACGAGCACGGAACCGTCACGGTCACGTTCCAGGAGGGAACACCGGTGGTGGTGGCAGAGAGATGAGCGTCCTTGGCGCTGGGTACGATGCGAACGATGACGAAGGCGACGCCCGTCGTGCTCCTCTGGGGCGAGGATCCATTCCTCCTGAGGGAAAGGGCGCTCGAGTTGCTCGACGGTGTCCGCCCCGTAGAGGTGGACGCGGCAGGATGGACCGGCAGCGAGCTTCAGGATCTGGCGACCCCCTCGCTTTTCGGCGAGAAGCGCGCGCTCATGGTCACGGATGCGCGGAGCCTCCCCAAGGAGGCTCTGTCCGATCTGGGTTCCTACCTGTCGGCGCCCGATCCCGGAGCGCCGCTCATCATCTGCTGCGTCGTGGCGGAGAGAGGGAAGCCACCGGCGGCGCTGCACAAGCTCGTCGAGCCGGCGGGGCGCATCGAACAGGTACAGGTGAAGAGGAAGGATCTCGAACCGTGGGTCCTTGCCAGGGCCAAGTCGGCGGGCCTGGACCTCACGCCCCAGGGCGCTCGCGCGCTCGTCGCAACCGTCGGGGAGGATGCCGCGCAGCTCGCCGCCTCGGTCCAGCAGCTCGCCTCGGCGTTCCCCGGCAGGAAGATCGGCCCCCTGGAGGTGCACGGCCAGTTCAGGGGCCTCGGGGAGCAACGCACGTGGGACCTGTGCGACAAGGCGTTCGGCAAGGACCTGCCGGGGGCGATCCGAGCGCTGCGTTCCATCGAGGAGGGAGGCGACGATCCGCTGATGGTCCTCGGGGCCATCGCCGCGCGGCTGCGCGACCTGATGAAGGTTCGATCCCTGCCGGACAGGATCCCCATGGCCGAGCTGGCCAAGCGCGCCGGGCTCAGGTTCGAGTGGCAGGCACGCCGCTACGCCCAGCAGGCGCGGAACTTCTCTATGGAGGACCTCGTGCTGCTCCACAGCAGGGTGACCCAGGCCGATCGAGCCCTGAAATCGGGAGCCACGGGGGACTGGATCATGCCGTCGCTCATCGTCTCGATAGCCGCCTGACCTGCGGAAACGCAACCCTGGCGCGTTGCCGCGACGTGAGAACGTTGAGTACGCTGCTTCACGATGCCCGCTTCCGAGACGGTGCTGCGCCGCCCGCACTACGACCTGTCGCATCGCCCCTTCATCGTGATCTGGGAGGCCACCCGCGCCTGCTCGCTCGCGTGCGTCCACTGCCGGGCCGAGGCGATCCCGGACCGCGATCCGGAAGAGCTGACGACGATCGAGGCGGCCGCGCTCATGAGCCAGATCGCGGACTTCGGGAAACCTCCGCCGCTCTTCGTGATCACCGGCGGCGACCCCTTCGAGCGCCCCGACCTCGCGGAGCTGATAGCCGCAGGCGTTGGCAGTGGCCTACCGGTGTCGGTGTCCCCATCGGGCACCGCCCTCCTCAGCCGGGAGAACATCGCGAAGGTGCAGGCGGCCGGAGCGGTGGCCATATCCCTTTCGATCGACGGCGCGTCGGCACGGGTCCACGATGGCTTCCGTGGCATCCCCGGCGTGTTCGACCGAACCATCGCGGCATGGCACGCGGCGCGCGACCTGGGGATCAAGGTTCAGGTCAACACGACCGTCACTGCGGATACGATGGATGAGCTGCCCGACATACTCCGGCTGGTCGTGGCCCTGGGGGCGATGACTTGGAGCGTGTTCTTCCTCGTTCCGACCGGCCGCGGTGCGCAGCTTGACCAGATGACGCCCCGCCAGTTCGAGGACGTGATGAACTTCCTCTACGACGCCGACAAGATCGTGTCCGTCAAGGCCACGGAGGGCCACCAGTTCCGGCGCGTCGTGCTCCAGCGCAGGATCCTCGAGGACAAGGGCGAGGATCATGTGTCGGTGCTCGGCCTCGGCGAGACCTACAGGCGCTTGCACGCCCGCCTGGACGGGTTGGCCGATCCCAGGCAACCGGCGGTGATGGTCGGGGTGAGACGCGCGCCCCTCGACGTCGCCTCCGGTCGCGGTTACGCGTTCATATCCCATACGGGGGAGGTCTACCCAAGCGGGTTCCTGCCGCTCTCGGCCGGGAACGTCCGCGAGACGCCACTCCCGCAGATCTACCGCGACTCGCCCCTGTTCAACTGGATGCGCGATCCGGCCCAGCTCCTGGGCCGGTGCGGCCGATGCGAGTTCCGTGAGGTTTGCGGCGGGTCCAGGTCTAGGGCGTACGGCGCGACGGGCAACGTGTTCGCCGAAGAGCCGGGATGCGACTACGAACCGGGGTCCTTCCCTTACCCCGAAGAGATCGACGGGCTCCTCAAGGTTTGAAGAGGCTCGTCGTCGTCGGTGGGGGCATCGCCGGTCTGGCAGGCACCCGGGCTGCCCTGGACGAAGCATCGGATCGCCGCCTGCCGCTGCAAGTGACGCTGCTCGAGGCAGGTGACCGGCTCGGGGGGAAGGTCCGCACCGACATGATCGGGGATTC
>CAZHRY010000069.1:0-12061 GCA_964535065.1 uncultured Actinomycetes bacterium
CGCGACCCCCACCTTGGCAAGGTGGTGCTCTACCAACTGAGCCACGTCCGCGCGGTGCCCATCAATCCTAGAAGGCCCCCGCGATAGCTTCAACAGCGACTACCCGAAGGCCGGGTGCCACCTGACATCGCCTGCGAGCGAGCGGGCCCTCTCGTCCAGCGGCGCCAGCATGAAATCCTCCTCTTCGATCACGAGACCTGTTTGCGTGGTTCCGGCGTAGGGGTTCTTGAGACCGTAGGAGTGGCCCGGCTCGAAGCCGAAGCGTGGGTAGAACGCAGGCGAACCGAGCAGGATCACCGCCACCTCATCGCGCAGTCGAGCCTCGGCCAGAGCCTCGATGATCAGGGACGAACCTATGCCCCTCCCCTGCATGTCGGGGTGGACCGCGATCGGACCCAGCGCGAGAACGGGGCTCTCGCCCACCCAAGCCCTGCTCATCTGAACGTGCCCGACGATCCGGCCCGGTTCCTCCGCAACCAGGGCGAACGAGTCAGGCGCATCGCGTACCGCTTCCACGATCCGCGCCTCCTCTTCGGAGCCGAAGGCGAGGCTCACGACCTCAAGGACCAACTCGAGGTCCCCGGGGCCCTCCTGGCGGATCACTTGGTGCCCGTGGAGCCGAAGCCACCTTCGCCGCGCCGGCTCTCAGGCAACTCCTCGACCCAGCCGGGACTCACCGCCGGCAGCGCCACGATGACCAGCTGGGCTATGCGGTCCCCGGCCACGATCTTGACCGGCTGCTCGCGGTCGAGGTTCACGACGGCGCAGATGACCTCCCCCCGGTATCCCGCGTCGATCAGGCCGGGGGCGTTCGCCATGGTCAGGCCCTGCTTGGAGGCCAGGCCGCTACGCGGGAGGACGAGGCCGGCGTGGCCGTCGGGTATCGCGACGGCCACGCCGGTAGGTATGAGTGCCCGCTCCCCCGGCTCCACGACCGCGTCGACCGCGGCGCGCAGGTCCAACCCGGCGTCGCCGGGATGCTGGACCTCGGGAAGCTGCCCCTCAGGGCGAAGCCTCTTGAACGGGAGCTCCATCGGACGCTCAGTCTACGAGCAACCGCTGGTGCTCCCGCAGCTCGAGCAGACGTAGCACGAGCCGGCCGGCTGCATCTTGGAGCCGCAGGAGTAGCACAGCGGCGCGTCCGAAGCCTTCGCCGAGATCTTCTCGCCTATCTCGACACGCTGCGAGCTGGACGCGGCAGGCTCCGGATCCGGGGTCGGCTCCTGAGCGGATGACGTCAGCTCGGCCGCCTTCTCCTGAGCCTCCTCCTTCCGTTCGGCTATCGACTTGATCCCGAGACCTTCTCGCACGTCCGCCGGCAAGTGGTCGAGCGCCAGCTTGCGGAACACGTAGTCCACCATCGACGTGGCGAACCGGATGTCGGGGTCGTTGGTCATGCCGCTCGGCTCGAACTTCGTGTTGATGAACTTCGTGACGTAGGCCTCCAGCGGCACCCCGTACTGCAGGCCGAGCGAGACCGCGATGGCGAACGCATCCATGACCCCCGCGAGCGTCGAGCCCTGCTTGGAGGTCTTCAGGAAGATCTCGCCCAGGCCATCGTCCGGATAGGAGCCGGCCGTGATGTAGCCCTCCGCGTCGCCGACCCTGAACGAGGTCGTGATCGAAGGCCTGCTCATCGGCAGTCGCTTGCGAACCGGATGGGCGAGCTGCTCGGGCTGCGGCGCCTCTTCCTTCTTCTTCTTGTCGGCCGACAGCGGTTGGGCGACCTTGCAGTTGTCCCGGTAGATGGCGACCGCCTTCAGACCGAGCTTCCAGCCCTCGACGAAGAGCTGCTCGACCTCCTCGACCGTTGCCTCCTCGGGCAGATTGACGGTTTTTGAAATCGCGCCACTCAGGAACGGCTGCGCTGCCGCCATCATCCGAACATGACCCATGTAGTGGATCGGTTGGGCTCCCATGGCCGTGTCGAAGACCGGGTAATGCTCGGGCCTCAGATGAGGGGCGTCGACCACCGAGTTGTGCTCCGCGATGTAGGCGACGATGTCCTCGCGCTGGTCCGACGGATATCCGAGCTTCTCGAGTGCTCTTGGGACCGTCTGGTTCACGAACTGCATCGTCCCGCCGCCGACCAGCTTCTTCGTCTTCACGAGGGCCAGCTCAGGTTCGATACCCGTTGTGTCACAATCCATCATGAGGCCTATGGTCCCAGTTGGCGCGAGCACACTGGCCTGGGAGTTCCTGAACCCGTGAAGCTCACCGAGAGTTACGGCTTCGTCCCAGGACTGCTTGGCAGCCGACAGCATCGCCTCCGGAACCATCTCCGGATCGATGTGGTCTGCCGCTTCGCGGTGTTTGCGCATGACGCGCAACATGGCGTCCGCGTTCGGCTGATATCCCTCGAAGGGGCCCATCACCTCGGCGATCCTCGCGCTGGTCCGATACGCCCAGCCGGTCATGATCGCCGTGATGGCCCCGGCCCAGGCGCGGCCCTGGTCGGAGTCGTACGGCAGGCCTCGAGCCATCAGCAGAGCCCCGAGGTTCGCGTAGCCGAGCCCCAGCTGCCGGAAAGCCTTGGCGTTCTGAGTGATCTTCTCCGTCGGGTAGTCGGACTCGCCGACGACGATCTCCTGAGCGGTGAAGACGACCTCGACCGCGTGCCTGAAGCTGGCGACGTCGAAGTTGCCGTCCTCGTCCAGGAACTTCATGAGGTTCAGCGACGCGAGGTTGCACGCGCTGTTGTCGAGGTGCATGTACTCCGAACAAGGGTTGGACGCGTTGATCCGGCCCGTGGCCGGGCACGTGTGCCATTCGTTGATCGTGGTGTCGTACTGCATGCCGGGGTCGGCGCACTCCCAGGCCGCTTGCGCGATCTCGCGCATCAGGTCGCGCGCGCGCACGGTCTCCACCGTCTCGCCCGTGGTAACCGCCTTCAGCTTCCAGTCCCGGTCGTCCACGACCGCCTGCATGAACTCGTCGGTGACACGAACCGAGTTGTTCGCGTTCTGGTACTGGATGGAGTAGCTGTCCTTGCCGTCCAGGTCCATGTCGAAGCCGGCGTCGCGCAACGCGCGCGCCTTGTGCTCCTCTTGAGCCTTGCACCAGATGAAGTCGCGGATGTCCGGGTGATCCGCGTTGAGGATGACCATCTTGGCCGCGCGCCTGGTCTTGCCCCCGGACTTGATGGTGCCCGCGCTGGCGTCGGCTCCTCGCATGAAGCTGACCGGCCCGCTGGCCGTCCCGCCACCCGCCACTCGCTCCTTCGACGAACGAAGCGTGGACAGGTTGATGCCGGAGCCGGACCCGCCCTTGAAGATGGTCCCCTCCTCGACGTACCAGTTGAGGATCGAGGACATGTGGTCGTCCACGGCGAGGATGAAGCAGTTGTGCACCCTCAGGTTCCCCGAGAGATACTCGCCGCTCTCGGTCTGGATGTCGTAGACCTCCATGTCGCCCCGCGACTCGATGCTGGCTATCTCGAGGACCTTCGTCTCGCGGGTCGGCCGGCCGACCCTGTCGATGGCCATCTCGAGGCGATCGGCTTTCTTGGGATCGATGAACCCGATCTCCTCAGCGAAGGTCACCTGGTCGCCCACGTTCCCGATCGACAGCGACCAGCAACCCTCGCGGTTCGGCCGGCCGTCGGCCTTGAAGCGAACCCGTGAGAAGATGCCGAACCGCGACAGGAGCTGCTGGGCTCCGCGCACGATCCCTTCCGAGACCATGTCCAGCGCCACGACTCCGGACGACCCGTACACGCGAACGTAGCCCTCCGCCTGGAACAGGCTCCTTAGGTACATGGCCACGATCGGAAGAGGTGCGGTGAACAGGCGGTCAGGCACCGTCATCCGGGTGCCGCGCGTCATCAGGTCCCACTTCCTGACGAAGGGCTGAAGCACGCGCCCGTAGAGACGGATCCGGCGGCAGTCGAGCGACCGGTCCTGCGTGGCGACGGTGCGCTCGTGCCTGTGCACGCCGGGGAGCACTCGGTCCAGCGCCTCGATCACCCACTCCCGCTCCGCCTCGGTCACGGTCATGGCCTCGATGGTCAGGGACCGGTTCGTGCCCTCATAGCGCCCAACGAACCCGTCAGACTGGAGCCACCCGGCGAGCGCGGCCTCGGCCAGCTCCTCGGACCTGATGTCTTCCTCCCCGAACGAGTCGCGGCGGTGCCACTGCAGGGCGTCGCCGGGACGGAGCTCGCCTGCCGGCACGAACCCCCCTGAGTTGCCGCCGCTCGGACTTCCCTTCCGCACCTTCCAGACGAGGTGATCGTCCGTGACGTCAAGCACGTGGCCCGACTTCGTGTGGATGCGCAGCACTTCCTTCACGCCATTGGCCTTCGTTGCCACGATGCGCGTGAGTCCGTTCGCGTCGAAGACCTTGGTTCCGATCGCGTTCTCCTCGACCAGCTTGCCGATCGGGATGAGTCCGGCCGGTGTGCTGACGAGGGAGTCGTAGGGCTGGCAGGCTGAGCACTGCGCCGTCATGTCGGGGACGCCGACGTTGAACCACACGGGGGAGTTGAAGGATGCCTTCTGGTTCACCAGGAGGTGCGTCAGCTCCTCGGCGAATACCTGGGCGTCGTGGGCGGAGGCGAAGTAGCTGTTCTTGGTTCCCCAGCCTGTGATCGTGTCCACGACGCGGGAGACGAGTTGCCGCACGGAGGTCTCTCGCTGAGGCGTGCCGAGGGTTCCGCGGAAGTACTTCTGGGCGACGATGTTGGTGGCGTTCTGGGACCAGGACGCGGGGAACTCCACGCCGAGCTGTTCGAAGGCGTTGCCGCCTTCCTTGTAGTTCGGGATCACCGCATCACGGGTCTCCCACTCCACCTCGTCGAACGGGTGGACACCCTCCTTGGTGAAGTACCGCTTGAAGGTAAGCCCCTCGCGGATGACCTCGACATCCCCCTCGCGGGTCGCCATCAACGCCCCCTCCTTCCTCTCGCCGCTGCCCCGGTGGACCACATGTGGACTTCGTGTGGGAAGCCTGTGGACAGAGTTACAGCCTTGTCATTCCCGGCCTCGGCATGATGAACCCGTCCGGCCACTTCGTCAAGCTGTAGTGGCGAGAAAGCTTGTCAACCACTACATCTAGTGTCTCACTTCACGATGCGGGGTGTCGAGGCCACTAGCCATCGTGGGTCCTTCGTGCGGACGCTACGCCTTGCGGGTCCGGCGCTTGGCCGGTTCCTTCTTCTCCAGCAGCATCCCGAGCTCCCTTTCGAAGTCGGTGATCCCCTGGAAGTCCTTGTAGACGCTGGCGAACCTCAGGTAGGCGACCTCGTCGGTCCGCTGCAGAGCTGTGAGCACCTCCGCCCCCACCTGGCGCGACGTGACGTCCGGACCTTTGCGACGGAGCCGCAGCTCTATGCGGTCCACCATCGCATCGATCTGGTGCGACCCCACGGGGCGCCCGGCAAGAGCCTTGCGGATTCCCGACCCCAGCTTCTCGCGGTCGAACTGTTCCTTGGATCCATCCCGCTTGACGACCATCAGGCCGACGCTCTCCACCCGCTCGAAGGTCGTGAACCGGCGGCCGCAAGCCAGGCATCCGCGGCGGCGGCGGATGGATCCACCCCCGTCCGCGGGCCGGGAGTCCACCACCCGGTCGTCGTCGGCGTCGCACCAAGGACAGCGCATGTAGGAAGGCCACAAGATGTAGTGGTGGCGCGAACGCTAGCCTCGACATCATGGGGCGTCAACCGCCCGCGGGGATGACCAGGGCCTGTCCGGGAACGAGGTTGCCGTCTTCGATGCCGTTCGCCAGGGCGATCCGGTCAACGACGGAGCGCGGATCCTCGGCCGGATCCACTCGGACCGCCAGGTCCCACAGGGTATCCCCGGGGCGTACCACGTACTGCCGCTCGGCCCCGCTGCCGGCCCCTCCGGCGTCGGACGATCGCGCCGCGCCGGCCAGTCGAGGCCCGGCCAGCAAGGCGAGCCCGACCAGAAGGCCCAGAGCGGTGGCACGGCGTCGAACAGGTGTTCGGCTCACCCGCCGATATTGAACGAACGCCCGTTCGAAGTCAAGGGGGAATCCGAACATACGTTTGAAGCCTCTCCTCCGGCGTGCTAGCGTGGCTCTCATGCGAACAGGAGGGTAGGGACCGTGTCTGACATCACTTCTCGCCAGCAGCAGATCCTCGACTTCATCGCCGAGACCGTGCGCGACCGCGGTTACCCCCCAACGGTTCGCGAGATCGGCGAGGCGGTGGGCCTGACCTCGTCGTCCAGCGTCCACGCCCAGCTCGCCAATCTGGAGCGCATGGGGCTGCTCAGGAAGGACCCCACCAAGCCCAGGGCTGTGGCGCTGGAGGAGCCCCGAGCCAACGGGGTGGCGGTGCCCCTGGTCGGTCGCATCGCTGCGGGAGCACCGGTACTTGCCGCCGAGCACGTGGACGAACACGTCACGGTGCCGGCCGACTTCATCCGCGGGTCCGGAGAGCATTTCGCCCTCAAGGTCGCGGGCGATTCCATGACGGGGGCAGGCATCCTCGACGGAGACCTGGTGGTTGTGCGCACCCAGAACACCGCTCGTGATGGGGACATCGTTGCGGCGCTGCTGCCGGGCCCGGCCGAGGACGAAGCCACCGTCAAGCGCCTCAACCATGAGGGGTCGCGCGTCATGCTCGTTCCCGAGAACCCTGCCATGAAGCCCTTCGAGATGACCGACGGCCGGATCCTCGGCAAGGTGGTAGCGGTTCTCAGGCAGGTCTGACTTCGGCTAGGCTGCGCTACATCGGAAGTCTTGACTCCTTGGCGAGCCGAAGGGAGCGATCCATGGCGCAGCAAGCCCAGGTCACCACTCAACTCGAGAAGCAGATCATGTCCCAGCCCGACGAACTGGAGCGGGTCCTCACCGACGGCAAGGTCAAGGAGCAGGTTCATGCCGCTGCCGAGGGTCTCCACCGGGTTCGCCGCATCTGGGTGGTCGGCACGGGGACCTCGCAACATGCCGCGCACATCGGCGCCGCGATGCTCCAGGATGCGGGCCGATCCGCTCATTCGGTTTCCTCCATGCAGTTCGTCCACAACGCCCCGATCGTCGGCCCCCACGACGGCCTGATCGTGATCACGCACACCGGCGAGACCGCATACGCGCTCGCCGCGCGCGCGCTCGCGGTCACGGCCGGTCTGCAGACCTTCACGATCTGCCGGATCGGGTTGGGCTTCAACGACGTGATCGAGACCACGGACAAGGAGACGTCCGAGACGTACACGTCCAGCTACACGGCGGCGCTGCTGGTGCTCGGGATGATCTCGGCACAGATGGGCGCCGACAACATCACCCCCGACAAGCTGTCGGTCGTTCCCGGCAGCGTGCGCAACGCGATCGAGGCACCGGGGACGGGAAGCATCCCGATACCGGAGCGGTCCCTCGCGCTTGTGGGCGGCGGCCTGACCGCGATCACCGCCCTCGAGGGCGCCCTCAAGGTTCGCGAGGCGTCTCGCACGCTAGCCCAGGGCTTCGATGCCGAGTACTTCCTGCATGGCAACGCCGTGCCCCTGACTCCGCACGATCACGTGGTCGCGCTCACGACCCCGGACCCGGACGGCTTCGTAGACGGCGTGGCGAAGGCCGCCGAGGCCTCTGGGATCGGGGTGACGCGCGTCGCCGAACCCTCCCCCCTGCCGGTGACGCTGGCTCAGATCCCCATGACGGTGCGCCTGCAGCTGCTTGCCCTCAGATTCGCCCAGGCCAAGGGCCAGAACCCCGACAAGGTGATCGTCGGTGCCTGGGACGACACCGGCCTCTGGTCGATCGGCGCCCCCCGGTAGCCGGTGAGGTTCAGGACTCCTTCGCGGGCCCTTGCCGTAGCGTGCCCGTAACGTAGGGCCGCACCTGGCTCAGCGCGCGCAGCCCGACCCTGGCGGTGACGCGGGTCCCTTCCGGCTCGGCCTCGGCCTTCAAGACCTCCGCCTCGCTGTAGAGCATGGCTACCAGGTCACCACGTTCCCACGGCACGAGCGCCTCAACCTCGACGGGGGGACGAGGGATGGCCTCGGCGACCGCTTCGAGGAGCTCGCCTATCCCCTCGCCGGTCAGGGCGGAGACGCCCACCGAACCAGGGAAGCGGCGGGCGAGCCTCGCCCTCTCGCTCCCTCTAACGAGGTCGATCTTGTTCAGCGCGGTTACCTCGGGCAGGTGCGAGGCGCCGATCTCCTCCATGACGCGCCGCACGGCGTCCATCTGGGCCTGCAGATCCCCCGACGCCGCGTCGGCGACGTGCAGGACGAGGTCCGAGAGCGTCACCTCCTCCAAGGTTGAGCGGAAGGCCTCGACCAGATCGTGAGGCAGCTTGCTGACGAAACCGACCGTGTCGGCGATCGTCGCGCGTTTCCGGCCCGGCAGTTCGATCCGGCGCGTCGTCGGATCCAGCGTGGCGAACAGCTGGTCGGCAACGATGACGTCCGCCCCTGTGAGGCGGCGCATCAGGGTAGATTTGCCGGCGTTCGTGTAGCCGACGATGGCCACCTGCGGCACGCCGCTCTCCATCCGCCGTGCGCGCTTGACGTCTCGCGTTCGCGCCAGGTCCTTGATGTCGCGCTTCAGCTTCGCGACGCGCCGGCGGATGTGCTGGCGGTCCACCTCCATCTTCGTCTCGCCGGGGCCGCGCGTGCCGATCCCGCCGCCGAGGCGAGACATCGCCTCTCCCCAGCCCCTCAGACGGGGCAGCAGGTAGTTGAGCTGGGCCAGCTCGACCTGGGCCTTGCCCTCTCGGGAGCGGGCGTGCAGGGCGAAGATATCCAGGATCAGCGCCGTGCGATCCAGGACCTTCACCCTCAGGCGCGACTCGATCGATCTCAGCGTTCCCGGTGACAGCTCGTCGTCGAAGATGACCAGCTCGGCCCCGGTGGAGTGCAGGAGCTGATGGAGCTCCTCGAGCTTGCCCTTTCCGATCCAGTACTGCGGGTCCGGCTCCGCACGGCTCTGAACGATCCTGCCGACGGGGTCGGCCCCCGCCGAGCCTGCGAGCGCAGCAAGCTCGTCCAGGTCGCTCTCCCGGAAGCCGGGGCCAATCCCGACGAGCACGGCCTTCTCATGCTGGATCGAGCGCCACGTCGCCGCGATCGGCGACTCGACGATCTCGTCCGTGCGTGGCGGCAGGGCAGGCATCAGCCGAGCGAGGACCCGAAGTCCCGCAGCATCTGGTTCAGCCTGACCTTGTCCTCGGTCGCTTCCGTCCGGTAGCCGATGATCAGGCCGCACGGCAAACCGTGGTGGCCCGACGGGAACTCCCTTGGACGCGAACCTGGGATGACGATCGCCCTGGACGGGACCCTTCCGCGGTACTCCACGGCCTCCTCCCCCGTGACGTCGATCACGGGCGTGTTCCCGGTCAGGACGACGCCGGCCCCCAGGACCGCCTCGCGCCCGATGCGAACGCCCTCCACGACGACGCACCGCGAGCCGATGAAGGCCCCGTCCTCGACTATGACCGGCGCGGCCTGGATGGGCTCCAACACCCCGCCGATGCCGACACCGCCCGCGAGGTGAACGCCTGCGCCGATCTGCGCGCACGAGCCCACGGTTGCCCATGTGTCCACCATCGTTCCCGACCCGACCCACGCGCCGATGTTCACGTAGCTCGGCATCAGCACGACCCCCGGAGAAAGGTACGAGCCGTATCGAGCGGTGGCCGGCGGCACGACGCGCACGCCCAGTTCCGAGTATCCGTGCTTCAGGGGTAGCAGGTCGTGATACTCGAACGGTCCGGCCTGGCTGGTCTCGAGCCCTCGCACGCGGAAGTAGAGCAGCACCGCCTGCTTCACCCACGTGTTGACGCGCCAACCGTCTCCCTCGGGCTCGGCCACGCGGGCCTCGCCGCGATCGAGCATGGCGATCGCCTCCTCGATCGCCTCGGCAGCGTCGGCGTCCGGCCTCGAAGCCGGCTCGGCCTGGATCGCATCCCAGCAGGCTTCCACCTGCTTGCGGATCGCCTCGGTCATGCGACCCCCTCCAGGAACCCGTCCATCAGGTGGGCTGCCTTCTCGCAGTCGTCGAGCGTCGGAACCATCGCCATCCTCACGTACCCCTCTCCCTCCGGTCCGAAGAAAGAGCCCGGCGCCACGACGATGCCGCAGCGCTCGAGGAGCTCGAGCGCCCAGTCGAGCGACGGCCGGTCGGCCGGTACCTTCACCCAAAGGTAGAAGGTGGCCACGCTGCCCGCCACATGCACGCCCCTGCGCTCGAAGAGGTCCAGGAACACCGCACGCTTGGCTGCATACCGCTCGCGGTTGTCCTCTACGTGCTGCTCGTCGTTCCAGGCAGCCACCGAGGCTAGCTGGACGAACTCTTGAGGCGTGACGCCTACCGACGGGCGCAGCCGTTTGAGCGCCTGGATCAGGTCCGGGTCACCGGCGGCGAAGGCGCTTCGATAGCCGGTCATGGACGAGCGCTTGGAGAGCGAGTTGACGGCCAGGATGCCCGTCAGGTCACCCGCCTGGAGAGCCGATGGAGGCGGATCGGCGCCGTAGTAGAGCTCGCTGTAGGCCTCGTCGGAGGCCAGCAGCACGCCGTGAGCCCGGCACCTGGCCGCTGCATCGCGCAGGTACCCGAGAGGGGCTAAGGCGCCCGTCGGGTTGTTGGGGTAGTTCAGCCAAAGGATCGCCGCCCGATCCCACGTGTCCTCCCCGATCGCGTCTAGGTCCGCAAGGAAGCCCCGCTCCTCCGTCAGCGGCAGTCGCTCGACGGCTCCCCCCGCGAACCGCGCCCCCCGCTCCGGGATCGGGTATCCGGGAGCGGTGACCAAGACGAGGTCCTTGCCGGCGGCCGGATCCAGCACGCACTGGGCCAGAGAGAACACGATCTCCTTCGAACCCAGGAGCGGCAGGATGTTGGCCTCGGGGTCCAGGTCGGCACCGAACCTGCGGCCGATCCAGCCGGCGATCGCCTGCCGCAGCTCCGGGAGCCCCGCCGCCCGGGGATACGACGAGACCTCGCCCAGTGCGTCCTTCAGGGCTTCTCGGATGAACGCCGCCGTCTCTTCCCGCGGGTCTCCCACGCCGAAGTCGATCAGCTCCGCACCCCGGGCCGCCGCTTCGGCCTTGCGGCGGTCCAGGGCTTCGAACGGGTATGGCTCCACCGAGCGCATGCCCGGCGATAGATGGATCATGCCCACCCTCCGCTGAGGAATCCCGACAGAACCTGCAGGGAGCGCTCCAGCGCCGAGATGGACACGCGCTCCTCGTCGGCGTGAGCGTACCCCGGGTCGCCTGGCCCGAAGTTGACGGCATCCATGCCGTGAACGCCGAACTCGGCAACGGGCGTCCACGCCTGCTTCGGCCCGACCTGCAGGTCTCCCGCGTCCTTCAGCCGCTCGACCAACGGGTTCTTCACCGAAACAGGTCCGGGCGGCGCGTTGCCGAGGACCTCCAGCTCCACCCTGTGGTGACCGAGCAGGTCTCGGACGCGTCCTTCGGCGTCCTCGGGCGTGCGGTTCGGCGCGTACCGGAAGTTGATGTGCGCCGTGGCGACATCCGGAACGACGTTCTGGGCGATGCCCCCATGTATCCGGGTGACCGAGATCACCTCTCGATAGGTCAGGCCGTCGACCTCGACCTTCCGGGCGGGAAGGTCGGCGATGGAAGCGAGGGCCTCGACCGCCGCGTGGATCGCGTTGTCGCCGAGCCACGGGCGTGCGCTGTGCGCCGCTTTGCCGCGGACGGTGATGCGCGCGTTCAGATTGCCGTTGCACCCGATCTCGATGGCGTTGTCCGTGGGCTCCATGACGATGGCGAGGGAGGCGGTGCGAGCTTCCGCGTTCCGGTCGAGCAGCGGAAGCAGGGCCGAGGAACCGATAGGCATCTCCTCCCGAGCCACGAAGACCAGACCCAGGTCCAGGTCCGAGTCAGGAGGATCGTCCGCGAGCGCAAGCATGACCGCCAGGGCGCCCTTCATGTCCGTCGCTCCCCGCCCGACCACGTGCCCATCCTCGAGGGCTCCCGGTAGGCGAGCCCCGGCGACAGGAACGGTATCGACGTGGCCGACCAGCAGGACCAGCGGTGCTTCGGGGCGGGGGGGGGGGGGCCGGTTGAAAAAGGGGCCGCGCGGGGGGGGGGGCCGCCCCCCCCCCCCCCCCCCCCCAACACAAACCAAA
>CAZHRY010000069.1:12071-13703 GCA_964535065.1 uncultured Actinomycetes bacterium
TGGCCGACCACCTGGACCCGCGGTGCTTCGGGGCGGCGGGTGGCGGCCGTTTATAACAGGGCTCCGACCTGGTCGTCGCCCGGCCGCAACCCGCCGCCCCCCATCAGCTCACGAACCCGTTGCAGGATCGCGTCCTCGTCCCCACTGACGGACGAGATATCGACCAGCTCGAGCGTCGTTGCCGCCAGGTCCAGCGTCACGCCCGGCCTTCCCTATCCGATCTCCACGACGCCGTCGAAGACGTGCTCGACGGGCCCGCCCAGCAGAACCCTCCCGTCCGGCGTCCGCTCGACCGTCAGGGTCCCGCCCGGGAAGGCCACGGAGACCCGTTCGGGAGCCAGTCCCGACTCGTTGGCCGCCACGGCGATCGCGCATGCTCCGGTCCCGCACGACAGGGTCTCTCCGACGCCCCTCTCCCACACCCGCGCGTCGATGCCAAGGTCGTGGACCCTGGCAACCTCAACGTTGGTTCCTTCCGGGAAGCGCTCGTCGGTCTCCAGCAGCGGGCCGATCTCATCGAGGCCGAACGTGATCGGATCGCCATCCGTGAACAGCACGACATGCGGGTTGCCCATGCTGAGGGCGGTTGCGGGCAGGGTGAGCTCTTCCGTCACGCGGAGAGGTCGGTTAACGAAGGTCTCGCCTTGTTCCTTCATCGGGACGTCAGCCAGGGCGAAGCGCGGAGCACCCATGTCCACGGTCGCTCCGACCGCCCTCCCGTCCTCGACCTCGACCGTCAAGTACCGCACGCCCACGGCCGTCCGCACGCTGAGAGATGTCTCCTGCAGGGCTCCCCTGTCGTACATGGAGGCGGCCAGGCACCTGAGCCCGTTGCCGCTTATCTCTGCCACGCTCCCGTCCGCATTCGCGAGCTTGAAACCGACAGTGGCGTCAGCGCCTTGGGTCACGCAGATCACCCCGTCGGCGCCGATGCCTTGGCGGCGGTCGCACAGGGCACGAACCTGGGCCTGCGAAAGGGGAACGTCGCCGAGCAGCACGAAGTCGTTGCCCGCCGCCTGGTACTTCGCGAAGGGGACCTCGGTCATGCGTTCTCCATGAACGCCCGGATGCCGTCCACGACCTCCGAAGCGCCCCCGACCCCGGCTTCGAACCACCGGATCCTCGGATCGCGCGCGAACCAGGCCATCTGTCTCCTGGCCAGCTCGCGCGTGCGCTTGATCGTCAACTCGACGGCCTCCTCGATGCCAAGCCTACCTCCAAGGTGTTGGGCCAGCTCCGCGTACCCGATCGCCTGCGTAGCGGTGAGCCACCCCCCGAAGCCCTCGGACACGAGCCGCTCTACCTCTTCCAGCCACCCGGCGTCCAGCATCGCCAGCACCCTCACGCGCACACGTTCGGCAAGGACGTCGCGAGGGATGCGCACGCCCGCGACCCGCACGCGCATGGGGTCGAACACCTCCCAGGCCGCGGAGAAGCTGCTGAACGTCTCTCCGGTCGCGGCCGCGACCTCGAGAGCCCTGATGGTCCTCCTGACGTTCCCGGGCTCGATCTTCGCGGCCGCGACCGGATCCAGATCTGCCAGGCGCGCGAACAGCCTCCCAGGGCCGGCCACCACCCCCTCGGTCTCCAGGTCACGGCGAATGTCCGGGTCCTCGGGCGGGAATCGAAGAT
>CAZHRY010000070.1:0-1133 GCA_964535065.1 uncultured Actinomycetes bacterium
CGTCGGGCGTCCACATGTGGAAGGGGGCCGCGGAGACCTTGAACCCGAAGCCGATCGCCAGGAACCCCATCGCGAGGAGCGCCAGCTCTTGGCCGCCGATCCGGCCCCCAAGGGCCACCGCTATCCGGTCGATCTTGGTGCTCGCCGTCGCCCCATAGGCCATGGCCACCCCGAACAGGAAGAAGGCGGACGAGGTCGCCCCGAGCAAGAAGTACTTGAGCGCCGCCTCGGTCACGCGCCCACGGCCGGTGATCCCAGTCAGCACGTAGAGCGAGAGCGAAAGGAGCTCGAGGGCCAGGAACACCACGATCAGATCGTTGGCGGCGGTGATCAGCGTCATCCCCGAGGTCGCGAACAGCACCAAGGGATAGAACTCACCCCTGTAGGGCACGCGACCGTAGGTGTAGTAGAGGCAACCGGTGAGCGCGGCGACCAGCAGGACGAGCCTCGCGACGACCGAGAACCTGTCCGCGGCGACCGTCCTGCCCAGGACGAACGGCTCGCCCGCCCAGTTCCACGCCAGGATCGCGGCGACCCCCGCGGCGACGATCCCCAGGGCCGCGATGGCCAGGTGCGCGCGCCGGTCCGATCGGTCCGCGAACGCCTCGTAGAGCAGCCCCACGATCCCCATCGCAGCCAGGATCAGCTCCGGCAGCACGGGCTGGAAGACCAGCTGGGGGGTCGCGATCGGCTCCACCTAGCCCTCCCCCTCTGCCCGCTCCATCCCGATGTCTATGGGCTGGTCCGGATCGACCTGGGCGATCACGGCCGTCGAGACGGGATCGACATCGCGCGTGATGACGGCGGGGAACAACCCCAGGACGACGAAGAGGGCCAGCACGGGCGCCAGAACCGCGACCTCTCGCCGCGAGAGGTCGGGCAGTCCTCTGTGCTCCTCGCGCACCGGCCCGTGGCTCATCCGCTGGTAGGACCACAGGAGGTAGACCGCAGCCAGGACGACGGCGGTCACCGCGATCGAGCCGAGCCAGTGGTTGACGGCGAACGTGCCCGTGATCACCAGGAACTCACCGACGAACCCGCTCAGACCCGGCAGGCCGACGGAGGCGAGCACCGTGAACAGGAACGCGCCGAGCAGCCACGGCATCACGCTCGCCAGGCCGCCCATCTCGCCG
>CAZHRY010000070.1:1143-13358 GCA_964535065.1 uncultured Actinomycetes bacterium
TCGCCGAGATCCCGCGTGTGCGTCCGTTCGTAGACCATGCCGACCAGCAGGAAGAGGGCACCGGTCGCCAGGCCGTGGTTCACCATCTGCAGGACCCCTCCGGTGACCCCCTGCTGCGTGAACGCGAAGATGCCGAGGACCACGAAGCCCAGGTGAGATACCGACGAGTAGGCGACGAGCCGTTTGATGTCGGTCTGTATCAGCGCCACGGCGGCCCCGTAGACGATGCCGATCACGGCGAGGATCGACACGAGGGCGGCGAAGTGCTTCGAGGCCTCGGGGAACAGCGTCAGGTTGAAGCGGAGAAGGCCGTAGGTCCCGACCTTCAGCAGGACCCCCGCCAGCAGCACGGACCCCGCCGTCGGCGCCTCGGTGTGCGCGTCGGGCAGCCACGTGTGCAGCGGGAACAGCGGCACCTTCACGGCGAACGCCACGAAGAACGCCAGGAAGAGCCATCTGGCCGTCTCGACCGGGATCTGCTGAGCCACCTGCACCAGCTCACGGAGGTCGAACGTGCCGTGTCCGAGCCGGCCTGAAGCCTCCGAGTAGAGGAACAGCGCAGCCACCAGGAGGAAGGCCGACCCGGCCATCGTGAACAGGAAGAACTTCACGGCGGCGTACACGCGCCGCTCCCCTCCCCAGCCGCCGATCAGCAGGTACATGGGGACCAGGATCGCCTCGAAGAAGAGGAAGAAGAGCAGCAGGTCCAGCGCCAGGAACGACCCGAGAACCGCGGTCTCCAGCACCAGCATCGCCGCCATGTACATGCGCACCCGCTCGGTGATGTTCCAAGAGGCCAGGATCGAGACCGGGAACAGGAACGTGGTCAGCAGGACCAACCAGAGGCTGACGCCGTCCACGCCGAGCAGGTACTTCAGGCCCGCGCTCCTGACCCACCATGCCTCCTCGACCATCTGTACTCCGGCGTTGCGATCGAAGTCCCGGAGGATCAGCAGGGACAGCCCGAAGGTGAGGAGCGCGGTGCCCAGCGCGATCAGGCGAGCCGCGTCGTCACGCATCCAGCGCCCCCAGGCGAAGAGCACGACGGCGCCGGCGAGCGGCAGGAAGACCGTCGCGGTCAGCAGGCGTCCGCTCACGCCTTCACCCCCACGTAGGCCAGCAGGACGACGGCGCCCAGGAACAGGATCGCGGCGTATGACCTGACGAACCCCGTCTGAACCAGGCGGCCGCCCTGCGCGAGCCGCTTGACGCCCGCGCCCGTCGCGTTGACCAGGCCGTCGATGACCTTCGCATCCACCACGAACGCAGCGATCCGCGCGAGCGCCTTGCCCGGCTGCACGACGAGCAGGTCGTAAGCGCGGTCCACGTACCAGCCGTTCTCGAGCGTGCGGGGCAGCGGCTCTAACCGGTCGGTCATCCTCGCCCAGTCCACACGGCCGGAGCCGTACACGAGCCAGGCGAGGGCCAGCCCGGCCACGGCGATGACCGCGCCCGTCGCCGAGATCGCCCAGGGCTGGAGGCCCTCGCCGCCCGGCGGCGTGCCGACGGCCGGTTCCAGCAGGGCGGCCAGGGTGCCCTCGGGCGTGAGGTTCAGCAGGCCCGCCGCCGCAGCGCCGGCCGCGAGCACGATCAGCGGTCCGGTCATCACGCTCGAGGACTCGTGAGCATGCTCCGCGGCCCGGCTGCGCGCCGGCCCGAAGAAGGTCATGAACACCAGCCGGCCGATGTAGAGGGCCGACAGGAGCGCACCGATCGTCATCAGGGCCCAGGCTCCGTACCGACCCGTGTGGTTCGCGAGCTCCAGGATCTGGTCCTTGGCGAAGAAGCCGGCGAGCGGTGGCACTCCGGCCAGAGCCAGGGCGCCTGCCATGAACGTCCAGCCGGTCACCGGCATGCGTTTCAGCAGGCGGCCCATCTTCCTCATGTCCTGCTCGCCGTCCATGCCGTGGATCACCGAACCGGAAGCCAGGAACATCAGCGCCTTGTAGAACGCGTGCGCGACAAGCAGGAACACCGCCGCGGCGTAGGCGCGCATCCCAGCGGCGAAGAACATGTATCCCAGCTGGGAGATCGTCGAGTAAGCAAGCACGCGCTTGATGTGGTTCTGTCCGAGCGCGCTGGTCCCGGCGAACAGGGCGGTGACGAGCCCGACGACGAGCACGACCGTGAGGGCGATGCCCGACGCTTCGAAGAGGGCGTGCGTCCTGACCACCAGGTACACGCCGGCGGTGACCATCGTCGCTGCGTGGATGAGCGCCGACACGGGGGTCGGGCCGGCCATCGCGTCGGGGAGCCAGACGTGAAGCGGCACCTGCGCCGACTTGCCTACGGCGCCCGCGAAGAGCAGCAGGGATATGGCCGTGGCGGCGCCTTCGGTCAGCGTGCCGGCCGAGGAGAAGACCACGTCGAAGTCGAGCGAGCCGAACTTGAAGGCGATCAGCGCAAGGCCGACGAACATTGCCGCGTCGCCGATCCGGGTGGTGATGAAGGCCTTCTTGGCTGCCTCCGCGTTCTTGCGGTCCTCGAACCAGAACCCGATGAGCAGGTACGAGCAGAGCCCGACGCCCTCCCAGCCCAGGTACAGGACCAGGAAGTTCTGACCCATCACCAGCATCAGCATGAAGAACACGAACAGGTTCAGGTACGAGAAGAAGCGGCCGTAGCGCGGATCGTCGTGCATGTAGCCGATCGAGTAGACGTGGATGAGCGAGCCCACGCCGGTCACGACAAGGATCATCGTGGCGCCTACTACGTCCAGCCTCAGGTCCATGCCGACCCGGAAGGACCCCACGGAGATCCAGTCGAACAGGTGCTGGAGCATGAGGCGCTCTTCGGGCGGCTCTGCCAGGAGCTGCGCGACCAGCACTACCGAGAGGGCGAACGACGCCAGGACGGCGCCGGCGGCAAGGAGCCCCGCCGTACGCCCGAGGCGCCTGCCGAAGAACAGGTTGACCACGGCCCCTGCAAGCGGCAGCAGCGGAACGAGCCACAGCAAGCTCTCGGTCGATCCGGCGAGGGTCTCGGCGGCTACCATCGCATCTCGCTCGTCTCGTCCACATCCACCGTCATGCGACGGCGGAAGACCGCGACGATGATCGCCAGCCCGACGACCACCTCGGCCGCGGCGACCACCATCGAGAAGAAGGCCAGAACCTGGCCGGTCAGATCCCCGTGCATCCTTGAGAAAGCGACCAGAGCGAGGTTGACGGCGTTCAGCTGGAGCTCCACGGACATGAAGATCAGGAGCGCGCTCTTGCGGATCAGCACGCCGACGGTCCCGAGGGCGAACAAGATCCCGGACAGCATCACGAAGTAGGCGATGGGGGTCCTCACGTCGCCTCCTCGACCGGCCCGGCGCCGGTGCTCGCCAGGTCCGCCCGCGTCGCCGGGTCCGCCGACGCCCGGGTGGCATCCATCTCCGCTTGCGTGACCGCCCGCGCCTTGCGTTGCGCCAGCACCATCGCCGCCACCGCGGCCACGATCAGCAGGATCGAGGTGACCTCGAACGGGAAGAAGTAGTCGCGGAAAAGGATCTCGGCCAGGGCCTCGGTGTTCCCGGGCCGGTTGACTTGGTCGAAGCCGGGCGGGGCCTTCGTCGCGAAGCCGAAGCCGGCGCGGAGCGCGAAGAACATCTCCGCGACGAAGGCCCCGCCCAACGCCACCGCCAGCAGCCGCTGCCCCTTCAGGCGTTCCCGCACCGGCGTGGCACGGTCCACGCCCAGCAGCATGATCACGAACAGGAACAGCACCATGATCGCGCCCGCATACACGACGATCTGGACCGCGAACAGGAACGGGGCGTCGAGCACCAGGTAGAACACCGCGAGACAGAAGAAGTTCACGACCAGGAACAGGGCCGCGTGGACGGCGTTCTTCACGGCCAGCATCCCTATCGCGCTCGCCACCGAGATCGGCGCGAAGACCCAGAACACCACGTTGTCCAGCGGCATCTAGAGGCCCTCCCTGGCGAACTCGTTCTGGCCCAGCGTCGGCGGCGGCTCCAGCAGCCGCTCCTTGGTCCAGATGGCGTCCTCCCGCGACGTGAACGCCATCTCGTAGTGGCTCGTCAGGGTGAGTGCGCGGGTCGGGCAGGCCTCCACGCAGAGGCCGCACATGATGCACCGCAGGTAGTTGATCTGGTAGTCCTTCGCGTGCCTCTCCCCCGGGCTGACCGGATCCTCGGGGTCGTTGTCCGCCCCCTCCACCCAGATCGCGTCGGCCGGACAGGCGTACGCGCACAGCTCGCAGCCGATGCACTTCTCCAGGCCGTTCTCGTGCTTGTTCAACAGGTGCCGCCCTATGTGGGAACGCTCGGGGATCGGCACGATCTCCTTCGGGTACTGCTCGGTGTTGTCCTTGCGGAAGATCTGCTTGAAGATCGTGGCCATGCCCTTGGCGATCGCCCACCACGACGGCGTCACGCGCGCCTGGCTCATGACCTCTCCTTCTCGAGCAGAGGCTTGAGCATCGAGCCGATCAGCCCGACGGCCACGATCAGCCCGACGGCCATCACGGAGCCCCGCGTCCGGCCGAAGCGATCGGGAAGCACGACGATCGCCCCCGTCGCCAGCACCCAGAACAGGCCGAACGGGATCAGCACCTTCCAGCCGAAGTTCATGAGCCGGTCGTAGCGCATCCGCGGCAGGGTCCCGCGGACAAGGATCATGAAGTAGACGAGCAGCAGGACCTTCCCGAAGAACCAGAGCACCGGCCACAGCCAGGGCAGGAAGTCCGGCGTCGGCACGCCCGCCATCGGACGCCACCCGCCGAGGAACAGGGTCACCGCTATCGAGGCGACGGTGACGGTGTTCACGTACTCACCCAGGTAGAAGAGGGCGAACCTGATGCCGGAGTACTCGGTGAAGAAGCCCGCCACCAGCTCCGACTCGGCTTCGGCCAGGTCGAACGGCGGGCGGTTGACCTCGGCCAGCGAGCAGATGAAGTAGGCCACGAATGCGGGGAACTGGGGCAGCACGTACCAGACCTGTTCCTGCGCCGCGACGATCTCGGACATGCGCAGGTGGCCGCTGTACATCAGGACGGCCACCAGAGCCAGGCCTATCCCGACTTCGTAGCTGATCATCTGCGCCGTCGAGCGCACGCCTCCGAGCAGCGGGTAGTTGGAGCCGCTGGACCAGCCGGCCAGCACGATCGCGTAGACGCCCATGGAGGTCATCGCCAACACCCAGAGGATCCCGACGTTCAGGTCCGCGAGCTGAAGCGGCACCGTTCGCCCGAAGAGGGTCACCTGTGTGCCGAACGGGATCACGGCGAACGCGAGGAACGCCGGGACCATGGCGATGACGGGCGCCAGCAGGTAGACGGGGCGGTCGGCACTCGCCGGCATGATGCTCTCTTTGAAGAAGAGCTTCAGGCCGTCCGCGAGCGTGATCAGCACCCCGCGCGGACCGGCCCGCATCGGGCCGACGCGCGTCTGCATGTCGGCGATCACTTTGCGCTCGACCCAGACGAGCAGGATCACGACGAGCAGCAGTCCGAAGAACAGCACCACGACTCGGCCCGCCAGGAGCGCCCAGTCCACCCAGTCCATCAGGCGGGCACCTCCTCGGCGGCGACCGCCTCGAGCGTCGCAGGGGTCTCGAACGAGCCCGAGAACAGCACGTTGGCCGCGAAACCGGGCTGGTTGAAGGGGACGAACGCCGCGCCCGGTGCGATCCGCTCGGTGATCCTGGCCGGCAGCTGCGCCTCTCCCGCGTCCGTGCGGACGCGCAGGGTAGCCGCTCCCGCGACCCCGAACGCTCGCGCGGTGTCGGGATGGATCTCGACGAAGGGCTCGTCCTGGAGCGCGGACTTCAGCTCGTCCGCGCGTTCGGAGAGCCGCCCCTCGTCCACCAGCAGCGGGTACGTGAAGAGCTGGACGCCCGGCGCCGCCGCCGCGGTTCCTTGGGGCTCCGAGGCCGCGGGCTCGCGCGCGGCGAGCAGCGCGGCCATCTCCTGGCGAAGCTGCTCCAGCGACCCGAAGCCCAGGTCACCACCCATGGCGACCGCGAGCTCCGCGAAGATCTCCCAGTCGGGACGTGCGAGGCCCTTCGGCGGCCGGACAGGCCGGATGCGCTGCGGCCGCCCCTCCCATGTCGTGAAGTGACCGTCCTTCTCGACGGCCGCGGCGGCAGGCAGGAACGCGTCGGCGAACGATGCCAATGGGCCCAGCTCCAGGGACTGCACGACCTTGACCGGGGTGTTCTGAAGCGCCCGAAGCGCCACGGCCGCGTCGGGGAAGTCCCGCAGCGGGTCCACACCCACCAGGAAAAGGACGTCGATCTCTCGCTCCGCACAGGCCCGCAGGATCTGCGCCGTGTCCCGACCCGGCTCCGAGGCCATGACCGGACCCCAGATCGCCTCGACCTCTGCGCGCCCGGCCGCATCGTCCAGCGGCCGCCCGCCGGGCAGCAGGCGCGGATGAACGCCGGCGCGCAGCGCCCCTCGGTCGCCCGCGCGACGTGTCACGTAGGCGAACCTCGAGCCCGCGGCCTCGGCGAGCCGCCTCGCGGCGCCGGCGGCCCGACCCAGACGCTCACCGGCGATGAGCAGGCCGCCGGCGCCGCTCGCCCTGAGCGCCCCGGCCGCGAAGTCGAACATCGGGTCCGAGCTGGGCATGCCCTCGGCGGCCGCTGCCAGCGCCTCTGCGATGGCGCCCGGCGTCATCAGCACGTGCTCGGCGACGTCGTGCAGCCGCGTGATACGCGGGTGCACGACCACGATCTTCGCCCCGCGGCGCGCCGCCTTGCGCAGGCGCAGGTGCAGCACCGGCGTCTCCTGCTCGGCGTCCAGGCCGGCCACGAGGATCAAGCTCGAAGCCTGGACGTCCCGCGCGGTCACGTCCATCGGGCGGGCAGCTGCGAGGAGCTCCGCGGCGCCGCCGTCCGTACGCCGGTGATCGAGGTCGTTCGTTCCCACGACCGTCCGCGCCAGCTTGGACATCGCGTAGTGGTCCTCGTCGGTCAGCCGCCCGCCCGTCAGGAAGGCCACGCGCTTGCCGCGGCAAGCTTCCGCGACCCAGGCCAGGACTTCGCCGAACGACGCAGGCTCCAGACCTCTGTCGCGGATCAGCGGCGTGGTCACACGCGAGGGATCGTCCGCAGAGCGGAAGGCGAACCTGCCCTTGTCGCATATCCACGCGTCGTTCACTTCGGCGTCGTCGCGAGCCAGGACACGGACGACCTCGCCGTGGCGCATGTCCACGCGAACGTTGCAGCCCACGCTGCAGTGCTGGCAGACCGACTCGGCCGAGCTGAGGTCGAACGGACGCGCCACGAATCGATACGGCGTGGCAGTGAGCGCCCCGACCGGGCATATCTGGATCGTGTTGCCGCTGAAGGGCGACCGGAAGTCCTCTCCGGCCGCGATCGACACGTTCTGACCGGCGCCGCGCGCGTACATCTCCAGGAACCGGTCCCCGCTGATCTGGTCGCAGAAACGCGTGCACCGGGCGCAGAGGATGCACCTCTCGCGGTCGAGGTTGACCAGGGGCGACATGGGAACGGGCTTCGGAAAGACGCGCTTCGCCTCGACGTACCGGCTGTCGCCAGGGCCGTACGCGAGCGCCTGATCCTGGAGCGGGCACTCGCCCCCACGATCGCAGATCGGACAGTCGAGGGGGTGGTTGAGCAGCAGGAACTCCAGGTTCGCGACCTGCGCCCGGCGAACCTCCTCGTCGGTGTTCTGGGTCTTGACCACCATGCCCGGGGCCACGGTCACGGTGCACGACGTCGCCAGCTTGGGCTGCCCCTCGATCTGCACGTAGCACTGGCGACAGGCGCCCGCAGGCTCCAGGTAGGGGTGGTCGCAGAAGCGTGGGATCTGGATGCCCAGGTGCTCGGCGGCTCGGATGATCAGCGTGCCGGCGGGGACCGTGACCTCCCGGCCGTCGATCGTGAGCGTCACAGGATCCGGAGTCATGATGCCAACTCCTCGTGCGCGACCCCCAGCGGACAGCGGCCGAGGCGCACGTGCTCTTCGTACTCGCCCGCGAAATGCTTCAGGCTGGAGGTGATCACCGACGCCGTGCCGTCGGCGAGCGCGCAGAAGGCCCGGAACAGGATGTTCTTCCCCAGGTCTGCCATCAGCGGGATGTCCTGGGGCCGGCCGTCGCCGGCTTCGATCCGAGCAAGCACGCGGGTGGCCCACCAGCTCCCCTCCCTGCACGGCGTGCACTTGCCGCAGGACTCGTGGGCGTAGAACCGGACCATCCGCGTCGCGCAGTCCACGACGCAGTCGGTCTCGTCCATGACCATGATCGCGCCGGTGCCGAGCATCGAGCCGGCCTCGGCTATCGACTCGTAGTCAAGGGGCACGTCAACGTGCTCCACCGTGAGCATGGGCGTGGAGGAACCCCCCGGCGTCCAGGCCTTGAGCGCCCGGCCTCCCAGAACACCGCCGGCGAGATCCTCCAAGACCGTGCGGAAGGGGGTGCCCAGGGGGATCTCGTAGTTGCCGGGCCGCTCCACCTTCCCGCTGATCGTGATCATCTTGGTCCCGGGGGACTTCTCGCTGCCCAGCTCGCGGAACCACGCCGGTCCGCGAACGATGATGTCCGGCACGTTCATCAGCGTCTCGACGTTGTTGATGACGGTCGGCGACGCGTAGAGGCCTTCGATGGCGGGGAACGGCGGGCGCAGCCGCGGCTGTCCACGCAGGCCTTCGAGAGAGTTCAGGAGCGCGGTCTCCTCACCACAGATGTAGGCCCCGGCGCCGCGGTGAAGGACGACGTCCACGCGCTTGCCCGAGCCCATGACGTCAGCGCCCGCGTAGCCGGCCGCGTACGCCTCGTCGATCGCCCGTTGCAGAACCAGACCCTGCCACAGGTACTCGCCACGGATGTAGATGAAGACCGTCTCGCAGCCGATAGCCAGTGCGGCGACGATCGACCCTTCCAGCAGGCGGTGCGGCTCACGCTCCACCAGCTCGCGGTTGTTGCACGTTCCCGGCTCGGATTCGTCGAAGTTCACGACCACGTACGTCGGGGTGTGGGTGTCCCGGGGCACGAAGCTCCACTTCATGCCCGCGGGGAAGCCCGCGCCGCCCCGGCCGCGCAGGCCGCTCGACTTGACCACCTCGATGATGTCCGTGTCCTGCATCTCCAGCGCCTTGCGCAGCCCGGCGTACCCCCCGGCCGCTTCGTATCCGCTCAGGGGAACCACGTCGGGGTTGCCCCAGTTGCGGGTGAGCCGCGGTTCGAACGAGAGCGTCACGACGGCTCCTCCTGCAGCTCTTCCAGCCCGGCCAGCAACCGGGACGCGGCGCGGAAGCTGGGGAAGGACTGACCACGCGACGGCTCCGGCATCTCGCCTCGCCTGATCGACGCGATCAGCTCGCCTGCCCTCTCCGGCGTCACGTTGTCGTGAGCCGCGAAGTTCACCTGCACGGCCGGGGCGAAGTCGCAGAGCCCCAGGCATTCCTCCTCGTGCACGGTGAACATCCCGTCCTCGGAAACCTCGGCCTCGGAAGGGATGCCGGCAGCCTCACGAGCTGCCTCGTAGACGTCCTGCCCGCCCCGGAGCTTGCAGGCCAGGTTGGTGCAGACGTTGATGACGTGCTCGCCGGTGGGGCGCAGCCGGTACATCGTGTAGAAGCTGGCGACCGCCTCGACCTCCGCCGTCGTGATGCCCAGGATCTGGCCTATCTCTGCCAACGCCTCGCCGTCGAGCATCCCTCGCACGGACTGCGCCAGGTAGAGCAGCGGCATGATGGCCGAGCGCCGGTGCTGCGCGGGGTACCGTTCCACGATCCGGCGCGCGTCGCCGGCCAGTGAGCCCTCGAAGATCACCGGTCCACTCCTCCCATCACGGGATCGAGCGACGCGTTCGCAGCTATGGCGTCGGCGATGAGGTAGCCCTCGACCATGAGAGGCAGCGCCTGCAGGTTCACGAACGACGGGTCGCGGATCTTGACCCTGTAGGGCCGGTGCTCGCCGTTGGACACGACGTAGAAGCCGAGCTCTCCACGTGGCGACTCCACGGCGGAGTAGACCTCTCCCTCGGGAACGCGAACGCCCTGCGTGACCATCTTGAAATGATGGATGAGCGCCTCCATAGAATCGGCCATGATGTGGCGCAGGTACTCGGGGTCGTTCCCGATGCCGTCCGGCCCGACCGAGAGCTTCGAGGGCCACCCCACCTTCGGGTCGTCGATCATGACCGGGCCGGGGGTGCCGGACAGGCGCTCGAGCGCCTGTTCCACGATCTTCATCGACTCGCGCATCTCGGCCAGCCGGACCAGGTACCTCGCGTACGCGTCTGCCTCGGTGCGGGTCGGAACGTCGAAGTCGTACGTCTCGTAGCCGCAGTAGGGCATGTCCTTGCGGAGGTCGGCCGGCACGCCAGCGCTGCGCAGCACGGGGCCGGTGACCCCCATCTCGAGGCATCTGTCCGCCTGAAGGACGCCGACGCCGACGTTGCGCTCCTTCCAGATCGGGTTCTCGTTCAGCAGCGTCTCGTACTCGTCGATGCGGCCGGGCAGCACGTTCAGGAGCGAGCGGATCTTCTCGGGGCCGCCCTCGGGCAGGTCCATCACGACCCCGCCGATCCGGATGTACGCGTGATTCATCCGAAGCCCCGTGATCGCCTCGAAGATGTCCAGGATCACCTCGCGCTCGCGGAAGCCGAACAGCATCACGGATATCGCCCCGAGTTCCATCCCCGCCGTGGCCAGGAAGACCAGGTGGGACGCGATCCGGTTCAGCTCGCTGACCAGCACTCGGATGATCTGGGCCCTGGGAGGCGCCTCTACGCCCAGGAGGCTCTCGACCGCGAGGCAGTAGCCCAGCTCGTTGAAGAATGGCGACAGGTAGTCGGCACGTGTGACGAAGGTCACGCCCTGCGTCCAGGTTCGGTACTCGGTGTTCTTCTCGATGCCGGTGTGCAGGTAGCCGATGGCGGGCTTGCACGTGACGATGGTCTCGCCGTCGAGTTCGAGCAGCAGGCGCAGCACCCCGTGCGTCGATGGGTGCTGGGGCCCCATGTTGATGATCATGGTCTCCTGGCGCAGCTCGCCCGCGCCGTCGCGCCTGCTCACGCCATGCCTCGCTTGTCGATGGGAGGGACCGAGGCGCCGTGGAACCAGGTGGGCACGCCCCCCAGCTCTTCGTCCTTGCGGAGCGGGTAGCCCTCCCAGTCGTCGGGCATCATGATCCGCGTCAGGTCCGGATGGCCGTCGAACACGACGCCGTAGAAGTCGAAGGTCTCACGCTCGAGCCAGTTCGCGGTGGGGAAGATGCCGGTCACGGAAGGGACGTGCGGATCGTCTTCGGGCAGTCCCACCTTCACCCGGACGCGATGCTTCAGCTCCATCGAACGCAGCTCGTACGAGACCCAGAAGCGCGGGTCCTCACCCGGCCAGTCGGTGGCCGTGATGCAGGACAGGAAGTCGCATGACACACCGGGCTCCGCCCGCAGCCACCCGAGCGCCTCGAGCAGGTCGTCGCGGCCCACGACGACCGTCGCCTCGCCCCGGGCGAAAAGGACGTCGACGAAACGGTCCCTGAGCAGCTCCAGCAGGTCCCTCACCGGAACGGCACCTCCGTGCGGACCTTCTTGTGGAGAGCCAGGATGCCGTGGATCAGCATCTCGGGCTTAGGGGGACAGCCCGGTACGTAGATGTCCACCGGGACGATCGTGTCCACCCCCTGCACGATGGCGTAGTTCGTGAACATCCCTCCTGCCGAGGCGCACACACCCATCGAGATGACCCACTTCGGCTCGGGCATCTGGTCGTAGATGCGGCGAAGGACCGGCGCCATCTTCTGGGAGACGCGCCCGGCCACGATCATCAGGTCGGCCTGACGTGGCGAGGCACGGAACAGCTCCATGCCGAAGCGAGCCAGGTCGTACTGCCCGGCACCCGCGGACATCATCTCGATGGCGCAGCAGGCCAACCCGAAGGTCGCCGGCCACATCGACTGCTTCCGGGCCCACCCCACGGCGCGATCGACCGTGGTCAGCAAGACGCCGCGTTCGACCTCCCGCTCGACCTCCTCGGGGGTCTTGCCGAGGTTCAGCCCCTCGAGCCGCTCAACCGGCACGGCGATCCTCCCGGAGCCGAACCTCCCGCTCCAGCACTTCCTCGGGCTCGACCGGTGTGACCTCGCTCTCGGCCCAGTCGAACCCACCCTTGCGCCAGATGTAGGCGTAGGCCACGAACACCAGCGCGATGAAGATCGCCATCTCGACCAGGCCGAACAGCCCGAGGCGCCGGAAGCCGACCGCCCACGGGAAGAGGAAGATCGTCTCGATGTC
>CAZHRY010000071.1:0-1088 GCA_964535065.1 uncultured Actinomycetes bacterium
GCTTCGGATCGCCGCCTGCCGCTGCAAGTGACGATGCTCGAGGCAGGTGTCCGGCTAGGGGGGAAGGTCCGCACCGACTTGATCGGGGATTCCCTAGTGGATTGGGGTCCTGATTCTTTCCTTGCGGCCAAGCCCGGAGGAAGGGAGCTCTGCGAGATGTTCGGCCTGGTCACGGTGGAGCCGGGCCCCCTCGCCTCGAAGACGTACCTGCGCCTCGAGGGTCGCCTGCGGCCCCTGCCGAGGGGGCTCGCGATGGGCGTTCCGACCGGACTCCGTCCGCTCGTCGGCACGATGCGCGCGGGGATCATCGGCCCCATGGCGGCCGCCAGAGCGGGGCTTGAGCCCCTCATGCCACGGCGCGCGCACCAGGCGACCGTTGCCGAGGCAGCCCGAAGGCGGCTCGGGAAGAAGGTGGCCCGCAGACTGGTCGAGCCCCTGGTGATGGGCGTCTATGGGGCTCCCGCGGACGAGGTGGCGGCTGAAGCGGTCCCGGGTCTCGCTGAAGCGAGGAGCGTCGTGCTGGCCATGGCTCGCCGACCGGTCTCGAACGGCCCGGCCTTCCTGTCCGTGCAAGGAGGGATGGAGCGCATGATCGAGTGTCTGGCGGCCTCGGTTCCCGACGCCGAGCTCAGGACGGGGGAGCGGGTGCGTGCGGTCGCACTCGACGGATCCGCCTACTCGGTCCGAACCGAGGAAGAGCACCTGAAGGCGGATGCGGTCCTGATCGCCACGGAACCGGTCGTCGCCGGAGAGATCCTCGTGGAGGCGAAGGCCCTGACGAGGGTCCGGATGTCCTCATCGGTCGTCGTGCACCTGGCCTGGGACCCCGGGAGCCTGGCGCATCCGCTCGACGCCGCCGGCTACCTGAGCGCGCCCGAAGAGGGCGCCATCGTGACCGCCGCAACCTTCGTCAGGTCGAAGTGGCCGCACGTTGGAACCGAGGGCGCCCTCAGGGTAAGGGCGACGGTCACCGACAGGGACATGCTGGCGCGGAGCGACGAGGACCTGATCTCGCTCGTGGCCCAGGAGGTGGGCGAGGTTCTAGGTGCAGCGGCGCAGCCGCGCGAAGCGCGGCTGCGCCGCTGGCC
>CAZHRY010000071.1:1098-13049 GCA_964535065.1 uncultured Actinomycetes bacterium
AGAGCGATCCCTATCCCAAGCCCTGAGCACCGACACCTGTACGCCGAGGCGATGGAGGGCCTCCCAGGCAGGGTGGCCCTCGCCGGGGCGGCGCGGGGCATGGTCGGCATACCCGACTGCGCTCGTTCTGGGGAGGAAGCCGGCCGGGCTCTGGTCGCCCAGCTGGCCTAAGAAGCGGCCCGGTTCGCAGCCTTCGTCAGGCGGCTCTTGCGCCGGGCAGCGGTCCTCCTGTGCAGGACGCCCTTGCTCACGGCCTTGTCCAGGGCTCGGGACGCCTCGCGCGCACGTTCCCGCGCGCCCTCGGCGTCCCCGGTCGCGGCAGCCTGAGACACCCTCTTCTGTGACGTCTTCAGGGCGCTCTTCACGGCCTTGTTGGCCTCGCGACGCTTCTCGTTGGTGCGGTTGCGCTTGATCTGTGACTTGATGTTCGCCATACGGGCAAAGAGCGTACCAGCGGGTCCATCCCCCGGGGCCGCCATCACGCCGCCCCGTACCATGGTGGCCCGTGTCCACCGAGATCTCCCACATCCGGAACTTCTGCATCGTGGCTCACATCGACCACGGCAAGTCCACCTTGGCCGACCGGATGCTCGAGATCACGCACACGGTCGAGGGCCGCGACATGCGAGCCCAGTACCTGGACAGGATGGACCTGGAGCGGGAGCGGGGGATCACGATCAAGGCTCAGGCCGTTCGTCTGTTCCATGAGGGCTACGAGCTGAACCTGATCGACACGCCCGGTCACGTGGACTTCACCTACGAGGTCTCCCGGTCGCTCGCGGCGTGTGAAGGCGCCATCCTGCTGGTGGACGCGGCCCAGGGCCTCGAGGCGCAGACCCTGGCCAACTACCACCTGGCCCGCGACGCCGGTCTGATGATCGTCCCGGTCCTGAACAAGATCGACCTGCCGGCGGCCGAGCCGGCGCGCCGGAACGAGGAACTCGCGAACCTGCTGAAGTGCGACCCGGAGGACATCCTTCACGTCAGCGCCAAGACGGGCGAGGGGGTCGAGGAGGTACTGCGCGCCGTTATCGAGCGCGTTCCCCCTCCTACCGGCGATCGCACCGCACCGCTGCAGGCCCTCATCTTCGACTCGGCTTTCGACACCTACCGCGGCGTCATCACCTACGTCCGGGTCAAGCAGGGGGTCCTGCCGAGCCGTGCGAAGATCAAGATGTTCGCCACCGACGTGATCTCCGAAGCGGAGGAAGCCGGCGTGATGGCGCCCGAAGCCACGCCGGTAGATGAGCTTGGGCCCGGAGAGGTCGGCTACCTCGTCACCGGCCTCAAGGACGTCCACCAAGCCAAGGTCGGCGACACGATCACGCTGGCGGGCAAGGCCGGCGCCCAAGAGCCCCTCCACGGCTACCGCGAGCCGAAGCCCATGGTCTGGTCGGGCTTGTTCCCGGCAGAGGGCGGCGACTACTCCGAGCTGAGGGAAGCGCTCGACAAGCTCAAGCTTTCCGACTCCGCGCTCGTCTACGAACCCGAGACCTCGCAGGCCCTCGGTTTCGGCTTCCGTGTCGGATTCCTCGGGCTGTTACACATGGACATCGTGCGCGAGCGCCTCGAGCGCGAGTTCGACCTCGAGTTGATCTCGACCGCGCCCAACGTCGAGTTCCACGTCTTCAAGGGGAACCAAGAACAGATCGTGCACAACCCCGCAGAGATGCCCCCGGGAGGCGACTACGACAGGGTCGAGGAGCCCATCGTCTACGCCACCATCATCACGCCGGCCGACCACCTGGGCGCCATCTTCGAGCTGTGCCAGGCGCGGCGGGGCGAGATGGTGGACATGGAATACCTGACGCCCGAGCGCGTCGAGGTGCACTACACGCTTCCGCTGGCCGAGATCGTGTTCGACTTCTTCGACCAGCTCAAGTCGAAGACCCGCGGCTACGCGAGCCTCGACTACGAGCCCTGGGGCTTCCAGGAGGCCAAGCTCGTCCGCGTGGACGTCCTGCTCCACGGCGAACCGGTCGACGCGTTCAGCAGCGTGCAGCACCGCGACAAGGCCTACGAGTACGGCAAGAGGATGACCGAGCGCCTGAAGGAACTCATCCCGCGTCAGCTCTTCGACGTGGCCGTTCAGGCCTCGATCGGCTCGAAGATCATCGCGCGCGAGACCGTGAAGGCCAAGCGCAAGGACGTGCTGGCCAAGTGCTACGGCGGCGACATCACGCGCAAACGCAAGTTGCTCGAGACCCAGAAGAAGGGCAAGGAGAGGATGAGGCGCGTCGGCAAGGTGGACGTGCCGCAGGACGCCTTCATCTCGGCCCTTCGCGTTGACGAGAGGCGAGAGAGGCGATGAACGGCGAAGACGCGGTCGGGGGCATCTACGTCCACATCCCCTTCTGCCTGACCCGCTGCGGCTACTGCGACTTCAACGCGTACGCGGGCATTGATCACCTGAAGCCCTCGTACCTCGACGCCCTGCTGCGCGAAGCCGAGCTGGCCTCGCCTGGCTGGCAGGGGACGGGCTTCGTCAGCGTCTTCCTCGGAGGCGGGACGCCGACCACCATGGCGCCCGCCGACCTCCGCTCGCTCCTGGCTCACATGCGCGACCGCTTCGAGCTCTCCGAGGACGCGGAGATCACGATCGAGGCGAACCCCGACACGGTCGATGAGTCGTCCCTGACGTCCCTCCTCGAAGCGGGCTACGAGCGGCTCTCGCTCGGCGCGCAGTCCTTCGACACTGACGTGCTCGCCTCCCTGGAACGGTTACACGATCCGGGCTCCGTGATGCGGGCCGTGGCCGCGGCCCGGAAGGCCGGCTTCGAGAACGTGAGCCTGGACCTGATCTACGGAGCGAACGGGGAGACGCTGGGCTCCTGGGCAAGGACCCTGGAGGAAGCGCTGACCCTCGCGCCAGAGCACATCTCGGCGTACGCGCTCACGATCGAGCCGGCCACGCCGCTCGGGAGGAAGGTGGCATCGAGCGAGGTCCCCGGCCCCGACCCGGACCTGCAAGCGGACATGTTCATGCTCGCCTGCGAGGTCCTCGGCGAAGCGGGCTACGGCCACTATGAGGTCTCGAACTGGGCAAGGCCCGGGTGGGAGTGCCGCCATAACCTCGGCTACTGGGAACGGCGCCCGTACCTGGGGCTCGGTGCCGGCGCGCACTCGTACCGCGACGACGTCCGCTGGTGGAACCTGCGGCCGCCGGAGCAGTACATGGCGAAGGTCCGGGAGGGCGAGCTGCCGATCGGAGGGAGCGAATCCCTCGATCCGAGCGACGCGTTCCTGGAGGAGGTGTTCCTGAAGCTCCGCATCATGGAAGGGGTCCCCGCGAGTTGGTTCGACGAGGAGAAGGCCGCTCCGTATCTGCGGAGCGGCCTTCTCACGGACGACTCCGGTCAGCTCGTGCCGACGGAGCGGGGGATGCTCCTGCTGAACGAGCTGGTCCTCGGCCTGACCGGCTGAATCATTCGGGCGGGTTAGCCCAGAGGTTGAAGCCGATGCCGCACGCGGGTGCGTCGGATCGGATCAGTCCGGGATCCTGGTCCCAGGGCAGCTCGAAGTCGTTCGTCGAGATGACGTGGAACATCCCGTCTTCCTGAAGCTGGAGCTTCGTTTCATGCCACTCCCTGGGCAGGTCGCTTTCGATCGGCCAGTTGCTCCATGTGGCCACCAGGACCGGGGAATCGGGATAACCCTCGCATCGGATCCATCCCGCGAAGCCCGCATCTCCTGCTGCCGAGGTCTGGAGCGGCTCTCCCGGTTGGATCCCGGCGTCCGGGTTACCGGGCGCGGCGACCAAGATCGGTGCGATGGAAACGCCGGCATCCGTCCGACTGACCGAGAAGTAGGTGTGGTCGACGATCGAGAAGAACGTGTTCACTATCAGCTCCTGGTCGCCATCGGCATCCAGGTCGGTTCCGCCCAGGGGCCCGCAGGACACGTAGGGGCAGCTGGGATCGGGGATCGGCGTAGAGGCGTCGGCCATGCCATCACCGGTGACGTCTATCGCGACCACCCATTCCTGTGCCTCGGTGTTCCTCGAGCACTTGCCCTGTGCGTTGACGAGATACCCGGTCCAAGCGACGTCGGCAGGCGCACCCGGCACCAGCTCGAGCCCGCCCGCCCGCTCAGCGTTGCACAGGTTCCTCTCTAGCCCTATGTCGGTTCCTTCCGCTGGCTGCTGCGCCGGCTCGAAGGGGTAGACGGGGAAGTCCTCCGGCCAGAAGACGGGAGAGCCACAGAGATCGGTGGCGCTCGAGGCGGCGTCGTGAGCGTCGTAGCTCCACGAAGACCCCCGCACCAGACTGTCCCCTTCGATCCGCCAGAAGGTTTCCGTGATGCTGGCTGGCGCGGTGTCGGAGGGTCCGGCGCTCCACGTGATGAGCCCTTGGGCATCGGATACCGGCGGGGAACCTTCTGGTCCGCAGGTCGTGCCCTTGGCCAGCGAGATGTCGATGACGATGAGTGGGATGGGCTCGCACGCATCTCCGCAATCGAAGGCCAGCTGTGTCGCTCCTTGACCCGAGCCCGCAACCCGGAAGAGCACCGAGTGGAGATAGCCGTCACGACGGGATCCCTCGATGCCGACGGCCAGCTCGGCGATCCCGTCACCATCCACGTCCGGCGCGGCGACGGGCCACAACTGGACCTCGTTCTGACCGATGTCACCCAACGGTCCTGACAGTGAGATCACTCGATCCTGGGTGCCCAGACCGATGTACTGGAAGCCCTCGTAGCCTTCGCAGCCAGCCTGGGGGGCCTTCTCGAAGAGCCAGGCGGTAGTGACTCCGGGGCCGAAGGTTCCCGGCATGGACATGGGCCGGCAGACCGGGAAGGGAACTCCGGCAAGCTCCGTGGACTCCACCGTTGGTTCCGGGCTCTCGGGGGCCGACGGCAGCGGCTGCCACGCGGGGTCGCGGCCGACGACCAGGGGATACGGCGAGCCGCTGCCGTCGGCCCTCACCGCGTGGACCACCGACTCGTCGACCTTCGTGAACCGGGAGAACGCGACCAGCGTTCCATCCGGCGACCACGTCGGGTCGGCGTCGTAGGCGTCGCCGCTGCTTGCGCCCGGGATCCCCTCCGCGACCGGATCGGTGAGGGTAGTGATCTGGCCGGTCTCGACATCCAGCAGCTTGATCCCCGAGTCCGCGAAAGCGATCCAGCGGCCGTCGGGCGACCACGCGACTCCGTTCCCGACGTTCGTCGCCTCGGTTCTTTCGGGCGACGTCATGCCCGTCACCGGGAGAGTGAACACCGATCGCGGTCCAGGGGCGGTGTCGAACTCCTCCACGGCGCTGACGGCCAGGCTGGCGCCGTCGGGGGACCAGGTGACGCTGGTCAGAAAGAGAAGTTGGCCATCCGTGACGGGTCTCACATCCGAGCCATCGGGTCGCACGATGAAGACCTGCTCGGCGCGCGCCGCGTCTCGCCCTATGAATGCGATCCACCGTCCGTCTGGAGACCAGGCGGGTTGCCATGCGTCGAGGGAAGCTCGCGTGATGGGCCGGAGTTCGGTTCCGTCCACGCCGGCTCGCCATAGTCGGTTGCCCTCTTCACTCGGGTCGTAGAAGACGAGTTCGTGGCCATCGGGCGAGATCGTCGCTCCCGCATGCGTCAGTGGTGCGTCGTTCGGCCAGAGATCGAGCAGCTCCGACCTGGACCACAGGGGCCGCAGCTGCGACCGATCGGCGGCTCCGCCCGGCGCCGGTATCGCATCGGCCGGGAGCACGTGCAAGCTCACACCGGGATCATCCGGCGCGCTTACCACCAGATCGCCGTTCTCGGGCATGGCCGGCGGGTTCGCGATCTTGGTGCCGTTCCCGGTGAAGGCGCGGTCCAGGGCCACGAAGGCTCCTGCGGACGCAGCCAGCACCGCCACGGCCAGAGCCGCGGAGGTCGCGCGGCGCACAACCTTGCGGCGCCGCCTGCGCGTTCCCAGCCGTTCGAAGATGTCGTCCGGGAGCTCCGCGCGGGGGGCGGCCTCCCTCAGCTCGTCGCGGAGAAGATCGTCAAGCTTCGGCATGGTGGCTCTCCCTTTCGGGCTCGTCGTTCAGCGCCAGGGCCTGCGCGAGGTGGCCACGGGCCCTGGCGAGCTGGCTCTTGACCGTGCCCTCGCTGGTTCCCATGGTCCGGGCGACCTCTGCGG
Source organism: uncultured Actinomycetes bacterium (assembly GCA_964535065.1). GTDB lineage: Bacteria > Actinomycetota > UBA4738 > UBA4738 > HRBIN12 > AC-51. The sequence goes on from CAZHRY010000071.1 coordinate 7,208, forward strand.
TCGAAAGCTCGAGGAAGTAGCGAAGGACGACCGCTTCCCTCTGGCGGCGGGGAAGCGCCGCCAGAGCGCGGGCGACGTCGAGGCGGTCCGAGCTGGGCCCGGCGACGTGGCCGGCGCCGGCGCCCATCCGTGCCCGGGCCCTGCGCTCGGCGTTCAGCCGCCTGAGCCCGCTACGCGAGAGGTTGAACGCCACCGTCGCGACCCATCCCTCGAGCTTCTCGATGCGTTCCCCGCGATCGATCCGCTCCCAGGCGCGCACGACGGCTTCCTGGACCGCGTCTTCGGCTGCCACCAGGCTTCCTGTCACCAGGGCAACCGCGCCGACGAGCCTCGAGTACCCGTCGCGCAGGAAAGCCCTGATCTCGGTGTCGTCCAGCAACTCGCCCTCCTCGTGCAACCCTAGGACGCACGAGAGGGGTCCAAGGTTGGCTGCGGTCTCGTGATCCGTGTCTAGCACTCTGAGCAGGCGAGTGCCAGCTATCATCCGAGGCATGGAAGAGAAGGCCTCCGACCTGGGAGCACGCAAGGCGGCGATCCTTCGTGCACTGGTAGAGGAGTACGTGCGAACGGCCGAGCCCGTGGGGTCGGAGACCATCGCTGAGAGGGCCGGTCTCGGCGTCTCCTCGGCCACCATCCGGAACGAGATGGCTGCGCTCGAGGAACTTGGCTACCTGACCCACCCCCATACGAGCGCGGGCCGCATCCCCACGGACAAGGGATACAGGTACTACGTGGACTCGCTCCCGGCGCACGGGAAGCTGAAGGACGCTCAGAGACGCGCCATCGCGGCCCATTTCGCCGAGGCCATCCTGGACCTCGAGGAGGTCCTGAAGGGATCGGTCCATCTGCTCAGCCGGCTGACGCAGTACGCCGGCCTGGCCGTGCCGCCGGGAGCATCAGAGGAGCAGGTCGTTCGGTTGGAGCTGATCGACATGGGGCCCACGCTCATGGTTCTCGCGGTAGGCCAGCATGGCCGCGTGGATAAACAGCTGCTGGATCGCCCAGAAGGGATCGATGCGAGGGACGTCGCCGAGGCGGAGAGGAGGCTCCAGGTGGTCAGGGGCTCCACGTACCAAGAAGCCCAGGCGAAGCTGCTGCGACTGGCGACGGGGATCCCGCCGAAGGAGCACGACCTGCTGCTGGCGGTCGCCGACGTCCTGCGCGTCGCTGCACGGGGAGACCGCTTCGCGCACGTCCTCGTGGGCGGGGTGGCCAACCTGGCAGATGAGACCCAGGCTTGGCGACGTGAGACCCTTCGCCGCCTGTTCGAGACCCTCGAGCGCGAGCAGGAGATGCTGAAGGTCCTTCACGACGTCACGGCGGCCGACGACGTCAAGGTGACGATAGGCACCGAACACCCTACGACCGGTGAGTGGGAGGCTTCGATCGTGACCGCGCCGTTCAGGGCTGGCGACGCCACGATGGGAACCATAGGCATCGTGGGTCCAACGCGGATGGACTATCTCTCGGCCATGGCGTCGGTGCGGGCGGTCGCGGAGAAGCTCAACGAGGCCGCCTCGGAGCCAGAGAACTAGCCCATGGCCCGAACGCGCGACCTCTACGAGGTGCTGGGCGTTCCAAGGGGGGCCTCGAGCGAGGACATCAAGAAGGCGTACCGCAAGCTGGCTCGGGAACTGCATCCGGACGTCAATGCCGATCCCGAAGCGGAGGCCCGATTCAAGGAGGTGGCGGGCGCCTACGAGATCCTCTCCGATCCAGAGAAGAGGGAGAGGTATGACGCGTTCGGCTCCGCAGGAGGGCCGGCCGGGCAGCCCTTCACGGACATCCAGGACATCTTCGAGATGTTCTTCGGGCAGGGATTCGGTGGGTTCGGGACGCGCAGCAGACGAGCGCGTTCGCGAACCCACCGGGGGGAGGACGTGGGAACGCGTTTGAGGCTGGAGTTCCCAGAGGCGGTCTTCGGAGCGCGCAAGGAGGTGAAGACCGAGAAGCTCGTCACGTGCGAGCGTTGCCTGGGCAACGGGGCCGAGCCGGGGACCGCGCCGGTCGCGTGTCGGACGTGTGGCGGAACCGGCGAGGTCCAGTCGGTGCGCCGGAGCGTGTTCGGCACGCTCATGGCCACTTCTCCGTGCAGGACGTGCGACGCGACCGGCCAGGAGATCCCGGAGAAGTGCGAGGCATGCGTGGGTGCGGGTCGTGTCCGGCAGGCTTCCACGGTAACGGTGGAGATCCCGGCGGGCGTGGCCGACGGGATGGAGCTGAGGGTGACGGGCGCAGGGAACTCGGGCGTGGGAGGAGCCGCGCCGGGTGACCTGTTCGTGAGGCTCGACGTCGAGCCCTCGCACGCGTTCGATCGCAGGGGACAGGACCTCTTCACCGTGCTCGATGTCTCGGTCACGCAGGCGACGCTGGGGTCCGAGGTCGAGGTAGAGGTGCTGGACGGGATCGAGACGGTGCGGGTCGAGCCCGGAACCGAGTCGGGCACCGTCATCAGGCTCAAGGGGCGCGGGGTCCCGAACGTGAACGGGCGTGGCAGGGGCGACGTGTACGTCACGCTGCACGTCGTCACACCGCGTGGCTTGTCGAAGGAACAGAAGCAGCTCATCGAGCGGCTGGCGGAGTCACTCGGGGAGCCGAGGAAGGGTCCGGTCGAAGGGCAGCTCAGGCGTCCGGAGTTCTGACGCGCCTGTCGGCGCCAGGCGATAGGCTCCGGGGTATGTCCGATAGTAGCTGTCTCTTCTGCCAGATCGCGGCTCGCCAGATCCCGGCGGACATCCTGCGCGAATCCGACAGGGTGGTGGCGTTCCGCGACATCAACCCCCAGGCTCCGACACACATCGTGATCATCCCCAAGGAGCACGTCGCTTCCCTTGCCGAGGTAGGCGACCAGCACGGCGAGGTCTTGGCGGACATCGCGCAAGCGGCCGCGCACCTCGCGCGAACGGAGGGCATCGATGGGTCGGGATGGCGCCTGGTCACCAACGTCGGCCCGGATGCCGGCCAGTCCGTGTTCCACCTGCACTTCCACTTCCTGGGTGGTCGGAAGATGGGCTGGCCTCCGGGGTAGGGCGGGGTACGATTGAACAAAGCCGTCCAAGGGACGGCCTCGTCTTTCGAACAGGAGGTATCGGGGCTCAGCCCCGGAACACGTGGCAGCGGGCACCACCCAAGTGAAGATCCTTGTACCCGGCCACCAGCCGATGGTGGCTCTGCTGGGCCAGCGCGACTCCTTCCTGAAGCTCATCGAAGGCGCCTTCGCGTCTCAGATCCTCGTCCGTGGCAATGAGATCACCATCACGGGACCGGAACGGGAGGCCGAGCGGGTAGCACTCGTCTTCGAAGAGCTCTTACAGCTCCTGGAGCGTGGGCATGACTTGAGCGAGGAATCCGTCGGTCGCGCGGTCGGGATGATCAAGGGCCACGAGGGCGAGCCGGGCGAGGGCCCGCCACGCCCCAGCGAGGTTCTCGGTGATCAACTCCTGTCTGCCCGGGGCAAGAAGATCGCTCCCAAGACCGTCGGGCAGAAGAAGTACGTGGACGCGATCCGCAACAACACCGTCACGTTCGCGATAGGCCCTGCCGGCACGGGGAAGACCTACCTGGCCGTGGCCGTGGCGGTTAGGGCACTCCAGGACAAGCAGGTGTCGCGGCTGATCCTGACGAGGCCGGCGGTGGAGGCCGGGGAACGGCTCGGGTTCCTGCCGGGAACCCTCTACGAGAAGATCGATCCGTACATGCGTCCGTTGTACGACGCGCTGTACGAGATGACGGGTCCGGACACGTTGCCGAGGCTGATGGATCGTGGCGTCGTCGAGGTCGCCCCGCTGGCCTTCATGAGGGGAAGGAGCCTTAATGACGCCTTCATCATCCTGGACGAGGCCCAGAACACGACCCCCGAGCAGATGAAGATGTTCCTGACCCGGCTGGGGTTCGGTTCCAAGGCCGTGGTGAACGGCGACTCGACCCAGGTAGACCTGCAGACGGGCCAGTCCAGCGGGCTTCACGTCGTGGAAGAGATCCTTCAGGGCATAGACGGGATATCGTTCATCCACCTTGGAGGTCGGGACGTGGTCAGGCACGAGATCGTGCAGCACATCGTGGAGGCCTATGGACGCTACGGTCAGCAGCGCCTGACGGACGATGAGTAGATCCATGAGCGCCGACTCCGAACCCGGTGGCCATCCCTCCGTCCTGGTGTCCAACCGCCAGGACGAACCGCTGGACGAAGCCGCGCTGGTGGCGTTAGCTCGCGAGACCCTGATCGGCGAGGGCGTGGGCGCCGCGGAGCTGTCGGTCAGCTTCGTTACCGGGTCCGAGATGGAGGAACTGCATCTCGCGTACATGGGTGAACCCGGGCCGACCGACGTCCTCAGCTTCCCCCAGGACGAACACGAGACGGGAGGCGTCCGTCTCCTCGGAGACGTGGTCATCGCGCCTTCGGTGGCGGCCCGCAACAACCGGGCGGATCCGGCCGCGGAGCTGCGGCTGCTCCTCGTGCACGGCATCCTTCATCTTCTGGGCCACGATCACGAAGAGGAGGACGAGAGAGCCGAGATGTGGGCCAAGCAGCTCAGGTACAGCGGGGTGCAGGCGCCATGAGGTTCCTGTGGGCGCTCGCCGGCGTGCTGGTGCTGCTCGGCTCGGTACTCGCGATAGCGGAATCCTCCTTGACCAGGATGACCCGAGTACGGGCGCTGGCGCTGAAGGAGGAAGGTCGCCGCAACGCCGCCCTGCTGGTCAGGTTGGAATCCGACCCGCCCCGCTACCTCAACTCCGTCTACCTGGCGGTGATGTTCGCGCAGAACGGCTCGGCCATCATGGTCGCGCTGCTCGCCGAGCGAACGTGGGGCGAGACCTGGGTCACGCTGGCATCACTGGTCTTCACGCTCCTGTACTTCGTCTTCGTGGAGGCGATGTCGAAGACGTTCGGGATCCAGCACTCCGACCGAGCTGCGCTGCTGCTGGCGCCGGTCGTGTTCTTCCTTGGCAGGGCGCTCGCGGCGCCGACTCGGATGCTGATCGGGTTGGCGAACGTGCTGCTGCCCGGCAAGGGGCTGAGGCAGGGCCCGTTCGTGTCCGAGGGAGACATCCGCTCGATGGCCGAGGTCGGGCACGAGGAAGGTTCGATAGAAGAAGAAGAGAAGGAGCTGATCCACTCCATCTTCGAGTTCGGCGACACGATCGTGCGCGAGGTGATGGTGCCCAGGCCCGACATCGTGGCAGTGGAGGACACATCCACGCTGAGGGACGTCCAGGCGCTGGTCCTGGAGCACGGGTTCTCGCGGATCCCTGTCTATCACGAAGATCTGGACGACGTCGTGGGGGTCGTCTTCGCCAAGGACGTCCTGAAGGCCCTTCACCAGGGGAAGTCCGAGATGCCCCTCGCAGACGTCTCGCGCGCTGCGCGCTTCGTTCCGGAGTCCAAGAAGGTCGCCGACCTGCTTCGGGAGATGCAGGGCAACAAGTTCCACCAGGCCATGGTCACCGACGAGTACGGCTCGGTCACCGGGATCGTCTCGCTGGAGGACCTGCTCGAAGAGCTGGTGGGGGAGATCACCGATGAGTACGACCGCGAGGAGCCCGACATGGTCGAGCTGGGCGACGGCGTGTACCGCGTGTCGGGGAAGACCTCGATCGATGACCTGAACGATCTGCTGGGCGCCGAGCTTCCCGACGAGGAATGGGACACGGTCGGCGGCTTGGTCCTGGACATATTCGGGAAGATCCCGGCCGCGGGGGAGGAGGCGTCGTTCCAGGGCTTGTCCTTCAAGGCCGAGGAGGTCCAGGGACGGCGGGTGGCGACGGTGCTCATAGCCAGGCACGAGACCCGGCCGGCGCCCTCCACGGAAGAAGATGACTGACTCCGCTCGGCTGATCGAGG
>CAZHRY010000072.1:0-12946 GCA_964535065.1 uncultured Actinomycetes bacterium
CGGACGTTCGCGTTGTAGAAGCGCCGCGACGTCTGGAGCCGATCCTCCGTGTTGGACAGCTCCGCCTGCAAGGCAAGGAAGTTCTGGTTCGCCTTCAGGTCGGGGTACGCCTCGGCGACCGCGAGGAGTTGCCGCAGGGCGGCCACGAGGGGGCCTTCGGCGGCCGCCTGTTCGGCCGGGGAGCCGGTCGCAGCGGTCGCCGCCGCGCGGGCGGCGGTGACGTTCTCGAAGACCTGCCGCTCGTGCGCCGCGTAGCCCTTCACGGTCTCGACCAGGTTCGGGATCAGGTCGTACCGCCGCCGCAGCTCGGTGTCGATGTTGGCCCACGAGTCCCGGATCAGGTTCTTCTGGGAAACGAAGCGGTTGTAGCTGATGATGCCGCCGAGCGCGACCAGCACCACCAGACCCAGGATGACTAGCAGGATCTCCACGAGTTCCCTCCTTGCCGGACTGGGCCGAGCCTACCGCCTCCTGGGGTAGAGGGAGAACACCGCGCGAGGAACCTGGGCGAGGAACGCCTGCAGGGTCCCCCAGAGCGGGAGCATGGCAGCCGGGTCCAGCCGCTTGCAGGCCGCCAAGATCTGGTCCCCATTTACCTCGAACGTGAAGTCGCGGCCGTTCGCGAGCAACCACTGCATCATGCGCGCATCGACGAACGCGTAGGTGAACTCTCTGTCCATGGACTTGACGTTGAACGCTTCGTTGAACTCGTCGGACTCGAACTGGACGTCCTTCAGGGCGAACATGTCCGCCAACCGCGTCAGCAGGTTCTCCTTCTCTATGGACACATGCGAGCAGGCGGCGCCTATGCCGGTCACCGCACAGCTGAAGCGGTAGTAGGTCTTGGAGCGGCCGCCCTTCGAGTTGGAGGACTCCTCGAAGTACCAGTAGTCGAAGGTGTGCAGGGGCATGCCTTGCCAGCTGCCCCACAGTACGTTCTCTACCCCGCGGCCGTCGCCCTTCCTGAACAACGCGAAAGGCCGGTTCAAGATCCCGAACGGGTCCTCGGGGGAGTACTGAAGCCCGTACTGGCGAGCGAGCAGCAGGAACGCCTGCTGGCGTCGCTTCTTCGCCATGTAGCCGAACCAGAAGATGGCGACTACCGCCAGGGCGCCGAAGACGAACAGGAAGGCGCTCTCGTTCACTGGGCGGGAGTCTAAGGCCCGTCGCCGGTCGGGTCCGGCGACCAGCCCCCCTGGAGCCACCGAGCCTCGTGGGGCCCCTCGGACGGGCGCGGCGGGTAGAGGCTCGCCACCACGCGAGGCACGCGCTCGCGGATCTTGCGCGCGACCTCCAGCAGTAGTGCCGTCTCGGAGGCCGTGAGCCTATCCGCCCACAGGAGCATCCGGTCCTCGTTCACCGTGCAGGAGATCGAAGGCGGCAGCTGCATCAGGACGTCCATCATGCGGGGGTCGAGGAAGGCGGTAGCGAAGCGGCGGTCGCCGGCCACGACACGGAACCTCCTGTTGAAGGCCTCCAGCTCCAAGTCGATATCCGGGCCGGCGACCGCCGCCTCGGTCGAGCCCTCAGGCACTATCTCCAGGCGCGGGCACGTGAAGGGCAGTGACGCCACGGCACAAGTGATCCGCCTGGTCGGACCGGCAGCCTGCGTGTCGGGGTTCTCCTCCGTCCACCAGTAGTCGAATGCCCTGACGTCGGAGGGGTCGTCCCTGGGGTCCCACAGCACGTTCTCCGTTCCCCGGCGTGTCCCCCTGCCGAACACCCGGAACGGCAGCCAGAGCGTGTCGGTGAATGGGTCCATGGGCATGAACTCCAGCCCGGCCCGGTGGGATAGAAGCATCAGCTCCCGCTGCCGGGCGTGACGGTGACGGGCCTGCCACGCCCCCCAGAGGGCGGCCAGCACGGCACACGCCAGAACGACCCAACCCATGGAGGAAGCGTCGGCCCTGTGGAGGGCCGGCTTGACCCCGAGCGCTCAGCCCGCGCGAAGTACCAGGTCGCCGCCCTCAGCGTCCGCCGTCACGGTGGAGCCGTCACGGATCTCGCCCATGAGCAGCTTCATCGCCAGCGGGTCCTGCAGCTCGCGCTGGATCAGGCGCTTGAGGGGCCTCGCGCCGAATGCGGGATCGTATCCTCGCGAAGCCAGCAGATCGCGGGCCTCGTCGGTCATCTTCAAGGTCAGATTGCGCTCGGCGAGGCGTTCGCCCAGCAGGGCCACCTGTATGTCCACGATCTGCCGGATGTGATCCCGGGTGAGCGGATGGAATACGACCGTCTCGTCCACGCGGTTCACGAACTCGGGCCGGAACGTCGCGCGCACGTCCTGCAGGATCGCATCGCGCTGCTTCTCCTGATCCATGGAGGAGTCCTCGAAGACCGATGACCCCAGGTTGGAGGTCATGATGACGATGACGTTGCGGAAGTCCACCGTTCGACCCTTTCCGTCGGTGAGCCGGCCGTCGTCGAGGAGCTGAAGCAGCACGTTGAACACGTCCGTGTGTGCCTTCTCGATCTCGTCGAGAAGGACGACGCTGTAGGGGCGCCGGCGCACCGCCTCCGTGAGCTGTCCACCTTCCTCGTAACCGACGTAGCCCGGCGGTGCCCCCACGAGCCTGGACACGGTGTGACGCTCCTGGTACTCGCTCATGTCCACACGCACGATCGCTCGCTCGTCGTCGAACAGGTACTCGGCGAGCGCGCGGGCCAGCTCGGTCTTGCCCACACCCGTGGGGCCGAGGAACAGGAACGAGCCGATCGGGCGGTGTGGGTCGGAGAGGCCCGCGCGCGAGCGTCGGATCGCGTTCGCGACGGCCTCGACCGCCTCGTCCTGCCCGACCACCCGGCGGTGAAGGTGCTCCTCCAGGCGAACGAGCTTCTGCATCTCGCCTTCCATCAGGCGGCTGACGGGTATGCCCGTCCACCTGGAGACGACCTCGGCCACGTCCTCCTCGGTGACCTCCTCGTTCAGCATCTTCTGCTCGCGCTGGAGCTCTTGAAGCGCCGAGTTCCCCTGCTCGAGCTGCTTCTCGAGACCGACCAACGTCCCGTATCGCAGCTCGGCCGCCCTCTCCAGGTCACCATCGCGCTCCGCCCGCTCGAACTCCGTTCGGGCCTCCTCGATCGCCTGCTTGTTCGACCTGATCTGGTCGATCAGCTCCTTCTCCTGCTGCCAGTGCGCTTCCATGCCGGAGGCCTGCTCCTGGAGGTCGGCGAGTTCCGCCTCCAACTTCTCAAGGCGCTCATGCGACGCCGCGTCCGTCTCTTTCGAAAGGGCCGCCCTCTCGATCTCGAGCTGACGCATCCGGCGCTCGACCTCGTCTATCTCAGCCGGCATCGAATCGATCTCCATGCGCAGCCGGCTGGCGGACTCGTCGACCAGGTCTATCGCCTTGTCGGGAAGGAACCGCCCGCTGACGTACCGGTCGGAGAGAACGGCCGCCGCGACCAAGGCAGGATCCTGGATCCGGACCCCGTGGTGAACCTCGTAGCGCTCCTTCAGGCCGCGCAAGATGCCTATCGTGTCTTCGACGCTGGGTTCTTCGACCAGCACAGGCTGGAAACGCCGCTCCAGCGCGGGGTCCTTCTCGATGCGCTCCCTGTACTCGTCCAGCGTCGTGGCGCCGATGGCTCGCAACTCGCCGCGCGCAAGCATGGGCTTCAACATGTTGCCGGCGTCCATCGCCCCCTCGGCAGCGCCCGCGCCGACGATCGTGTGCAGCTCGTCTATGAAGGTGATGACCTTCCCGTCGCTGTCGGCTATCTCCTTCAGCACGGCCTTCAGGCGTTCCTCGAACTCCCCGCGGTACTTGGAGCCGGCGACCATGGCGCCCAGGTCCAGGGCCACGACGCGCTTGTCCGCCAGGGACCGGGGCACGTCACCCGCGACTATCCGCTGGGCGAGGCCCTCGACTATCGCGGTCTTGCCCACCCCGGGCTCGCCGATCAGCACCGGGTTGTTCTTGGTTCGCCTGGACAGCACCTGGATGACCCGGCGTACCTCCTCGTCACGACCGATGACCGGGTCGAGTCTGCCGGTGCGCGCCTGGTCGGTCAGGTCCCTGCTGAAACGCTCCAGAGCCTGGTACGTCTCTTCGGGGCTGTCCGAAGTGACCCTGGCCCGACCTCTGACCCCGGCGAGGGCGGACAGGGCCGCGTCCCGCGTGATACCCACCTCGGTGAGCAGCTCCTTGGCTCGGCCGCCGTGCTCCCCCAGCAGCGCCAGGAAGATGTGTTCGGTGGATATGTACTGGTCGGTCAGGCCCTCGGCTTCGGCAGCTGCATCGACCAGGACGCGGTACCCGAGGGCAGAAAGACGTGGCTCGGAGTGCTCGGCGAACACCTTCGGGAGCCTCTGCAGCGCCTCGTCCACGCGATCGCGCAGAGGTTTGGGCTGTGAACCCAGCTGGCTCACTAGAGGGAAGACCAGGCCTTCGGGATCCGAGAGCAGAGCGAAGAGCAGGTGCTCCGGCCAGATCTCCTGGTGATGCCTGGCCAGCGCCTGCGTGTGCGCCGCGTCCAGCGCCCCACGAGCCTTCAGCGTCAGCTTGTTCGTGTCCATGGTGGCTTCGCCCTCTCGTGGTCGGATCTGGTCATGGCGTAGAGGGCGTGGTCTAGAGCCGAACCGTCCGGCACCGGCCAGAACGATCGCATCACCCCCTCGAAGGAGTAACCCGCGGCCTCCGCCGCTCCCCGCATGCGACCGTTGCCCAGCTCCGTGCTGAGCTGAACCCTGATCGCGGCCTCTTCGTTGAACAGGTGATCGGTGAGCAGCCACAGGGCTTCGGTGCCCAGCCCCCGATCCCGTCGACCGGCGAGGATCTGGATACCGATCTCGAAAACGTGCGGCGGGAGGATATCTTCCGACGTGCGGGCCTGGATCACGCCGCCGAGACCTCCATCGGCTTCCACGGCAAGCACCAACTCGCCGTTCGTCCAAGTGCCCGACGCCGCCACCCGCCGACGCAGCCGATCCCGGAACTCCTCCCCTATCTGTGTCTCCTGCACGTCTAACCTCACCGCGAGATCCTGGACCTGATCGGCCCAAAGGACGTCGAACTCGCCCGCGCGGAAGCCACGAAGCGTGACCTTCGGCCCGACGATGCGCGTCAACGTGGGGTCCCCGTCTCCCAGGGTGGGACGTACACGCTCTTGAGAGGGACGATCTGGCCCCCGCGGGCGCGATCTTCGTCGGCTCGCCGAGACAGCAGCTGCTCTTGGAGCTCCTCCGTCTTACGCCTGAGTGCGTCGAGCTCGGCCTGCATCTCGATGATCGCCTTGACCCCCGCGAGGTTGATCCCGCGCGCCTGGGTCAGGTCCTGGATGTCTCGCGCCATCTCGATGTCCCGGTCGGAGTAGCGGCGGGTGTTGCCTGCGGTGCGCTTGGGGTGCAGCAACCCCTTCCGCTCGTAGATGCGGAGCGTCTGCGGGTGCATGCCTGCCAGCTCTGCAGCCACACTGATCACGTAGACGGCCCTGTCGTCCGGTCGTTCGTCCGCGTTCCCTATCCGGTCCATGTAGTCGCCTCCTCTACGCAACGCCCAGGTGCTTGCGTGGCGATCCCTTCCTGACTTCCTGGAGCTGCTTCAACAGATCCTTCTCCTCGCGGCTCAGCTTGCCGGGTACATCCACCTCGACGGTCACGAGCAGGTCTCCCGAGCCGCCCTTCCTCGGCGCTCCTTTGCCTTTGACCCGGAACGTCTTGCCGCTCGGGGTCCCGGCGGGGACCTTGAGCTTGACCGGGCCGTTGAGGGTAGGGACCTCGACCTGCGCTCCCAACGCCGCCTCCGAGATCGTGATAGGAACGGTCACCGTCAGGTCATCACGCGTGCGCCCGAACACCGGGTGCGGCCGCACGTGGACCCTGACGAACAGATCCCCCGCCCGAGAACCGGGTCCGCCAGGTTCGCCCTTGCCGGCTAAACGGATCCTGGCGCCGTCGCGGACGCCGGCCGGGACCTTCACGTGGAGCGTGCGTGTGCGCTTCTGTGCCCCCGTTCCCTGACACACGGGACAGGGAACGTCGATCACGCGGCCGGAGCCATGGCACCGCGGACAAGTTTGCGCCATCGAGAAGAACCCCTGATCGGTCTGGACCCTTCCCCCGCCGCCGCAGTTGGGACAGGTGTGTGCCTGTGTTCCTGCAGCTGCGCCGGAACCGCGGCAGGACGTGCAAGCTGCCGGACCGGTAAGTGTGACCGGAAGGGTCACGCCGGCCATGGCTTCTTCGAACGACAGCCGCACGTCCGTCTCCAGATCGGCTCCCTGGAGGAACTGCTGCCTGCCCGAGCCGACGCCCCCGAAACCACCGAACATCCCGCCCAGGAGATCCTCCAGCCCCCCGATATCGGCCGCCCGGTACCTGCCGGCGCCCCCGGGGAACCCACCGAACCCCCCGGGGAACCCACCGAACCCGGCCGCGCCCATCTCCCGGACCCTGTCGTAGGCGCGACGCTTCTCGGGGTCTCCGAGAACGTCGTAGGCGGCAGCGATCTCCTTGAAGCGCTCCTCGGCTTCCTTGTCACCGGGCTTCGCATCGGGATGGTTCTTCTGCGCAAGCTTCCGGTACGCCCGCTTGATCTCGGCGTCGGTGGCGTTCTTGGGCACGCCGAGGACCGCGTAGAAGTCCTTCTCGAACCACTCACGGCGAACCTCGTCGCTCATCGCTACTTCCTCTCGACACGCACCCCCGCCGGTCGGATCACGCGCCCCCTGAACGCGTAGCCGTTCCGGAACACCTCGGCCACGTGGGGTTCGCCGTCGCCCTCGCCCGTCTGGAAGAGAGCCTCGTGCACCTCTGGGTCGAACACGGCGCCCTCGGCTTGGATCCGCTCCAGGCCCTCGGCTTTGAGCGACTCGGCGAGCTTCGCGTATACCAGTTCGACCCCCTTGAGGAACCGCTCCAGATCCGGCTCACGCTCCGCAGCCATCAAGGCCAGCTCGAACTCGTCGAGCACCTCGAGGAGACGAAGGACGAGAGGCTCTGCCGCGCGCTCGACGGCGCTGGTCTGCTCCCTGATCATGCGCTTGCGGTAGTTGTCGAACTCCGCCTGAAGGCGCTGCAGGTGCTCCAGGTACTCCTGCGCCCGAGCCCGAGCCTCGGCCAGGTCGTCGGTCGCGCCTGCCCCCTGTTCGGGCTCGTCCCCAGCTTCCGGACCGCCGGCGCCTACGTCATCTCCGCCGGCGCCGGGGCCGGCCTCGCCGGCCGGCCCCTCGGCGACCTCGACCACTTCATCCTCGCGGTCTTCCGTCACTGCGCCTTTACCTCGATCGTCCTGGGCTTGGCCGCCTCCTTCTTGGCGATGGCGACGGTCAGCACTCCCTTGTCGACCTTCGCGTCTATCCGCTCGGGATCGGCCGTTCGTGGCAGACGCACGGAGCGGGCGAACGACCCGAAGCTCCGCTCGATGCGGTGCCAGGTCTCGCCCTTCTCTTCGGCGGCGAACTCCCGCTTCCCACTGATCGAGAGCATCCCGTCCTCGAAGCTGACGTGGACGTCCTCGGCGGTCAGGCCGGGGATGTCCAGGGAAAGCTCGAAGCCGTCCTCCGTCTCACGCACATCGAGAGCGGGCACCCAAGCGCTGCGGGAGAACGTACGCCCGACCAGCCGGTCGAACTCATCCTCAAGGGTCTTGATGTCCCTGAACGGATCCCACTTCGTGAGCATCCTCACGCACCTCCTTCCTCGACTATCTCTCCTTCAACGATCTCGTCTTCCGACGAGGCTCCTTCTGCGGCGCCGGGGGCGCCGCCGCCGGGCGCCTGGCCGCCTTCAGCCGCCTGCGCCGCCTGGTGGATGCTCTGACCGACGCGGCTGAAGACGGCCATGACCTCGTCGGCGGCGCCCCTCACCTTCTCCAGGTCCGCATCCGCGTCCTTCAGGACCTCCTTCAGCGCATCGTTCTTCTGCGTCAGCTCCTGCTTGTCGCCCTCCGAAACCTGGTCACCCCACTCGGAGAGCGACCTTTCCACCGTGTAGGCAAGCTGGTCTGCCTGGTTGCGCGCCTCGGCCGTCTCGCGGCGCTTGTGGTCCTCGGCAGCGAAGCTCTCGGCCTCCTCGATCATGCGATCGATCTCTTCCTTGCTCAGCGCCGTTCCGCCGGTGATGGTCATGGCCTGCTCCTTGCCGGTGGCGAGGTCCTTGGCGCTCACGTTCACGATCCCGTTCGCGTCGATGTCGAACGACACCTCGATCTGCGGCATGCCCCGCGGCGCCGGCGGGATCCCGACCAGGTTGAACCGCCCGAGGGACTTCACGCCGGGGGACATCACGGTCTCGCCTTCTCCCTGCAGGACGTTGATCTCGACCTGCGTCTGGTTGTCGGCCGCCGTGGTGAAGATCTCGGACTTCTTGGTCGGGATGGTCGTGTTGCGCTCGATCATGCGCTGCACGATCCCCCCCAGCGTCTCGACTCCCAGCGACAGCGGAGTCACATCCAGGAGCAGGATGTCCTTGACGTCCCCCTTCAGCACCCCGGCCTGGATGGCGGCGCCCACGGCCACGACCTCGTCGGGATTGACACCTTTGTGAGGCTCCTTACCCCCCGTGAGGGTCCGCACCAGTTCGAGGATCATCGGCATGCGCGTGGAGCCACCGACGAGGATCACGTGGTCGATCGCGGCGGCTTCCTTGCCCCAGTCCTTGATCGCCAGTTCGAACGGAACCCGGCAGCGCTCCACCAGATCTTCGGTCATGCGCTCGAACTCGGCCCTCGTGAGCTTCTGCTCCATGTGCAGCGGGCCTTCGGGCGTCGCCGTGATGAACGGCAGGTTGATGGTCGTCTCGGCCACCTGGGACAGCTCGATCTTGGCCTTCTCGGCGGCCTCCTTCAGACGCTGCAGCGCCATCTTGTCTTGAGACAGGTCCACACCATGCCCGTCCTTGAAGGACTTCACGAGCCAGTCGATGACGCGCTGGTCCCAATCGTCTCCCCCCAGCTGCGTATCGCCGTGCGTGGCCTTGACCTCGAAGACGCCCTCACCGATCTCGAGAAGCGACACGTCGAACGTCCCGCCGCCGAGGTCGAACACCAGCACGGTGTGGTCCTTGTCTCCCTTGTCGAGTCCATACGCGAGCGCGGCGGCCGTCGGCTCGTTGATGATCCTGAGCACTTCGAGCCCGGCGATCTGCCCCGCTTCCTTGGTGGCTTGCCGCTGGGCGTCATCGAAGTACGCGGGAACCGTGACGACCGCCTGAGTGACGGTGTCACCCAGGTACGCCTCAGCGTCTCGCTTGAGCTTGGTGAGGATCTGCGCACTGATCTCCTGAGGGGTCCAGTTCTTGCCGTCGATCTCGATCGACCAGTCCTTCGCGCCCATGTGACGCTTGACGGACCGCACCGTCCGGTCCGGGTTGGTGATCGCCTGACGCTTGGCCACCTCGCCGACGAGGATCTCCCCGTTCTTCGCGAACCCCACCACCGAGGGCGTCGTCCGTGCCCCCTCGGAGTTGGGAACGACCGCCGGCTCCCCCGCCTCGAGCACCGAGACGACCGAGTTCGTCGTCCCGAGGTCTATCCCTACCGCTCTTGCCATGTCCGCACTCCTTGTCCGTTCTCGCAGGCACCCGGGCCAGGACGGCGCCAGACGCCGCTGAGCTGCAGCATCGACATCCTTTTCGTATCCCAGATCATAGAAGTTGAGTCCGATATTGGCAAGTTTGCTGCTGCCCCACCGGCCGAGTACCCATGGCCGGTGAGCGGCGGCCTTCTGGGTCCGGATGCCCCAGGTCGGACTTGGCGCCTAGCCCGCCCGACGTCTCCACGTCCAAGCGGGTCAAGCCCAACCGACTTCGTTCCGAGAAAGAACTAGTACCGACGACCAACACCGGAAGGACCGAACCGTTGAGCGTCCCTGGAACGCGCGCCGCGCCCGAACGCGCCGTGGCCGGGCGGCATCCCGCCGTCCGCCACGCGGTAGAGTCGCTCCTGCTCGAAGAGCGGGCGCGCTGGGCCATGCAGATCCACGACGGGCTCACCCAGTCGGTCACGTCCGCGGTCCTGGAACTCCAGACGCTCCGGCACCGCATCGAGAACGATCCTGCCGGTGCGGCCACGACCCTCAAGCAGATCGAAGACGAGATACGGGCAGACCTGACGAGGATCCGCGAGCTGCTGTTCGAGATGACCAGCTCGGTTCCCCGGTCTGCCGAGCCGACCCTCGCGGCGCTCGTGATGGACTCCATGGAGAAGTGGCACCTGGACGTCTCGCTCGACGTCGAGGGAGACCTCGAGCAGGTCTCCGGGCCGGTTCTCGAAACCGCCTACGCGATCGTGACGGAGGCACTGGCCAACGCCGGGAAGCACTCCGGCGCATCGGGGGTGGAGGTACGCGTGCACGCAGACCCCGAGGCGGTGCGCGTGGAGATCGAGGACGCGGGCCGCGGGACGGCGTCGGTGGAAGACGATGACCCGCACTTCGGTTCGAAGATCATGAGGAGCCGCGCCGAGGCCTTGGGCGGCTCACTGGACATCCGGTCAACCCCTGGACGCGGCACCACCGTGGTCGCCGTGCTCCCCGTCGGAGGGAGAGGTGAGGAAAGATGAGGATCCTGATAGTCGACGACCACGCCCTGGTTCGCCGTGGCATGCACTACGTGGTCAAGGAGGGCTTCCCCGAGGCCGACGTCGTCGAGGCCGAGTCCTCGGCGGTGGCGCTCGAGACCCTGAGGGGCGGCCCGAAGGTGGACCTGGCTTTGGTGGACGTGCGGATGCCAGACCTGGACGGCCTGGAGCTGCTGCGAGCGATCAAGGCCGAGTGGGCGGACCTGCCCGTGATCATGCTCTCCACGTACGACAACGCTCCCTACGTGAAGAGGGCGCTGGCCGACGGGGCGGCGGGGTACCTGCTCAAGGACGCGACGCCCGAAGACCTTTCGCAGGCGATCAACGTGGCCATGTCCGGCAGCGGGAACGTCCTGAGCCCGAAGGTCATCCAGAACCTCTTCGAAGACCAGGAGGCTGTGGCGAACGGAAGCTCGGGCAGCGGCCGCAGCGCCCGGAACGAATACAGCCTCACACAACGGGAGCAGGACATCCTGGCCCTGCTGGCCGAGGGCCGTTCCAACAGGGACATCGCCCAGCGGCTGTTCCTGTCAGAGAAAACGGTCAAGGCCCACCTGGCCGCGATCTTCCGCAAGCTCGGCGTCACCAACCGTACGCAGGCGGCGATGATGGCCGTCCAGATGGGGGTTGGTCCTATACCCGGCGCACTGCTGGTCGACTAGCAGTGCCACAACGTTTGACCTCGTGGGAGGGCCCGAGGTCGGACCTGAGGCTCACGGCGTGAAGTCGCGGAACGAGCGGCTGGGCGTCGGGCCTTTCTGCCCCTGATACCTGCTGCCCGCTAGTCCGTACGGCGTCTCGGCGGGTGAGGTCAACCGGAAGAACGAGATCTGCCCGATCTTCATCCCCGGGTACAGGGTTATCGGCAGGTTGGCCACGTTCGACAGCTCGAGCGTCAGGTGGCCGTCCCAACCCGGATCGACGTAGCCGGCCGTGGAGTGGATCAACAGGCCCAGTCGGCCCAGGGAGGATTTGCCCTCCAACCTCGCGACGAGGTCGTCGGGCAGTACAACCCGCTCCACCGTGGAGCCCAACACGAACTCCCCCGGATGAAGGATGAACGGCTCGCCGTCCGTCACCTCGACCAGCTCGGTCAGATCGGGCATCTCTTCTCGGACGTCGATGAAGGGGTAGCGCGAGTTGGCGAACACGCGGAACTGGTTGTCAACATGCAGGTCCACCGACGACGGCTGCACACACGTGGGATCGAAGGGTTCGATAACCACACGACCAGACTCGACCTGAGCGCGGATGTCGCGGTCGGAGAGGATCATCGGCCTACGCGGCGTTGGACACCGCGATCCAGCGCTCCAAGACCTCCGCGACGTTGCCGTCGTCGATGGCACGGGCAGCCGTAGCCATGCCCTCCTGGATCGATGCGGCGAACCCCGCCACTTCCAGCGCCGCCCCGGCGTTCAACAGCACGACGTCGCGCTGAGGTCCCGGCTTGCCCTCGCAGATCTCGCGAGCGAGCCGGGCCGCCTCTTCCGGCTCTCCGCCCAGCAGATCCTCGGGCTTGGCGCGTTTCAGACCAAGCTTCGCAGGATCCAGGTGCGTCTCTCGCACGGAGCCGTCCTTCACGTCGTACACGGTCGAGATCCCGGTGGTGGTCAACTCGTCGAGTCCGTCCTCGCCCCGGAAGAGCTTCGCCCGGATGCCGCGGCGGGCCAAGACCTCTGCCATGAGCGGAAGCATCCTTTCGTCCGACACGCCGGTGACCTGGGCGTACGGCCGCGCGGGGTTGGTCAGGGGACCCAGGAAGTTGAAGACGGTCGGAACCTTCAGCTCGCGACGAACGGGCGCGGCGTGCCCCATCGCAGGGTGGAACGCCGGCGCGAACATGAACCCGATCCCGGCCTCGGCAAGGGTGCGTTCGACGCCGGCGGGATCGAGGTCGATCTTCACACCCAGGGCTTCTAGGAGATCCGCGGAGCCGCAATGCGACGAGGCCGCCCTGTTCCCGTGTTTGGCCACAGGCACCCCCGCGCCGGCGACGACCATGGCGGCGACCGTGGACACGTTGAACGTGCCGCTGCGGTCACCGCCCGTCCCGCAGGTGTCCACGACCGGCTCGGGTGGATTCACGGGGCTCGCCAGCTCGAGCATGGTGTTGGCCAGGCCCTCGACCTCGTCGGAGGTCTCGCCCTTGGTTCGAAGGGCCATGAGGAAGCCGCCGATCTGCCCGTGCGTGGCCTCGCCCGACATGACCGCCTGCATGGCTTCGGCGGCTTCCTCGGTGGAGAGGTCCTCTCGACGAGCGAGCTTCGTCAACAATCGTGGCCAGAAGTCCTGGTCGGACATGAGGCTGGGCAGGCTAGCAGGTGGAGGGAAGCGTGCCCGGCGGGACGTGTCCGGCGGGGGCCGCTGTGGCTAGACTTGTGGGCCGGCCGCCCGGGGGGGCCGGCCCCCGCGGGGGGGGTTAAAAT
>CAZHRY010000073.1:0-12267 GCA_964535065.1 uncultured Actinomycetes bacterium
ATGCCCGGTCGTGGCCCTCGAGCCACCGGCCGGTGCTCACCACCTACACCTGGGTTGGGGCGCGCGCGCTCGGCGTGGGGCCTATCGCGCCCGCCGCTCTCACCTTCCTGGACCTGTCGGTGGCGTCGTCGCGTGTCTACCTGGGGGTCCACTATCCGTCGGACGTCGCCAGCGGCCTGCTCTTCGGCCGCGCCGTCGCCCGGCTGTGGCCGCGGCGTTCGTGAACGCGGCCCGTCCTTCGTGAAACGGACGCGCTGCTAGGCTCGGGGCCCGATGCCCATCGCTTCCGTCGGCTGGCCCGTCATCGACCGCTTCCGCTTCGGCGGCGACTTCGCCATATCGCCTCACGGGCTGCTGATAGCGATCGGGTTCATGCTCGGCTCGATCCTGTGGACGCGCCTGGCTACCAGGCGCGGCGTGGACCGGAAGGCCATCGACTCGGTCGTGTTCTGGTCCCTGGTCGGCGCCATAGTCGGAGCCCGGGTCGGCTACGTCATCGCACACGTTTCGGAGTTCGACGGCCCCGTCGAGTGGTTCAAGATCTGGGAGGGGGGCATCTCGCTCCTGGGAGGGATATCGGGGGCCACGATCGCCAACGCCGTCAACATCCGGCGCTTCAAGCTCCGATTCTTCCAGGTTGCCGACTCGATCGCTCCCGCCCTCGCCATGGGCATCGGGATAGGGCGCATCGGAGACCTCATCATCGCCGATCACCTCGGGAAGCCGACCTCCTGGCTCCTCGCCTGGACCTACAAGGGCGGCACGGTCGCTCCGCCTTTCTCGTGCCTGAACGAGGTGTGTCAGGCGCAGTTGCAGGACGGTCAGCTCCAGATCCTGGACCGTAGCGGCTCGCGGCTGCTGGGCCCGACCGGGCAGGTCGTCTCTGAGGGCGTGGGCCTGCACCAGACGGCGATGTACGACATGCTTCTGGCTTGGCTCCTGTTCGCCGTCATCTGGATGTTCATCCGCAAGGCCCGCCGGGAAGGGGTGACCGCCCTTCTGTTCTCTACGTGGTACGGATGCGCGCGCCTGCTCGAGGATTCCCTTCGCATCGACAAGCGGTTCGGCCCACTCACGGGTTCGCAGTGGACCGCACTGACCGTCGTGCTCGCGAGCCTGCTCATCCTGGCCTGGTTCGCGGTCAAGAAGCCTCAGGGTGCTGAGACTCCCGCCAGGGGTCAGCCCGCGCGAACCTCGTCCCAGTAGGTCCAGACGTCCAGGTCGGGCGCCTCCAGACCCAGCGCCCCGAGGATGGAGCAGACCTGAGCCCTGTGGTCGTCGCCATGGTGCAAGGCTTGAAGCAGCAGGAGGGTCTCAGCCGGGTCGACTCCTCCGGGCACGCGGTCGGGCGGTATGACGGCGTGAAGCTCGCCGGCGTCCAACCGATCCAGCGCTGCCGTCCAGCGGGCCGCGTGCTCCCTGAAGCGTGCGCCCAGCTCCCCCGGCGCCTGCGGTTCGCGCTCCTGGTACGGCGGCAGGTCGGGGCGCCCCAGCCTCTGCAGGTACCGGTCGTCGGCCTCCACGAGGTGCGTCATGGTCGCCACGATCGAGCCGTAGGTACCGGGAGTCGTCTGAGCGAGGGCGGGCGCGTCGAGCGTAGCGAGATGGTCGAGCAGCTTCGCCGTGGCCCAGATGTGCCGGTCGAAGCCTTCGCGCAGCACCTCGGAGGCCGTTGTCATCGTGGTGTCAGGCTGAGCGGCTTGCCGACCTTCGACCTTACGGCCTGGCGCACGCCGGCCGCCGCCTCGGCGATCGCAACGCTCGCCGGGCCGGCCGGGTCGCGGACGAACACCGGGACGCCCTCGTCGGCGCCCTCGCGCAATGCGGGTACTAGGGGCACCTTCGCGAGCAGCGGTACGCCCAGAACCTCCGCAGCCAGCTGTCCGCCGCCCTCTCCGAACAGCGTCTCCTTCTCCCCGCAATGCGGGCACACGTAGTGCGACATGTTCTCTATGACGCCGATGGGCCGTAGGTTGGTCTTCTCGGCCATCTTGCCGGCGCGCTCGGCTACCCTGCGCGCCGCCTCCTGGGGCGTGGTCACCACGACCATCGAAGCCCCGGGGATGAACGATGCCAGCGAGATGCTGACGTCCCCCGTTCCAGGCGGAAGGTCGCAGAGCAGGAAGTCGAGGTCGCCCCAGTAGACGTCGCCGAGGAACTGCTCGATGGCCTTGTGAAGCATGGGGCCTCGCCAGATGACCGGTGTGTCCTCCGGGACGAAGAACCCCATCGAGATGACTTTCACGCCGTGAGCCTCCAGCGGAAGGATCATGTCGTTGAAGCCGACGGGTTGTCCGACCGCGCCGATCATGCGCGGAACGCTGAAGCCCCAGACGTCGGCGTCGAGGATGCCCACCTTCGCCCCTCCTGCGGCCAGCGCCACGGCCAGGTTCACCGTGATGCTGGATTTGCCCACGCCTCCCTTGCCGGACGCTATCGCGACGATCGAGGTCTTCGTATCGAACGAGATATGCCGGGGAGCCCCTGGCGCCGATCCGCCGCGCAGCTTGCCGACCAGGTCCTCCCGCTGTTGCTGGCTCATCGGCGTCAGGCTCACCTCGACACGCTCCACGCCGGCGAGCGGCTGGATCGCCGCGGTGACGTCGGTGGTTATCCGGTCGCGCAGGGGACAGCCCTCGATCGTCAGGAGAACGTGCACCCGGACGAGCCCGCCATCGACCTCGATCCGATCCAGCATCCCGATGTCCTCGATCGGTTTCCCGATCTCGGGGTCCAGGACGTTCCTCAAGGCTTCCCGGACCTGCGCTTCAGTGACCATCGACGGCCCCCCTGGGCTAGGCTTGTTCCGATAAACACGGTGAAGACCGTGCAAACCTCAGTCTACGACGGAGGCGGAAGATCGATGCCCGGGCCACCACCGCAGGACGTTCACAAGGCGCTCGCGGACGACACCCGTTCGCGCCTCTATAGGCATCTGCGCCTCTCTGGGCGACCCGTGTCGGTCCAGGAACTGGCGACGCGCCTCTCCCTGCACCCGAACACGCTGCGCCCTCAGCTCCGCCGGCTGGAGGAGGCTGGGCTGGTCGCGTCGGAAACGAAGAAGGGGACCGGAGCCGGCCGGCCGCAGACGCTCTACCTGGCCATCGACGTCCAGGAGAGCGGCGGTCACGAGTTCCGCCTGCTCGCGGAGATCCTCTCGGGTCTCGTCACGGGGTCGCGCCAACTCCAGAGGGCCGAAGCCCTGGCCAAGGACTGGGGCGCCTATCTCGCGGCCAGGGCGGCGCCGAGACCCGGCTCGCGCACTCCCCCGGGGCCCAACCTGGCCGTCCTACAGGAGGCCCTCACCGAGGCCGGGTTCACACCTCGCTTCCGTCGCCGGGGAAGGAAGGCGGTTGATATCACCCTCAGGGAGTGTCCCTTCCGAGACCTGCTGGATGACCACCGGGATCTGGTCTGCGCAGTGCACAGAGGACTGCTAGCAGGCGTCCTAGGTGGCTCGCGGCCTGCCCTCCGGATGGAGTCCTTCGAACCCCTGGCCGACCGAGGGTCGGCATGCAGCCTGACAGCCCGAGCGGACTAGTCCGCCGGCATCGGACTGAAGTACCCCTCCGATCGAGCCGATGTAGCATCGGACGCAAGCGGCGTCCCCACGGCGCGATCGAAAGGTGCACCCCATGGAACCGACCGACCTCACCACGGAGTTCAACTCCTGGCTGAGCGAACTGGTCGAGGGCGAAGGCTCGGATCTGCACGTGAAGGTCGGGTCGCCGCCGATGATCCGCCTCCCGCACGGGCTGAAGCGGCTGGAGCGCGAGCCGCTGTCGCCGCTGGAATGCCAGGCGATCGCCGACGACGTGATCCCGGAGGACCGGCAGGACCTCTTCCGTGAACGCGGTGAGGTGGACTTCGCGTACTCCGTTCCTCACGTGGGCAGGTTCCGGGCGAACGTCTTCCGCCAGCGGGGGTCCGTCTCGATGGTCCTCAGGAAGCTCAGGTTCGGGGGACCCTCCTTCGAGGAGATCGGCCTGCCCGACGCCGTGCGGGCCATATCCGAGGAGCACAGGGGCCTCGTTCTCGTGACCGGCCCGACGGGGTCGGGCAAGACGACGACGCTTGCGGCCATGATCCACCACATCAACAGGACCAAGCCCGTGCACATCGTGACGATCGAGGATCCGATCGAGGTGCTCCACAAGGACGATGTGGCGTCGATCAACCAGCGCGAGGTCGGGAACGACACGCAGGACTTCCTGGCAGCGCTCCGTGCGGCGCTCAGGCAGGATCCGGACGTGATCCTGATAGGTGAGATGCGGGACACCGAGACGGTGCGCGCCGCCCTGCAGGCCGCCGAGACCGGACACCTCGTGCTCTCGACCCTTCACACGATGGACGCCACCGAGACGGTGAACCGGGTGATCGACTTCTTCCCGCCGTACCAGCAGAAGCAGATCCGCCTAACCCTGGCTGCGACGCTTCGCGGGATCATCTCTCAGCGCCTAGTCCCCACCGTGGACGGCGGACGCACCCCGGCCATCGAGATCCTGGTGAACAACGGCCGCATCGCCGAGCGCATCGAGGATCCGGACAAGACCTCCGAGATCAAGGAGGTCATGGCCGACGGCGCCTACTACGGGATGGTCACATTCGACCAGTGGCTGCTCAGGCTGATCCAGGACGGCAAGGTCTCGGTAGAGGATGCGCTGAAGGCGGTCACCTCCAGGCATGACTTCGAGCTGGCGATGCAACAGGCAGGCATCGCCGTCCCGGCCTAGGACCGCTGAGGCGCGCTCCCTTTCGCCGACTCGGCGATAGCCGTGAAGGTCGAGACCAGTCCGGCCAGCTCCATCGGCACCACTATCTTCGACGAGGCGCTGGCTCCGATCTGCTTCAGAGCCTCGAGGTACTGAAGGCGCATCGTGTTGTCGTCAACGGTTGCGGCGACCTCGAAGATCTTCTGCAAGGCGAGGGCGAAGCCCTCTGCGCGAAGGATCGCGGCTTGCCGCTCGCCCTCCGCCGTGAGGATCGCAGCCTGCTTCGAGCCCTCGGCGTTCAGGACCGCGGCCTCCTTGTTGCCCTCGGCGACCGTGATGGCGGCCTGCTTGTTGCCCTCGGCCTCGGTCACGACCGCGCGGCGGGTCCGCTCGGCCGACATCTGGCGGGTCATCGCCTCCTGAACCGATGGCGGCGGGATGATCTCGCGGATCTCGACGTTCGTGACCTTCACGCCCCATCGCTCGGTGACCTCGTCGAGCTTGGCGCGGAGTATCTGGTTGATCTCGTCGCGCTTGGCGAGGACGTCGTCCAGCGCGATATCGCCGATCACGGCGCGCAGCGTCGTGGAGGCCAGCGCCTGGGCGGCGCCGGCGAAGTTGGCCACCTGGATGACCGAGTTCCCCGGGTCGATCACCTTGTAGAAGGTGATGAAGTCCACCGCGATCGGCGCGTTGTCCTTCGTGATCGAGTCCTGCCTCGGGATCTCCAGGTAGAACTCTCGCAGATCCACCTTCACGCCGCGATCGATGAATGGGATCAGCAGGATCAGGCCGGGGCCCTTGGTGGCCAGCAGCCTCCCCAGCCGGAAGACGACCAGACGCTGGTACTCCGGCACGATCTTGATCGCGTTGAAGAGGAAGAGCAGTAGCAGCAGTGCCAGTGCGATCAGGACCACGAGAAGCGGTTCCATCCATTCCCTCCTTACCCGGGGGTTCGATCGGAGCCTGTCGGTTCCACGGTCAGCGTCAGACCGTCGAGATGGGTGACGCGGACCCTCTCGCCCGGCTGTATGTCACGAGATGCGGAGACGGCGTTCCAATCCTCAGCCGCCACGCGTACGATCCCACCTCTGGCCGTCACTCCGGAGGCGATAGCAACGCCTTCCTGGCCCAGGATGGAGCCCGGGCCCTGGGCGGGGGGCAGATCGCGCATCTTCAGGACCTTGGCGACCACCACTCCGAAGAACACGCCTATCAGTCCGGCCACCGGGAGGATGACACCAGGCGAGACCTGAACACCTCCTGAGCGGTCGTAGAGGAACCAACCCCCCAACATGAGCGAGCCGAGCCCGGCTACTCCCCAGACGCCTAGCCCGGGCGCTTTGAGTTCGACCACGAAGGCCACCACCGACAGAACGAGCAGCAGGATCCCGATCGAACGGACGGGGAGTAGACCGAAGGCCATGATCGAGATCACGAACAGGATCGTCCCGACGGTTCCCGAGAACACGTGGCCCGGGATCAACAGCTCAAGCACTATCAGGGCAAGGCCCAGCCAGAAGAAGATGAAGGCGATGTTGGGATCGAATAGCTCGTGGAGGAACCCGACGAACGCCCCCATGGACTCCTCGGTGAGCGTCAGTCCGGCGGTGGCCAGGGTCACGCTCCTGCCGTTCCCGAGCGTGACCTGGCGTCCGTCGATCTCGGTCAGCAGCGACGCGGCGGATGACGAGACGAGGTCGATCACATCCTGGGCCGCGGCTTCCTCGGCCGAGATACTCGCGGCCTCGGTGACGAAGGACTCCGCGACGTCCGCGTTGCGCCCATAGGTCTCAGCGAGGCTCCGGATGTATGCCTCGGCGTCGTGGACCACCTTGTCGGCCAGGTCGCCACCCGATAGCCCTATCGGTGTGGAGGCCCCCACGTTGGTTCCGGGCGCCATGGCGGCGACGGGGCATGACAGAAGGACGAACGCTCCTGCCGACGCGGCTCTGGCGCCGGCGGGCGAGACGTAGCAGATGACCGCGATGTCGGCGTTCAGGATCGCCTGGGTCATCTGTCTCATGGAAGAGTCGAGGCCGCCAGGCGTGTCGATCTGCACCAGGACCGCGGCGTCACCACGTTCCTGTGCGCGAGCGATGCCCGCCGCGACGTAGTCGGCCACGAGCGGATCCACGACGCCTTCGAGGTGGAGGACGCTCGCATGTGGGGACGTCTGGGCCAGGGCGTGGTTGTCCGCTGCCAACCCCGCCGTTCCGAGCACGGCAAGCACGAGCGCCACCGAGAGAGTTCCCTTCCGCGGTTCCATGTCCCTCACTCCCGGTTCGCCACCCCTCAAGGGTCGGTTCTGTGCCCTGGATGAGCCTACGCCGCGGGGCTCCGGGTGGCGAGGGGTGTTGCGCTGCACGAAGGAGATAGGCGATGCTTCATGGGCCTCGCCGCGGCATGAGAAAGGAGGGTCCCATGACGGGCACGAAGAAGCCGGCAACGGTAGCCATGGTCGCGGCCGTCGTTGCAGCCATGTTTCGTTGCAGCCATGTTCTTGGCGGGGAGCTCCGCGGTCGGGCAGGGAGGTGAGCGGGCCGGGCTCGCGAACAACCCGGTCAACTCCGACGCCCTTGCCCACTACGACCCGCCGACGTCGTTCCCCAAGGCCGGGACCGACGCGTTCCAGTCGATCGCACAGATGAAGGTTCAACCCGGATGCTCCGGCGGACCCATCACCTTGGATCTCGCAGGACCCACCGTGGTCAAACGCAGCGCGCCCACCGAGGTGGATGGGAAGCAGACCATCGACACCGAGATGGTGTCCATGACCCTTACGGGGTTCGACCCCACCCTCGGCAGCGTCACCCTGCGCGAGTCTCCCACCCAGGACTCCATCGGGCAGGTCCAGGAGAGCAAGGCCGGGGGGCAGGCCTTCCCGGCCCAGAGCTTCTTCGACGTCTTCGTCGAGATCGACCTGGAGCACATCGGCACGCTGCACAACCAGTCGCCCATGAGGATGAAGAACGCCGGGATACTCGGGATCCCCCCCATCGGCTCCGAGTACAGGCCACCGACCGGGTACGGGCCCGTCCAGCTCTTCGACGGCTCGAACAACGTCGTGGCGTGCCTCGTCCACGTGTCGCACGTGCCGGAAGACCCGAGTCACGTGCTCCTGAAGCTGGAGCTGATCGGGCTGGAGACGAAGCTGTACGAGATGGAGCAGAAGCTGGACGCCATCTGCACCGCAACCAGCGCTTCCTGCTAGCCGCGGGCCGGGGGCGGGATGGGTGAAGCCCATCCCGCCCCCGCTCCCTGTGGCGCCAACCCACGTTACGTGCGACCATCGGTGACAAGCCACGCGAGGCGTCTCGCGCGTATACCGGAAGGAACCCACGTGCAGGGACCGAACGATGGGCCGCTCCTCCCCAGGGAAGAGCAGCAGCTGATGGAAGGGCTCCAAGCTGGTGACGACCACGCCATCCGGGCGATCTACGCGCGGTACGGCCACCCCGTGTACTCGATGGGGCTGCGACTCCTCGGTTCCAGGGAGGCGGCCGAGGAGTTGACGCAAGACGTCTTCCTGACGGCCTGGCGGAAGGCTGCCAGGTTCGACCCCGCCAGGGGTCGCCTCTCGACGTGGCTGATGACGATCGCGCACAACCTGGCCGTGGACCGGCTCCGCCGCGAGACCGGCGTTACCAGACCGACGCTGATCTTCGTCAACGAGGTGCCGGACTCGCCCGGGACCGACGAAGAGAGCCTGCTGGTCGAACGCGACGCTGCCGTCCGCGCGCTGGCATCCCTGTCGGATGCCGAGAAGAGGCTCCTCGCTCGCGCCTACTTCCGCGGTCTGACGGCCAAAGAGATAGCCGAATCCGACGGGATACCGCTTGGGACCGTCAAGACGAGGCTGCGCTCGGCCCTGATCAAGGTGCGGAAGGCCAACGAGGCCAAGGGGGTCTAGTGGATTGCGCACAGGTACGCGACCTGCTTCCCGAGTGCTCACTCGGGGTGACGGGTGCGCGCGACTCGGCCGCCGTCGAGCGTCACATCGCGCTGTGCGCCGCTTGCCGTAAAGAGGCCCGGGAGCTGGCCGCGGCAGCCGCCACGCTGGCCTTCGCGCTGGCACCCGCAACGGCTGATCCGGAGCTGGGACGCCAGGTGACCATGAAGGTCCGCGAGGCGGCGGGATCTTCGCGACCGCCGCGGATGCGTAGGCGTCGGTCCACGGCCGTGTTGCTGGCGGCCACACTTCTCGTCGCAACTGCCGGCGCCGCCGTGCTCGCGGACCTTGAGAACCCACCTCCCGACGCGGCGCAGCTGGACGCCTTGGCGAAGCAGGAAGCGCTCGGCCAGTTCAGCCGGTTCCTCGAGGGTGCCGAGTTCGCCGACCCCGACGCGCGGGCTTTCCTGGGGCTGCTAGCCCCGAGGAAGCAGAGGACGGAGGGGTCGGGATCTGCTCTCACGATCACATCGCCTGCTCTCGACGACCGGGTGATCGTGATCGTCAGCGGCATGACGATGAAGGCCGGCGCGTCGCCCCTGGTCGTGAGCCTGCAGGACGAGGAGGGGCACGTGGCGGTCATCGGGCGGATCTCGGCGCTGGACACGGGCGGTGGGGCGACCGTGGGCCGCGTGACCGCGCGTGACCTGACCGGGTTCCTTCAGGTCCTGGTCCGCAACGGCAAAGGTCGGGTGCTGCTCGAGGGGACCTTGGAAGCTCAGACGTCCGTCGCCAGCCCGGCGCCCTGACGGCCTATCCTCGTTCGATGCGTTTCGGTCTCAGCCTCCCTCATTACGGCTTCTCCCTCCCTGGCGCGGCGCCTGTGACCTCCCAGGCCCTGGCGGAGTGGGCGCGCCGGGCCGAAGATCTCGGCTTCGATTCGGTCTGGGTGTCGGACCACTTCTTCTATTCCTTCGCCAGGTACGGCGCAGGGGCGGAGCGATACGCCTCCCTCGAGCCGCTGACCTCCCTCGCCGCCCTGGCCGTGGAGACGTCGCGAGTGCGTCTGGGCGTGATGGTTCTCGGTGCTGCGTTCCGGCACCCGGCCCTGGTGGCCAAGGCCGCCGCCAACATCGACCTGATCTCAGGGGGGCGGCTCGAGCTTGGCTTCGGCGCCGGGTGGTTGCAGGAGGAGTTCGACGGGTTCGGATACAGGTTCGGCTCGGTGGCGGAACGGTTCTCGGCTCTGGAGGACTCTCTCGCGATCGTGTCGAAGCTGCTGGGCGGCGAGCCGGTCACGCACACTGGGAAGGTCTGGTCCGTGGATGGCGCGCAGCTCTCGCCGCCGCCGGCCCAGAGCGGCAGGATGCCGCTCTGGGCCGGCGGCAAAGGCGGCCCCAAGCTCCTTCGCCTCGCCGCCCGCCACGCCTCGGGCTGGAACGTCGTCTGGCGCTTCTCGAACGACTGGTACCGGGGGAAGCTGGTGGATGTCGAGCGTGCCTGCGAGGCCGAGGGCCGAGACCCGGTCACCTTCCGCAAGACGGTCGGGCTCTATTGCCTGATCGGCGGAAGCGAGGCGGAGGCTCGCGAGGTCTTCGAGAGGGGGCGGGCCGCGATGCCGGGGAACGCCATGGCTTCGGACACCTTCGAGATCTGGTGTACCGAGACCCTCTCGGGCACCCCCGACATGGCCCTGGAACGCGTCGGGGCTCTGGAGGCGATGGGCGTGGAGGAGATCGTGCTCGCGCCCTGGGTGCTCCCGTTCGCCATCCCCGAGCCCGGGTTGCTGGATGCGGCCGCCCGGCATCTAGTGACCGCGAGGCGCTGATGCATCCGCGGGACGCCGTCCTGGCGGTCCTCGGGGAAGCCGAGCAGGCCCTGCACTGGACCGTGATCCAGGACCGGGCGCTGCGGGCTGGCTACATCGATCCGTTCGTGGTCCGCGACGTGCGGAAAGCGATCCTGGCCGCGCTGTCGGAACTCGCGCTGGAGGGACTCGTCCGCAGAGACGCGAAAGGCGTCTACTCGCTGCCCTAGGGCCGGTACTCGATCGGCGAGAACATCTCCAGTTTCTCGAAACGATGCTCGGACTCGATGTAGCGCAGCGTGCCCGACCGTGAGCGAGTGACCATCGAGTAGGTGGTGGCTCCGTCCGGCCAGTACTTGACCCCGTCCAGCAGGTAGCCATCGGTTATCCCGGTCGCGGCGAAGAACACGTCGTCGCCGGCCACCAGGTCCTCGGTCGTCAGAACCTGGGCGAGGTCGAAGCCCTCGTCGATCAGCTTCTGCCGCTCGGCGTCGTTCCTTGGGTAGAGCTTGCCTTGGATCGCTCCCCCGAGGCCCTTGAGCGCGGCGGCGGCGACGACTCCCTCCGGGGTTCCCCCGATCCCTATCAGCAGGTCCACTTCGGTGCGCGGAGCAGCGGCAACGATCGCGCCGGCGACGTCTCCGTCGGTGATCAGGAACACGCGGGCTCCCGCCTCGCGTATCTCGCTGATCATCTCTGCGTGGCGGTCGCGGTCCAGGATCGTGACGGTGACCTCCTCCGGCTTCTTGCCCTTCGCCTTGGCAACCTGGCGGATGTTCTCCGCGACGGGGGCCTCGATGTCGATCGCGTCTGCCGCCTCCGAGCCGGTCGCGATCTTCTCCATGTACATGGCGGCGCCCGGGAAGAACATCGACCCACGGGGCGCGAGCGCGATCACCGACAGGGCGTTGGGCTGGCCCACGCTGGTCAAGCGCGTGCCGTCTATCGGGTCCACCGCGACGTCGGTTTCGGGGCCGATGCCGATGCCGACGCGCTCGCCGTTGAAGAGCATCGGCGCCTCGTCTTTCTCGCCTTCGCCGATCACGACCACGCCGTCCATCGATACCGAGTCGATCATGAGCCGCATGGCATCCACGGCTGCCTGGTCGGCGGCGTTCTTGTCGCCGCGGCCCACCCAACGGCCGGCGGCGAGCGCCGCGGCCTCGGTTACACGCACCAGTTCCATGGCCAGGTTGCGGTCGGGAAGCTGTCTCATCTGAGCACCTCCAGGATGTCGTGTGGGTCCGCACCGTCGAACAGGACGCGGTGCACGGCCGAGTGATACGGAAGCTCGAGGCCAAGCTCGGCGGAGAGGCGCGCGACCTCGCGGGTCGAGTCCACCCCTTCGATCGTCATGCCCCGCGATCCGAGCGCCGCCAATGTATCCATGGGTGGGTCGCCGGCACCCACCAGCTCGCCGAAGAGGCGGTTGCGGCCGCCGAGCGACGTGACGAGCTGGTCGCCCACGCCTGCCAGCCCGAACGCCGTCTCCGCCCGGCCGCCTAGAGCCGTGACGAGTTCCACGATCTCATGAGCCGCCTTCGTGAACAGGGCGGCCTTCGCGTTCTTGAAGTCCTCCCCGGAGGGCTTGCCGAGACCGTCGAGCATCCCGAGTCCGATCGCAGCCACGTTCTTCATCATCGCGCACAGCTCGACCCCGGCGACATCGTCGGTGTAGACGAGCTGGTAGTGGTGGTCGTCGAAGGGCTTGCCGGCCTCACGCGCCAGGTCCTCGGTCGCCGCGGCCCAGACGCCGGCCGTCGGCAGGCCTTCGGCCAGCTCGGCGGCCAGGCACGGGCCGCCCACCGCCACGACCGGAACGCCCGGAAGCTCCTCCGAATA
Source organism: uncultured Actinomycetes bacterium (assembly GCA_964535065.1). Taxonomy (GTDB): domain Bacteria; phylum Actinomycetota; class UBA4738; order UBA4738; family HRBIN12; genus AC-51. The sequence continues at coordinate 12,254 of CAZHRY010000073.1, forward strand.
GACCTCCGACATGC
>CAZHRY010000074.1:0-11752 GCA_964535065.1 uncultured Actinomycetes bacterium
CCAAGCGGCCCTCCAGGTACCAGTCGATCCAGACCGCGAAGTCCTCGGCCGGCAGCGGATCGCCACCGTCGGTGACCAGCAGCGACGCCTTGTTCGGGTAGGCGGCCTCGGCCGGCCCGTCACCCCAGGCCAGCGTCACGGACGAAGCGGGCTTAGGCACGCCTATGGCTACCGCCACACCGCCCCGGCCCAGCATCCCCACGGCCTGGGACACGACCTCGGCGTTCCCCGTGGCTTCGAACGCCACGTCAACACCGCCCGTCAACTCCCGCACGGCCGCAACCACGTCGCCCCGCGAAGCGTCCACCGCATCGGTAGCGCCGAGCTTCATCACGGCCTCGAGTTTCCACGGGACCAGGTCGATGGCGACCAGGCGCGATGCACCGGCGATCTTGGCGCCCATCAGCGCCGACATCCCGATACCACCGAGGCCGATCACGGCGACGGTGGCCCCGGGCCACACTCCGGCGGTGTTCACGGCGGCGCCCACGCCGGTGGAGGCGCCGCAACCGAGAAGGCAGACCCGAGTCAGGTCGGCTTCGCGCGGAACGCGGATAGCGCGCTCGGCCTCAACCACGGTGTGCGTAGAGAGACCGCCTATGGCAAGGGTCCCGATGAGGGGCGCGCCGGTGCGCGCGTCGCGTATCCGGGGAGGCTGCGACCAGGCATGCGCGCACCGGCGCGCCTGACCACGAAGGCACAGGGGGCATGTTCCGCACGGGACCGCCCAGGCGAGAACCACGTGGTCGCCGGACACGAGGCTCTCGACGCCCTCACCGGTCTGTTCGACGACGCCGGCCGCCTCGTGGCCGAGGAGCATCGGGAACGGCTCGCCCCAGTTCCCGTTGTGGATGGCCCAGTGGTCCGAGTGGCAGATCCCGTTCGCCACGACCCGCACGAGCACTTCGCCCGGTCCTGGGTCGTCCACGACGATCGGCCCCAGGCGGATCTCGCCGCCCATCCGATCGACGATCGCCCCAAGTCCCTCGCGCGCCACGGCCCGAGAGAGCCTATCCCATCGCTTCCCAGATGCTCTGGGAGCGACGCTCTCGGGCTCGCCTCGGGATCCCTGATCCTTTCCTGCGGCGACACCGACCAGCGCGGGTCAACCTCTCTATCCCCTAGGGAAAGGACCAGGCGCCCTCGCGACCGCAGCCCGGTCCGACCTGCGGCCATGGCTGGCGGAGACGCCGGGATTCGAACCCGGGAGGGAGCTCAACACCCCCTAACCGCTTAGCAGGCGGCTCCTTTCGGCCACTCAGGCACGTCTCCGGGGCGATTGTATCCGGCGGAGGTTCAGCGGCCGAGGCGCCCCGCCTGGCGAAGGATCTCCAGGGCCCTGTCCACAGGCAGGGCATGAAGGGTGTGGCCGTCGCGACCGGTCATGGTCTGCGCGGCGAACAGGGCGTTGACCACGGCTTCCTCGGTCGCCTCGATCGCGGCACGGAACACCGCCGAGAGAACCCTCCCACCGAAGTAGCCGTCGGCAACGGCGGCGGGCTGGTAGGTGCGGTCGCGGGTCGGCACGCGGTTCGCGGTCGAGAAGGCGATGAACTGCTCCCCGGACGAGTTGGAGGCGTGCGAGCCTCCTCGCGCCAGTCCCATCCCGGCGCGCTCGGCGACCCGCCGTAGTTGGTGCGGCAGCATCTGAGCGTCGGTGGCGAGCACCACGATGCACGAGCCCTCGCTGTGCTCCTCGGGCATGAGGTCCTCGATCCGCTCTCCCACGCGAACCCCGTCTATCAGCAGATGTTCCCGATCGCCGTGGTTAGTCATGACCATGACGCCGACCGTGTGGCCGCCGTGCTCCGGACCGATCACCCGGGAGGCGGTTCCGATGCCTCCCTTGAAGTCGAAGCACTGCATGCCTGTGCCCGAGCCGACGTTGCCTTCCGGCACCGGGCCGGCCGACGCCGCATCCAGGGCGGCCCAGACGTCCTCGTTCGAAAGGGGCTCGGAGAGAACGGCAGATAGCCACGAGTCGTCGCACTCGGTGACGCAGGGCATGACCGCCTCGCCGGCCTCTCTGTCGCGACCGGCGATCCACTTCACCGTCGCGTCGTAGGCCTTGCCTATGAGGAGCGATGAGGTGAGCACTATCGGGGATTCGAGGATCCCCCACTCCCTCATCGTGTTGACGCCGATCAGCTCGCCGTAGCCGTTCAGGATGTGGGTCGCGGCGTACACGGGCGACTTCCACGGGTCGTCATCGAGCGGGAAGACGGCGGTCACACCGCTCCTCACGGCATCGGGCGCGCCGTCGGCTCCGCGCACCACAGTGGCGTGGCCCACGCGCACTCCGGCCACATCGGTGATGGCGTTCAACGGACCGGGTGTGCCGGAACCGATCTGGATACCGAGATCACGGGCGCGGCTACTCCCCATGGCCGCTACCATACTTGCCATTCCCATGGGCATCCTGACCATCGGCGTTTCGTTCCGGCGCGCTCCGATCGAACTCCTGGAGCGCCTGGCCTTCACGACCGACGACCTCGGCAAGGCCTATGCGCACGCGGCATCGATCGAAGAGCTCGACGAGACGGTGATCCTCTCGACCTGCAACCGCGTCGAGGTCTACGCGTCCGTTCCCAGCTATCACGCCGGTTTCCTGGCCCTGAAGCGGCTGCTCGCGGAATCGCGGGAGGTGGATCCCGACGAGCTGGCCGACCCCCTGTACTCCCACTGGGAGCAGGACGCGGCAGACCATCTCTTCTCTGTGGCGGCGGGGCTGGACTCGATGGTCCTGGGCGAAACGCAGATCTACTCGCAGGTGCGGGAGGCGATCAGGCGGGCGGAGGCGGAGGGAACGGCAGGTCGGGCGCTGACCGGACTGTTCCACGCGGCTGGAAGGTCGGGCAGGCGCGTCAGGCAGGAGACATCGCTCGGTGCGGCTCCCGACGCGTTCGTCGAGCTGGGTGCGCAGATCGCCTCCGAAGCGCTGGAAGGGCTGGGTGGCCGGGTCGTGACCGTGGTCGGCGCGGGGCAGATGGCGGCGCTGGCCGTGAAGCACCTGCGAGGACGCGGCGTAGGACCGGTGAGGATCCTGAACCGGTCCCTGGAGCACGCCCGGGCGCTCGCGGAGAGAACCGGGACGGAGCACCTGGCGCTGGAGGAACTGCCCCAGGCGCTGGCGACCTCGGACCTGGTCGTGTCGGCGACCGGCGCGGCCGGCCACGTGATCGGCCGCGCGCAGGTCGAAGCGGCGACGGCCGGCCGCGCCGGTCACCCTCTGATCCTGCTGGACCTCGCCGTACCGCGCGACGTCGAGCCCTCGTGCGCCACGCTTCCGGGCGTCCGTCTGATCGACATCGTCAACCTTCGTGAGCGCATCGGCGACCACGACCCCCGGACGGCCGCCGACATCGCACGCGCCCACGAGCTGGTGGCCGAGGAGGTGCGCCGGTGGGTCGTTCGCAGGCGCGGCGACGAGATGGCCCCCCTGATAAGGGCGCTGCGCGGCCGTGCGGACGAGGTCGTTCGCGCCGAGCTGGAACGGTTCGCAACCCGTCTCGCCTCCCTGACCCCCGACGAACGCGACGCAGTCGAGGCGCTCGCCCGCGGCATCGCCGCCAAGCTGCTGCACGACCCGATCGTGGAGCTGAAGGAGCGCTCGGAACCAGGAGCCGCCAAGGCGCACGCCAAGCTCCTCGCCGACCTGTTGGGGGTCGAGCCCGAGTCGTGAGGACCGTCAGGATCGGCACCCGCCGTTCACGGCTGGCTCTAGCTCAGGCAGAGCAGGTGGTCGGGATGCTCCGACTGCAGGGCGCCGAAGCCGAGATCGTCCCGATGTCCACTTCCGGAGATGAGGGAGTTCAAGACGGAAGCTCGCCGGGGGATCTGAAGGGGCTGTGGATCGACACGATCGTCGAGGCCCTTCAGGACGGGAAGATCGACCTGGCGGTGCACTCGGCCAAGGACCTCCCGGCCGCCGACCTCGAGGGGCTGGTCATCGGTGCGGTGCCCGAGCGCGCCGATCCCCGGGACGTCATGGTCATGAGGGAAGAGACCGAACCCGGCTGCGGCGTGGTCGCCGGCACGTCGAGCTTGCGCAGGAAGGCGCAACTCCTCTCCGCGTTCCCCGGGATCTCGGTGACGGAGCTTCGCGGGAACGTGGACACGCGGCTGAAGAAGGTCGAGGAGGGGGAGGTCGATGCGGCCGTGCTTGCAGCCGCGGGGCTCGCACGGCTGGGCGCGGAACCGGCGTTCACCCGCCCGCTCGGTCTCGACGAGATGCTGCCGGCGCCGGGGCAGGGATGCCTAGCTCTGCAGTGCAGGCAGGACGACCGTGCCCTGCTGGCCGTGCTGATGCTGCTCGATCACCGTCCGTCAGCACTTGCCCTCGGCGCCGAGCGCGCGACATCGCGGGCGCTCGGCCCCGACTGCGCTCTCCCTCTCGGGGCACTAGCTGCCGCCCAGGCCGACTCCATCCGCCTGGCCGCATGCGTCGCCGCTCCCGACGGTTCGCGCATCGTCCGGGCCGCGGCCGAGGCGGCCGATCCCGGCAGAGCCGCCGAACTCGCGGCCACGCAACTCCTGAACGAAGGCGCCGGCGAGATACTCGAGGAAGTGCGCTCGGCGTGAAGCCCGCGCTGCGCGGCCGGACCATCCTCGTCACCCGTCCGGCCGAGCGAGCGGCCAGATTGGTCAGCTTACTTGACCAACGTGGCGCCCGGACGATCCTCGCTCCCGCGATCGAGCTGAAGCCGGCCAGATCCGCCGCTCTGACCGCCGCCCTGGAAGACCTGGCTGCGGGCCGCTTCGAGTGGATCGTCCTGACCTCTCCGGCAACGGTGGCCATGCTGGCAGATCGCTTGGGGGAGCCCTCGCAGGTGCGGGCCCGGGTCGCCGCCATCGGTGAAGGCACCTCGGAGGCGTTCACGAGGTGGGCTCGCCGCCGGCCCGATCGGGTGGCTCGTACCTTCACCACCGAGGGGCTGGCTCGCTCGTTCCCGAAGGGTCGGGGACGCGTCCTGTGCGCCAGGGCCGACATCGCGCCCGAAGGACTGGAGGATGCCCTAGCCGCCAAGGGGTGGACCCCGGCCCGGGTCGACGCCTATCGCACCGTCTTCCCGAAGTCCCTACCCGACCAGGCTCGTCGCGCCCTGGCCGAGGGCGAAGTGGATGCCGTCACGTTCACGAGCGCGTCGACCGTGCGCGGCTTCACCGCGGCTCTAGGCGAGGTGCGCGGGGCGCCCAAGGTCGTCTGCATCGGGCCCGTGACCGCCAAGGAGGCCCGCGCCCACGGGTACAAGGTGCACGCGGTAGCGCAACCTCACACGACCGACGGCCTCGTCGCGGCGCTCGAGCGCGTTTTCACGCCCAGACCTCGCGCCAAGCCCTGAGGACGTTCCCCCCGACGAGCTTCTCGATCTGTTCGCCGGAGTAGCCGTGTGCGACCAGCCACCGGATCACGTTCGGGAACTCGCTGATGTTCTCAAGACCCTCGACGTACTCGACCCACTCGTGCTCGGCAGCCGCCCCCGTGTCGAAGGCGTCTTCGTAGAGCCGGTGCAGCCCCACATGGTCGCCGAAGACCAGATCGGGACCGAACCCGACGTGGTCGATCCCCACGAGGTCGATGCAGTACTCGACGTGCTCCATGACCGACTCGATCGAATGACGTGGATGGGCTGCGGTGATCGTCGTGTGAGGGGAAGCCTCGACTCCGATCACCCCCCCTGTGCCGGCCACCGCCTTCAAGAGCTCGTCGGTCTTCAGCTTCCCTTCTTCGAAGAGAGCCCTCGCGCCCGAGTGGGAGAGGAACACCGGACGATCCGAGAGCTCGCAGACCTGCATGGCCGTCACGTCACCGGTGTGGGACACGTCTATCGCCATCCCAAGGCGGTTCATCCGCGTGACCGCCTTGCGGCCGAAGGAGGTCAGACCTCCGTCGCCCGGGTCCTTGATGCCACCGCCGAGCTGGTTCGACTCGCTATATGCGATCCCCAGCATCCTCACCCCGAGGCCGAACAGGATGTCCAATCGGTCGAGCTCGTTCTCGATCGGCGCCGCGCCTTCGATCGAAGGCACCAGCGCTATCCGGCCCGTTCGGTGTGCCTCCAAGATGTCGCCGGTGCTGGACGCGACGAACACGACCGACTGGTGAGCCACATCGGCCAGGTGCATACCGAGGTCGTAGATGACGTCCTCCCACTTCCAGCCGTTCTTGGAGACGATCGAAGCGGTCCCGTCCAGGAAGTTCTCGAAGACCCCATCGAGGCCCGAGGCAGCTAGCCCCTCGAACCCGTAGAACTCGCGTCCCTGCCTTATGTACTCCTCGTTCTCGGCGAGGTTCGCCGGCATGATCCCCGCGTGATCGTGGAGCGAGATGCACACGCATCCACGAAGCAGGCGGTCGGCACGAGCCTCGTCCTCGGGCTTCAGCGGATACACCGAAGGCGGGATCCTGCCGATCTGCGGCGACAACTCGAACTCCCGATAGTCCTCCCCCGGTACCAGGAAGGAGAACGATCGGTAGCCATCCCAACTCTTCTTGGGTTCCATGACCGGAACCGTAGCCCGCTTGACAGTTCTACGTCGTAGAGGTATATCTACAGCGTAGACCTCTACAACGTAGACCTCAAAGGAGGCGGGAGAGATGCTGAGGATCGAGGGGCTGATGAAGTCCTACGACGGCCGCCAGGTCTTGCAGGGCATAGAGCTTCACGTTCAGGCGGGTGAGGTCGCGGGCCTGCTGGGGCCGAACGGGGCCGGCAAGACCACGATGGTCTCCATCGTTTCGGGGCTCCGAGAGGCGGACGGCGGGACCGTGACGGTCGGCGGGGTGGACGCTCTCGGGCGCTCCGCCGAGGTTCGTTCGACGATCGGGCTCGCCCCGCAGGACCTCGGGATTTGGCCCGTCCTGACCACCGAGAAGAACCTCCGCTACATGGGCGAGCTCCAGGGCGTGCGCGGGCGGCGTCTCCGCGAACGCATCGCTCAGGTCGCCGACGCGCTCGACCTGACCGAACTGCTTGGACGCCGGGCGGGAGAACTGTCCGGCGGGCAGAAGCGCCGGCTGCACACGGCGATGGCCCTCCTCCACGAGCCCCGGCTGCTGTTCCTGGACGAGCCCACGGTGGGCGCCGACGTCCGGACGCGCAGGCAGATCCTGGACGCGGTGAAGGAGCTGGCGTCGCGTGGCGCAGCCATCGTCTACGCCACGCACTACTTGCCCGAGGTCGAGGAGATCGGGGATTCGGTCGCGGTGCTCGAGGGAGGCCGGATCGTGGCCCGGGGGTCGGTGTCCGAGCTGGTCACCCGGCACGGCGCCGCTCAGGTCCGGCTGCAGTTCGACGGCGAGCCGCCTGCGATGCCGGGATTCGAGAGCGATGGCAGCTGGCTGCACCGCAGCTCGGGCGATCCGGCGATGCTCGCCGCGCGGGTGATGAAAGACCTGGGTGCCTCAGCCTCACGCCTGCGTGCGGTCGAGATCATCCAGCCGAGCCTGGAGGCCGCCTACCTGGCCCTGACGGGACGGATGAACAACGAAGAGGAGGACGAAGATGTCGCTGCGTGAATCAGGCGGCCGGACCGCCACGCTCTTCCGCCAGAACGTCGCGTTGCTGCTGCGCGACCCGGCCCCGATCGTCATCACCACGGCCATGCCCCTGATCCTGATCGCGTTCCTGAAGGGAACGGGAGCGGCCGTGCTCGAGCAACAGGGATTCATGGGCATCAACGGGGCCGAGATCGTGGTCCCCGGCCAGGTCGTGATGTGGGCCTTCTTCGGCGTCATGTTCCTGGCCACAGCGTTCTTCACCGAGCACAGGTGGGGCACGTGGGACAGGCTCCGCGCGAGCGCCGCCCGGCCGATCGAGGTGCTGCTCGGCAAGCTTCTGCCCTCGACAGCCCTCGTCCTGGTCCAGATGTCGCTCCTCTTCGCGATCGGGGTCCTGGTGTTCGGCATGAGGGTCCGTGGCTCTTGGGCCGGCCTGGCGCTTCTGATCCTCGCCTCGACCGCGTTCATGACGGCGATGGCCATGCTGATGGTCGCCACGCTGAGGACCGCGAGCCAGGTCCAGGCCCTCACCAACCTCGGTGCCATGGTCTTCGCCGGCCTGGGCGGAGCACTAGGGCCGGTCGAGGTCCTGCCCGGCTGGGCGCGCGCGATAGCTCCGGCTTCCCCCGGCTACTGGATGATCGAAGGCTTCAGGGGGGTCGTCCTCGACGGCGCTTCGCTCGGCGCTACGCTACGCCCGGTCGCGGTGGTGCTGGCTATGACGCTCGGGGTCGCGCTCGTGGCCGTCTGGAGGTTCAGTTTCACCGACGAGAAGGTGTGGGAAAGCTGATGACGAAGGTGGGGGCGGCGGCGACCACGCGGCGGCGGCACAGCCCCCAGCGCGTGGTCGCCGCCGCCCAGCGGATAGTGGACCGCGACGGTCTAGCCGCCCTGACCATGCGAGCCCTCGGCCGTGAGCTTGGAGTGGACCCGATGGCGATCTACCACTGGGTTCCCAGCAAGGACGCTCTTCTCGACCTGATAGTGGACGCCGTGTACCTCGAGATCCCGCTCGACATGGAGCTACCTCCCGGCGGCTGGCAGGATCACTTCAAGCTTGCCGCCGAGATCTACCGCGGCGTGCTCCGCCGCCACCCCAGGGCCCTCCCCGTGCTCGCGACACGACCGGCCACCTCTCTGGCGGCGCTGAGACCGAGCGAGTACGGCATCGGCATCCTTCGCAAGGGAGGCTTCTCCCCGCAAGATTCGCTGGACGGCCTCAACGCGATGGCGAACCTGGTCATGGGCCTGGTCCTGGCTGAGGTGGGTCTCGCTCCCGGAGCCGAGAGCGACGTGAGCAACGAAGACCGCATGGCGCTGTTCTCACAGCTCACGCCCGAGGAGTTCCCGTACATCATCGAAGCCCTCAGCGCGACCACGTGGGACTGCGATCGCCAGTTCCACTTCGGGATGGACGCTCTTATCCGGGGTCTGGAAGCCAGGCTCGAAGCCGGTGGATCTCGCAGCTAGGTAACCTGTCCGGACCATGGGCTTCCCCGCCAGCCGGCCGCGCCGCCTTCGCCGCACCCCCGCGCTGCGAGCGCTCGTGCGCGAGACCACGTTGGATGCGGCCGACCTCATCGCTCCCCTGTTCGTCAAGGAAGGCATATCCGAGCCGCTGCCCATCGCCTCGATGCCCGGCCAGGTCCAGCACGCGATAGAGTCGCTCCGCAAGGAGGCCGGCGATATCCGCCAGCGCGGCGTTCTCGCGTTCATGCTCTTCGGGATCCCCGAACGGAAGGACGCCGAGGGCTCAGAGGCCTGGAACCCCGACGGGATAGGCCAGCGCGCGATCCGCGCCCTTCGCGACGACTTCGGCGACGATGCCGTGGTCGTTTCGGACCTCTGCCTGGACGAGTACACCGACCACGGCCACTGCGGCGTCCTGAACGAACGGGGCGAAGTGGATAACGACGCCACCGTCGAGCGCTACCGGAGGATCGCGGTCGCGCAGGCCGAGGCCGGCGCCCACATGGTCGGACCGAGCGGGATGATGGACGGCCAGGTGCGAGCGATCCGCGATGCGCTCGACAGCGCGGGCGCGCAGGACACGGGCATCATCGCGTACGCGGCGAAGTTCGCCTCCTCTTTCTACGGGCCCTTCCGCGATGCCGCCGAGTGCGCGCCGCGCTTCGGAGACCGCACCGGCTATCAGCAGGACCCCGCGAACGCCGACGAGGCACTGCGCGAGATCCGAGCCGACATCGAGGAGGGCGCCGACATCGTGATGGTCAAGCCGGCGGTGCCCTACCTGGACGTCGTCCGCGCCGCGAAGGAGGAGACGCGGTTCCCGCTGGCCGCCTACCACGTGAGCGGCGAATACTCGATGATCAAGGCGGCTGCGCTGCAGGGCTGGCTCGACGAACGCCGGGCGGTTATCGAGACCCTGACCGCGATCCGCCGTGCCGGCGCCGACCTGATCCTGACCTACCACGCCAAGGACGCTGCCGACTGGCTGTAGCCCGGTTCGCGCGCGGCGCCGAACGGGAGCATCATGCGGCTATGGTCACAGCCCTGGGTTCGATGATCCGTCCGGCCGCGGCCGGAGACCTGGATGCCGTCGCAGGGATCCTCGGGCTGCTGCACGACCCACCCACCGCGGTAAGGGACCAAGGGGTCTGGGAGCAGATGCTTGCCACCCCCGGCCGCACGATCTTGGTGGCGGAGTTGGGAGGCAAGGTGGTCGCCACGTGCGACATGACCGTCATGCCCAACCTCACCCACGAGGGACGTCCCTGGGCGATCCTCGAGAACCTGATGGTGGCGCCGGGAGCCCGCCGGCGGGGCATCGGTCGGGCGTTGATGAACGAGGTCGAGCGGCGCGCGCGTGAAGCCGGGTGCTACAAGCTCCAGCTCGTATCGGGCGCGCGGCGCTCTCAGGCGCACCTGTTCTACAGGGCGATCGGGTACGACCCGGCCGAGGGCTTCCGCCTGTACCTCGAGTAGTGGGCTTTCCAGTGGGCTTTCTAGTGGGCTATACTGCGCCTCGTGCGCATCCACGTCCACGTAGACGACGAACTGGTGGCCGAGCTCGATCGTGAGGTCGGGAGCAGAGGCAGGAGCGCCTTCGTCGAGCGATGCGTAAGAGCCGAACTCGAACGTCGCAAGCGCTGGGCGAAGATCTGGTCCGCGGCCGGCTCCATCTCGGAGGAGGGCCATCCCTGGGATCCGGATCCCGCGCGCTACTTCCACGACGAACGCCTGAGAGAGAGCGAAGCAGGCGACCGGTGAGCCGGGTACTGCTCGACAGCACGGTCCTCGTGGACCTGCTCCGAGGTCGGAAGGGCACGCGTGATCAGCTGGAGGCGCTGCAGGCTGAGGGAGGCGTCCCCTTCGTATGCGCGATCTCCGCGTTCGAGATCAGCGCGGGGTTCAAGGCCAGGGAAAGGGAGGCCGCCGGCGCGCTCTTCGAGGGTCTCGGTGTGGCCCCGCTCGGGATAGCGGAAGGTCGCCTCGCAGGGTGGTGGCACTCGAGGTTCGCCGCTCGGGGACGCACCCTCTCGCGTGCCGACTGCCTGATCGCGGCTGCCGCCGTCGGCATCGGGGCTCGGCTCGCCACGGCCAACGTCAAGGACTTCCCCATGAAAGAGCTCTCCGTCGAGTTCTGGCCATCAAGCTAGGGGGCTGACCCGTACCATCGGGGTCGTGTCGAGGTCCGAAGAGCTGTTCGAGCGCGCCAAGGGACTGATCCCGGGGGGCGTCGATTCGCCCGTCAGAGCGTTCGGGGCAGTCGGAGGCTCACCCCTGTTCTACGAGAGAGGCGAAGGCGCATACGTCTTCGATGCCGATGGGGATCGTTACGTCGATCTGGTCCAGTCTTGGGGGGCATTGCTGTTCGGACACTCCCGCGCGGAGATAGTGGAGGCCGCCGTCAGAGCCGCCGAGCGGGGCACCACCTTCGGGGCGCCGACCGAGCTGGAGGTGGAGCTGGCGGCCCGGATCGTCGATGCCCTTCCGGGCGTGGACATGGTGCGGATCGTGAACAGCGGAACCGAGGCCGCGATGAGTGCGGTGCGGCTCGCTCGCGGGGCCACGCAGCGGGACCTCGTGCTGAAGTTCGAGGGCTGCTACCACGGCCACTCCGATGCGCTCCTTGCGAAGGGAGGAGGCAGCGGCTTGGCCACCTTCGGGATACCCGGCTCGCCCGGCGTGACGCAGGGGGCAGCGCGCGACACCCTCACTGCTCCGTTCAACGACCTGGGGCACGTGCAGCGCCTCTTGAGCGAGCACGGGGACCGGCTCGCCGCGGCG
>CAZHRY010000075.1:0-11458 GCA_964535065.1 uncultured Actinomycetes bacterium
TCGTACATTACCGATGGGGGTCGTCGCCCGCGCCGGCGACCGTGACCGACAGGGCCGCAGCCTCGACGGCGCGCGCGGGCCAACCGGTGAAGGAACGAGCGGCGGCCGCGGTCCACGACATCCTGCACCACTCTCATCCCAAGTCGTATTCCCGGGGATGAGGAGGGCGCGATGAATCGGGCCCGGATCGTCATGGCCGTTGGAATCCTGACGGGGGCATTGGTCATCTGCGTGTGGCTGAAGCGCTCGCCATCGGCCGGCCCCCTGCTGGCGAGCTGCAGCCTGGTGGAACGTCGAGCCGACCGAATGGCCGTCTGTGCTCCCAGGGGGTGACCAGCCTGAGCCGGAGCTACCGGGTCCGGTGGAGCTACTCGCGTCATCTGACATCGACGGGATATGTGAGGTGGAGGTGATTGCCACGGTTCCCGATGTCCCGCCCGGCTCCTACTCGCTGGTCGCGATAATCGTTACGCCCGAGGGTGCCTCGCCCGTCCAGTCCGAAGACGCGCCCCTGAGATTCACTGTGACCGGGTAGCTAGCTCTTCGATGCCCCCGGTTGCACGTTCGCTCCCTCGTGGATAAGCATCCCGCCGCGTCTCGAAGTCCATCCGGCGCATCGGCCCTTAGCCTATCGGCCCGGCACCGGCTAGGGTCTGACGAGGATGGCCTGGAAGAAACGCTCCCGAGTGATGGCCTTCTTGGTCACCTCGCTGACGGCCCTGCTCGCCGCATGGTGGATCACCGTGACGATAGCTGTGGGATCGGACACGGGTGGCCCTTGTCCGAACGACCTGACCATGGGGATGACCAAGCTCGGATGGTCGTGGTCCGAATTCGGCTACGTCTGCGAGGCCAAGCTCTCGAACGGGGAGACCTACAGATACGTGGCGAGGTCCGTCTGGCCCCCCAAGGGTCTGCTGGACGATGCGGCGCGGGCAGAGCAGACGTGAATACGGCATCTCGATGCCGCCCCCAGCCAAGAGATGTCAGCAGCTGCAGCCAGGGCGCTTCGACGACCCCAGCGGCGCGCGGCTGCCTATTCGCATCTTACGAGACCCTCAACGGCGAAGCTGCTCTCGCTGACCTCCGCGACCTGGATCCTGGCCCGTGTCTGTCCGTCGACCTTCAGGAGCCACACCAGGCCGTCGGATGAGGGATCGGCAACGAGCTCCTGTGATCCTGCGCCCTCAGTGGAGCCCCCTATCGCGCTCGCTCCCCTCTGCTCCATGTATCGTGCGACCGCCTCGGCTGGCGTCGTGGCGCCACCTTCCGACACGTCATAGGTGATGACAGCTGCGTAGTGAGTGTCCGGTGGGCATTCCAGTCCCTTGAACTTCGCCTCATCCAGTGCTGCTGCAAGCGAGGTGCCGATCACCCCCGCCAGTCCGGCGACAGCGATAGCGATGACCGCCCGCGACCGGATCCTCGTCAGCAATCCCTTCCCCGGCGCGCTTCGGGGCAACGGCATCTTCGCACGGTAGCCCCCGGGCACTGTCGGGTCAAGAGGCCACTTGCCCCTAGGCCACCTCCCCGTTGAGCGGGTTCCATGAGAACACCTGTCGGCTGGACGATCGCAGCATCGACATCGTTTCCGTGTGAAGCCAGGGGTTGCGAGCCCGGATCTGGACACGAGGAAGGGCGACGACGCTCACCGCTTGACGCTCGTTGACGGATGGCGGGTCGGGCGGCGCCCCTGGTTGTTACCGTGTGGGCCTCTCTGACACGTCACCCGGGAGGATCCGGATGGGAAGCGGGCATAGCCGTCCCCGCAGCTGGGAAGTCACCGAGGGGCCCGAGCGCGCCCCGGCCCGCGCGATGCTGCGCGCCGTCGGGTTCAGCGAGGAGGACTTCGGCAAGCCCCAGGTAGCGGTCGCTTCTTCCTGGAACGAGGTCACGCCCTGCAACTACCACCTGGACAAGCTGGCGGCGCTCGCCAAGGAGGGCGTCCGCCAGGGCGGCGCCGTCCCAATCGAGTTCACGACCATCGCAGTCTCCGACGGCATCGCGATGGGTCACGAGGGCATGAAAGCCAGCCTCATGAGCCGCGACCTGATCGCCGACTCCGTCGAGCTGGTGATGCACGCCGAGCGCATGGACGCCCTGGTCGGGATCGCCGGCTGCGACAAGTCCGAGCCCGGGATGCTGATGGCCATGGCTCGCCTGGACCTTCCCTCCGTCTACCTCTACGGCGGAACGATCCTGCCCGGCACATACCTGGGTAGGGACATCACGATCCAGGACGTGTTCGAGGCCGTCGGGTCGCATGCAAAGGGCGCGATCGACGACGCAGAGCTTCTCGCGATAGAGCGAGCCGCCTGTCCCGGGACGGGCTCGTGCGCCGGCATGTACACCGCCAACACGATGGCGGCCGTCGGCGAGGCCCTCGGCATGTCGCTGCCCGGCTCGGCCAGCCCTCCCGCGGTCGACTACAGGCGCGAGGTGGCTTCCCGCGAGTCGGGTGCCGCCGCCGCTCGCCTCACAGAGATGGACATCCGGCCGCGTCAGATCATGACCAAGGAAGCCTTCGAGAACGCCATCGCGGTGACCATGGCGCTGGCCGGTTCCACGAACGCCGTCCTTCACCTGCTCGCGATAGCGCGAGAGGCCCACGTGGAGCTGTCGCTCGACGACTTCGACGCGATCTCTCGCAGGGTCCCGCATCTGGTGGATGTGCGCCCCGCCGGGCGCTTCGTCATGAGCGACCTGGACCGCGTCGGCGGTGTCCCCGTCGTGATGAAGGAGCTGCTCGACATGGGCTTGCTCCACGGTGACTGCCTCACCGTCACGGGCAAGACGATCGCCGAGAACCTGGAGGACCTGCAGCCGCCCGCTCCCGACGGCACGGTCGTTCATCCTTCTTCGGATCCGATCCATCCCGAGGGCGGCACCGCCATCCTCAGAGGTTCGCTTGCTCCCGACGGCTCCGTCATGAAGATCGCCGGCGCCGAGTCGCTCGAGTTCCGTGGGCGCGCTCGCGTGTTCGACTCCGAGAAGCAGGCCTTCGACGCGGTGACCGGGGGCAAGATCCAGCCCGGCGAGGTGATCGTGATCAGGTACGAGGGGCCCAAGGGTTCGCCCGGCATGCCCGAGATGCTGGCCGTGACCGCCGCCGTGGCGGGCGCTGGCCTTGGCAAGGACGTCGCGCTGATCACCGACGGCAGGTTCTCCGGCGCGACCAAGGGCTACTCGGTTGGGCACGTCGCGCCCGAGGCCTTCGTCGGCGGACCGATCGCGCTCGTTCATGAAGGTGACGAGATCGTGATCGACGCGGCCAACCGGAAGATCGACGTGGTCGTCGATCAGACCGAGCTCGAGAAGCGCCGCGCCGCCTGGACCCCGCCCGAGCCGCGCTACACCCAGGGCGCCTTGGCCAAGTACGCGCGAACGGTCGGCAGCGCGTCCGAAGGAGCTCTGACCTGGTGACCAGGACCTCGGCCATCGAGACGCCGGCGGCGCTGCAGTGTCGGATCTGCGGCCAGCAGTACCCGGTGGAGCCGCTCACGATCTGCGAGGAGTGCTTCGGCCCGCTGGAGCCCGCCTACGACCTGCAGTCCATAGACGGCGACGACTTCAAGAAGCAGGTCGAAGCCGGACCGGCGTCGCTCTGGCGCTACCAGCCGCTGCTCCCCGGCGGCGCCGGCATCGAGCGGGTTGACCTGGGCGCCGGGTTCACGCCGCTCAGGCGTGCCGACCGCCTGGCCGATGCGCTGGGACTCGAGACGCTCTGGATCAAGGACGACTCGGTTAACCCGTCGAACTCGTTCAAGGACCGCGTGGTCACGGTGGCGATCACGATGGCTCGCGCGTTCGGCTTCGAAGCGATTTCGTGCGCCTCCACCGGGAACCTTGCGAACGCCACCGCCGCCGCGGCCGCCAAAGCGGGCATGCCCTGCTACGTGTTCGTCCCCGAGGACCTGGAGAGAGCGAAGATACTGGCCACGGAGGCCTACGGCGCTAAGGTCGTCGCGGTTAAGGGGAACTACGACGACGTCAACCGGCTCTGCTCCGAGGTGGCGGAGGCGCTGCCGTGGGCGTTCGTCAACGTGAACATGAGGCCCTACTACGCCGAGGGATCGAAGTCGCTGGGGTTCGAGACCGCCGAGCAGCTCGGCTGGCGCCTGCCCGATCACGTGGTCGTGCCCATCGCCTCGGGTGCGCTGCTCACCAAGATCCACCGGGCGTTCAGCGAGCTGATCGCCGTAGGTGCCGTCGAGGAGAAGCCCTACCGGGTGTCGGGAGCCCAGCCCGAGGGCTGCCGGCCGGTCGCTCAGGCGTTCAAGGACGGCGCCGAGACCGTGGCTCCGATGAAGCCGGACACGATCGCAAGGTCACTCGCCATCGGCTCGCCCGCCGACGGCATGTTCGCGATGCAGGTCTCGAGGCAGACCGGCGGCGCGATCGAGTGGTGCACGGAGCGAGAGATCATCGAGGGGATCGAGCTGCTGGCCTCGACCGAGGGAGTGTTCACAGAGACCGCCGGGGGAGTGACCATCGCGAACCTGAAGCGCCTGTGCGAGCAGGGCGTCATCCGTCCCGAGGAGGAGACGGTCGCCTACGTCACCGGCAACGGCTACAAGACGATCGAAGCCCTGGAGGGCCACCTGGAGCCCACGTTCAACGTGACACCCGACCTCGACGAGTTCCTTAACGCCCTCGAGGGCTGACCGGCCGGTTCACGGGCGTGACGGTGATCGATTCCGCTGGCTGATCCGAAAGCCGGCTGCTGAACCCGCCGGCCCCGCTGAACCGATACCTCTTGGATGGAAAGGCGTTCGCTCTGCTTCGGGCTGGCAGCACTAGCGATGGCGGCGATCTCGCTCGCCTCGCCCGCCGGAGGCCTCCCGGCTTCGATCCCGCCGACCGACCTGTACGCCGCGGACAGCCCGTTCAACACGCCGATCCCCGACGGCGCGGCCCTGCATCCCAACTCGAAAGCGATGGTCAGAGGAATGGTCGATGCGGCGTCCGGCGGACGCTTCGTCCTGGCCGTGAAGCGGTATTCGATCCCGGTCTACTTCGCAGGGGCGAACACCCAGCGGGTCCGGGTGAAGTTCACCGCCGGGTGGGCCCCGAAGGACGCCATGCTCGATGTGCCGGTGCCCAAGGGAACGAAGCCCGACCCCGGCAGCGACGGCTCCGTCGCGATCATCGACAGGTCCACGGGCTGCGAGTACGACTTCTGGAGGTTCGAGAAGACCTCGACGGGATACCGCGCGGCGTGGGGCAATGCGCTTCCCACCTCGAGCTCGGGTGTCTTCCCGAAGGGCCTGTCCGCGAGGGGCAGCGGGATGTCGCTTCTCGCGGGCGTGATCTGGCCCGACGAGCTGGAGGCGCAGGTCATCGACCACGCGCTCCTCTTCATCGACCCGTACACGGCGAAGGCGGGAGCGGTCCCGCCGGCCACCGAGACCGATGGGATGACGAGGGATCCGTGGGCGATACCGGAGGGAGCCCGCGTTCGGCTCGATCCGACGCTGAACCTGGACAGGCTGGGCTTGACGCCCTACGAGCGAACCATCGCCGAGGCGCTACAGACCTACGGCATGTACCTGGGAGATGACGGGGGCGGGCTCGCGCTCCAGGCGATCAACCCCCTCTCGTCCTCGGGCGACCCCTACTCGGGGCTCCTGCCGGACCGGCGCTACGTGTCGCTGAACGGCATACCGGTCAACAGGTTCCAGGTCTTGGACTTCCCGGAGCCGACGCCCGCCTCTGAGATGGACATCCGGATCGTGCCGAACGCGTGCGCCGAGTTCCGGTAGTAGCGACCTCGGGTTGCGTTCACCGCCACCGCGCGGATAGCGTGAAGCGTCCGGAGTGGGAGGGGAGTTCCATGGAAAGGTCGGAAGCTGCTCGCGGTCGGGGGTTGGAGTCGAGGGCACGGCAAGTGGTCTCGCGCAGGAGGTTGCTGCGTAGCCTGGCGGCCGCCGCGGCGGCCGGGGTTGCCGCGGCGGCGGCCGCCCCACGAGCGGCGTTCGCCGGGTCCGATGGGGATGTGGTGCTGGGCGCGCCCAACGCCGCCGGCCCTGACGAGACCAGCATCGGGAGCGAGGCCCGCAACACGCTGGCTCTGTACAACTTCGCCTACGGGAGGGCCCTGTATGCATATGGGGGCGATTCCAACACGGCTATCACAGCGGTTGGTGACTACCAAGGCCTGTACGCGAAGAGCAAGTACTCGAACGCCGTCGAAGGTCATATCCAGAACCCCGACAACCCGTTCAGCGCCGTGTACGGCGTCTCTACGACCAAGTCGGGGAACGGCGTGTTCGGAGAGGTGGTTAGGGCCGGGGGCACGGGCTCCGGAGTCCTGGCCATCCACAACGGGATCGGGTCGGCTGTCTTGGGCATCCACCGGGAGGCCGGCAATGCCATCACGGGCAGTTCCGCGAAAGGCCGCGGCGGGGAGTTCTCGGGAAACAGGGCGCAGGTGAGGCTGAAGCCCGGCTCAGGGGCAAGTCATCCGCCGTCCGGCAAGGTGGGCGACCTCTACGTCGACAAGAACGAGCGTCTCTGGTTCTGCAAGGGCGGAGCTACCTGGGTGCAGCTCGCCTAGGTGGCTCGCCTAAGGGGAGATCTCCTCGCGCATCCGGAACACGTCGCCATCGCGCTGGATCAGCCCCAGGACTTGCAGGTGCGGGCCGGCCAGAGTGATGCCTTCTCTGGCCGCCAGCTCAAGCAGCGCTCGGCGGGTCTGCTCGTTCGTCTCGCCGTCCATGTCGGCGGAGCTGACCCACTCGGGATGAGAGATGTTGAGCGGCGCCACGATGGTGTCTCCGGCCCAAAGCAGGGATCGATTGACGGCCAAGGCCAGGTGTCCGGGGGTGTGACCCGGAGCCCACATCGCGACGATGCCGGGCGACACCTCGAAGTCCCCGTGGATCGTGTCGAGTGAACCGGCCGCCCGAAGTGCTCGAAGAGCGGTCGCGGCAGGGATGCTGGCGCCGCCGGGTAGCGCCTCCGCCTCGGGAGAGGACCAGAAGGCGACCTCGGAGGTGTGCATCAGGTGACGGGCGTCGGTGAACACGAGCTCGCCGTTCGCATCCACAAGCCCTCCCACATGGTCGGCGTGTCCATGCGTGACGACCACCGTTCGGATGTCGGCTGCAGAGATGCCCATCCCGTTCAGGATCCCCAGTGCCTTCCCCGCGTCTAGATCGGGGGCGAAGTGCCCGACGCCGGCATCCACGAGGACCGGACCGCTCGGGACGTCGATCAACAGACACGCGAAACGACCCTTGAGCCTTCCTTCTCCGTCGAGGAAGGGACGGACGAACGGGCCGTGAACGTCCTCGTCGTACCCCTTGAAGACGAACCTCGGAGAGACGGCCCTCCACCCGTCGACGATCACGTGGCAGCGAACGCCGCCCGCATCGATCGCTCCCCCTTCCACCCGGCAGATGCTACGGGAAGTCCTGTGCTCCCGGGGCTCCTGGATTCGGACGCGGCGGGCTGATAGACCTCACGCAACCGACACGAAGGGGGTTCTCGTGAAGCTCCGAAGAGCCTACGCCCGGGCGGCGCTGGCCGCCGTCGTTCTCCTGACCGTGGGAGTGCCCGGCGCGGGGGCGCACGACACGTCCTGGAGGACGAGGGTCACCATCAACTACGGCGGCGGCACCTTCTACGGGAAGGTTCGCTCCCGTCATGCCGACTGCGTCCCGGACCGGAGGGTCCGCGTCTATCACAAGATCGATGGCCCAGACTTCCTGGTGGGCAGCGACACGACGAACGGGTCCGGGGACTGGGAGGTCGCCTTCAACGCTCCTCCGGGCTACACGTTCTACGCGAAGGTGAGGCCGGACGACCTGGATCCGAGCTCGGACGTGCACGAGTGCAGGTCTGCGAGGTCAGACACGATCACGGTCTGACGCCGAGCCGGGCGGGGGGTTTCCCGCGGGGCCGCGGCAGGGGCACGGGTTGACACCCTCCGCACCCGACCCTCACACTGTCATGACTATGTCGACCAAGGCTGTGCCTGGACGCAGCACCCTCGTACTTATCAGCTAGGCGCGGGCGGGCCACACGGCCCGGCAGACCCCCGCGCCAGACGCCCCTCGCCCAGCGGGGGGTTTTTCTTACCCGGACCAGCGCAAGGGCCCCGACCGCGAGCGGGGACCGGAAGGAAGGAGAGACCATGAGGTACGAGTTCGAGCGAGACGGGACCGTCGTCGCCAGCGTGCTGTGGGAGGGCCCCGGCCAGGTGAGCGTCCAGACCGCCGACAACTCGACCCGGGCGGTGGTCGATCGATACCTCTCCTCTGAGGTCGTGTACCTGGAGGGAGGCTTCG
Organism: uncultured Actinomycetes bacterium; assembly: GCA_964535065.1. Lineage (GTDB taxonomy): Bacteria > Actinomycetota > UBA4738 > UBA4738 > HRBIN12 > AC-51. Next base: position 8,292 of record CAZHRY010000075.1, read on the forward strand.
ACGTGGGTGAGGTCCAGACCCCCGACGCGCTCCAGACGAGAAGGCGCGACTGGACCCCCTGGGAGTTCGAGCGTGCCTGCCGGAACCTGGCGCATCGCCTGCAGGCCCAGGTGCGCCGCGTCGAGACGGGGCCGGTCGAAGACAGGGAGGCGGTAGCCCGATGAAGGTCACCGGCGCGCAGGCCGTCCTCAAAGCCCTCGAGCAAGAGGGAGTGGAGGTCATCTTCGGCATCCCCGGAGGGGCGTCGATGCCCATCTACGATCCGCTGGTCGACCAGTCGCCGATCCGGCACGTCCTCTGCCGTCACGAACAGGGCGCGGGTCACGCGGCGGAAGGCTACGCGTGGGTCACCGGCAAGGCCGGCGTCTGCATGGCCACTTCCGGACCGGGCGGCACCAACCTGGTCACGCCGCTCGCCGACGCCAAGATGGACTCGGTACCCGTGGTTGCGATCACCGGACAGGTGCCGACCCCTGTGGTGGGCAACGACGCCTTCCAGGAAGCGGATATCACGGGGATCACACTGCCCATCACCAAGCACAACTTCCTGGTGAAGGACGTCGATCAGCTCGCCGAAACGATCCGTGAGGCCTTCCACATCGCCCAGACCGGCAGGCCGGGTCCGGTCCTGATCGACCTTCCCAAGGACGTTCTCCTGGCCGAGACCACTTGGAAGTGGCCCGAGAAGGTCTCACTGCCCGGCTATAAGCCGACGACCAAGGGGAACACGCGCCAGGTCGTCGAGGCCGTGAAGATGATTCTGAAGGCGAAACGCCCCCTGCTGTACGTGGGCGGAGGAGTCGTCAAGGCCGATGCGCACGACGAGCTCTTCCGACTGGCCACCGCCGGGAGGCTTCCCGTGGTGACGACGCTGATGGCCCGCGGCGCGTTCCCCGACTCCAACGAGCTCTGCTTGGGGATGCCGGGCATGCACGGCAACTACACGGCGGTTACCGCGATGCAGAAGTCCGACCTGCTGGTCGCCCTCGGCGCCAGGTTCGACGACCGCGTCACCGGCAAGCTCTCCGCCTTCGCTCCGGAAGCGAAGGTGATCCACGTTGACATCGACCCGGCCGAGATCGGCAAGAACCGCCCAGCGGACGTTCCCATCGTGGGCGACTGTCGGGACGTCATCGGCAAGATGGTCGCCGAGTTGGAGAAGCGTCAGGAGGAGGCCGGCGGCCCCCCTGACCGCACGGCCTGGCTGAACCAGCTCGACGAATGGAAGCGAACCAAACCGCTTCGATACGACCAACAGCCGGACGGTCCGTTGAAGCCCCAGTACTGCGTCGAGCGCCTGAGGGCGCACGCCGACGCGGACACGGTGCTGGTCTCGGGCGTTGGACAGCACCAGATGTTCGCTTCCCAGTACTGGGGTTTCGAGAGGCCCCGGCACTGGGTCAACTCGGGAGGCCTGGGGACCATGGGCTTCGCGGTTCCGGCGGCGATGGGGGCCAAGGTGGGCAGGCCGCGATCGCGGGTGGTGGCGATCGACGGCGACGGCTGCTTCCAGATGACCGCGCAGGAGCTGGCCACCAGCGCTACCGAGAGGATCCCGTTCATCACGGCGATCCTGAACAACGGCTACCTGGGGATGGTCCGTCAGTGGCAGGAGCTGTTCTTCGAGGAGCGCTATTCGGGCGTGTGGCTGGATCCGAACGTGCCCGACTACGTGAAGCTGGCCGAGGCGTACGGCGCGGTGGGGTTCCGCGTCGAGGACCCCGCCGACGTGGATGCAGTGATAGAGAAGGCCTACTCGATCCAGGACAGGTCGGTCGTCATCGACTTCCGCGTGGATCCCAAGGAGAAGGTGTTTCCGATGGTTCCCTCCGGGGCTTCGAACGACGACATCATCCTGGGACCGGAAGAGGCGCAGCCGGTCAACGACCCATCGGAGGCTCCGATCGCATGAACGGCAACGGCGCACTTCACACGATCTCGGTCCTCGTTGAGGACAAGCCCGGTGTTCTGACGCGCGTGGCCGGTCTTTTCGCGGCGCGTGGGTACAACATCGACTCGCTGGCCGTCGGTCCCACGGAAACCGAGGGGTTGTCGCGCATGACGATCGTCGTCAATGTCGAGTCCAAGCCACTCGAGCAAGTCACCAAACAGCTCAACAAGCTGATCAACGTGATCAAGATCCTCGAGCACGATCCGGGCTCGGCGGTCGAGCGCGAACTGATGCTGGTCAAGGTTCGCGCGGCAGACGAGAATCGTCAGCGCGTCATGGAGATCGCGACCGTGTTCCGCGTGAACGTGGTCGACGTGACCCACTCGACCTTGACGTTGGAGGCCACTGGCAAGCCCGAGAAGCTCGAGGCGCTGTTGGAGCTGCTCGAGGACTTCGGCATCGTCGAGCTTTCGCGGACGGGGCGCATCGCTCTCGCGAGGGGCGACCGTGGCATCCGTGAGCGCGTTCTGAAGGCGGCTGTTCCCGAGGGCTGAACGAGAGGGGATCCGAGATGGCAACCATCTTCCACGAGAGCGACACCGACCCCGCGGTACTGAGCGACCAGAAGATCGCGGTTCTGGGGTACGGCTCCCAGGGCCACGCGCACGCCCAGAACCTGAAGGATTCCGGATACGACGTCAGGGTAGGGCTGCGAGCAGGTTCGCCCAGCCGCGCCAAGGCGGAGGAGGCGGATCTTCGGGTCCTGGACACAGCGGACGCGGTCATGGAAGCCGACGTGGTGATGTGCCTTCTGCCGGACACTTCGCACGCGAAGGTCTACGCCGAGGAGATCGCGCCGAACCTCAAGGACGGCGACATGCTGATGTTCGCCCACGGCTTCTCGATCCATTTCGGTACGGTGGTGCCTCCCGCCGGTGTGGACGTCACGATGATCGCGCCCAAGGGCCCTGGTCACTTGGTCCGGCGCACCTACGAGCAGGGCATCGGAACTCCCGCGCTGGTCGCGGTCCAGCAAGATGCGACCGGCAAGGCGTTGGCGCGCGCCCTGGCCTACGGGGCCGGGATCGGTTGCGCCCGAGCCGGCATCATCGAGACCACCTTCAAGGAAGAGACCGAGACCGACCTCTTCGGCGAGCAGACGGTCCTTTGTGGCGGCATCTCGGAACTCATCAAGAGCGGGTTCGAGACCCTGGTCGAGGCCGGCTACCAGCCCGAGATCGCCTACTTCGAATGCCTGCACGAGCTGAAGCTGATC
>CAZHRY010000076.1:0-10934 GCA_964535065.1 uncultured Actinomycetes bacterium
CGCTGAGGTTACTCGGCTGGCGCTGGTGGCCGCTCGTCGGACGGGCGGGTTGTTCGACCCCACCGTCCACGACGCGCTCGTAGCGGCCGGGTACGACAGGGACTTCGACGAGGTGCTCGCGGGAGCGCGCGGCGCGCTGCACGCCGCGGTGCCGTGCGGCCGATGGCGCGAGGTCCGCCTGGATGGCGACGCCCTGCACCTGCCGCCGGAAGTTCACCTCGACTTCGGCGGGATCGCGAAGGGCTGGACGTCGGACCGCGCGGCCGAGGACGCGCTCGCGACGGGCCTGCCGTGGGTGCTGGTCAACGCCGGCGGAGACCTAAGGCTGGAAGGCGATGCGCCAGCCATCGACGTGTCCGTCGAGGACCCCGAGGCTCGGGGAACCGAGCTGCTCAGGCTGAAACTCACCGGCGGCGCGCTGGCCACATCGTCGGTGGCCAAGAGGTCGTGGGCGCCGGGGAAGCATCACGTGATCGACCCCAGGACCGGGAAACCCGCGGGCACGGACCTCCTGCAGGCCACGGTGTGGGCGCCGACGTGCGCCCGCGCCGAGGTGCTCGCCACCCAGGCTCTGCTGCTCGGGCGCACGTCGGCGCCCCCCTGCCCGGCGATCATCGTGTCCCGAGATGGCGAAGTCGCCGTTTCGATGCCGTTCCTGGAGGCCGCATGACCATCTGGATCCTCCTGCGCGCCGCAGGGATCGGTGCCTACGTGATCCTGTTCCTCTCCGTCGCGTGGGGCTTGATCGCCACGACCGGAGGCGTGGCCAGGCGCGTGTCCAAGCAGTCCGCCAACCACTTCCACGCGTTCCTCGCAGGCACCGGCCTGGCCCTGCTGGCCGTGCACGTCTCCCTGCTTGCCTTCCACGAGTACATGCGGTTCTCCGTTCCCGAGTTGATGATCCCCTTCCGCTCGGCATACAGACCCGCGGCGGTCGGGCTCGGCGTGCTCGCGATGTACGGGATGATCGCCGTCGCGGTCTCGAGCTGGCTGCGAACGCGCATCGGCGTCTCCTGGTGGAGGCGGCTGCACCTGCTTGCCATCCCGGTCTTCGTTGTCTCGCTGCTGCACGGGGTCTTCGCGGGCACCGACAGCGAGCGTCCATGGATGTTCTCGATGTACGCGGTCACGGGACTGCTGACGCTGTTCCTGGTTCTGGTGCGCGGCTTGACGTACGGGTTCAGGCAGCCGCGGCCGGAGCTCGGGTCGGTACGGGAGATGAAGCGGGAGCCGGCGCCCGCCGCCTGACACCGGCTCCCGCGAACCGGGCCGGGCCCTTCAGAACCCGACCCAGGGCACGGGCGACACGGGTGCGACCGTGTCGTCGACCTCCCAGTCCAGGCGCTCGGCATCCACGCCGACCACGCCTTCCATCAGACGGACCCGATCGATGATGCGCTGCGCCAGCGTTCGGTACTCGACCAGGCCCTCGATCTTCACGATGCCGTCGTGCACTTCGACCCAGACGGCGTCCGGATCTTGCAGCCGGGCAGCCAGGAAGTGGGTCACCTCGTCGGCCACCGCATCGTCGCTCCGAAGGAACGAGGCGAGCAGGTCCACGCGGGACACGATCCCGAGGATCCTGCCGCGATCGTCCACGACGGGCAGGTGCTTCAGGCCCTTCTCCCTCATGAGGTGCGCCGCATCACTCGTGGTGGCGTCTGGACCGATCACGATCGGCGGCGCGGACATGAGGTCGCGGGCGACCCGGCCAAGGGCCTTCCGGCGGTCGGCGCGGCGGTGGGGACCTTCGAGCAGGTGCCACTCCAGGAGCTCCGGATCGCGCTTCAACAACAGGTCGCCCTCAGAGACGAGACCGACGATCGTGTCGTCCTCGCCCACGACCGGGACCGACCCGACCCGGAAGTCGTGCATCAAGCGGACGAGCTCCTTGAAGGTGGCTCCGAGGGGCGCGACGACCACGGTCCTCGTCATGATGTCGCGAACGGTGCCGGCCATGGTTGGCCACCTCCTCAAGCGGGAGCCAGGCGGCTCCTGCTACAACGTAGGAGCTCTCGATCGCGAGCGCCCGGGGCCAACGACCCTCGCCGGCTGGGACCGCCAGCCTCCCACCAGCACGCCGCCGCCACATCTGGCCGTTGCTACGCTTTGCCTGTGACAAGGGCAGATGAGCTCCCGACGGCCCGGGACCGCAGCCGGATGCTGATAGAGGCGGGCCTCGCCCTCAGCGCGGAGCTGGAGCTGGACGCCGTTCTGCAACGTATCGTCGATCTGGCGGCCCAGATAGCGGGAGCTCGCTTCGGCGCCCTGGCTGTGATGAACGACGACCACAGCATCGCCAGGTTCATCACGACGGGGATCAGCGACCAGGAGCACGCCGCGATCGGCGACCCTCCAACAGGCAGAGGCGTGCTGGGGGTGTTGATAGAGGAAGGCCGCACCTTGCTGATCGATGACCTTTCGGCCGACCCCAGGTCCGTCGGCTTCCCGCCCGGTCATCCGCAGATGCGCTCGTTCCTGGGCACGCCCGTACGCGCCCTGGGACGGGTCTTCGGGAACATCTATCTGACCGAGAAGCGGTCCGCCGCGGTATTCGACGAGGACGACGCGGCAGCGCTCGAGGTCCTGGCGACGCAGGCCGGCGTGGCGATCGAGAACGCGAGGCTCTACGAGGAGATGGCCCTCGCCCAGAAGGACCTGGGCCGCCTGGAGGTCCTCGAGGAGCGTGAGCGCATCGCCAAGGAGCTTCATGACGGCGTCATCCAGTCGCTCTTCGCCGTGGGCATGGGCCTGCAGGGCGCCGCCGCGATGGCCAACGATCCAGACCTCGCGATGCGCCTGGACAACGCCGTGGACGACATCGACCGGGCCATCCGCGACCTGCGCAACTACATCTTCGGGTTGAGGCCCGGGATCCTCGCCGATCGTCAGCTCGACCAGGCCCTGCGCGAGTTGTGCGCCGAGTTCGAGCAGAAGTCGGGCATCGTCACGGCCGCGGATATCGACGACCAGGTGGCGGCCGAGCTCGCCTCCGTGGCGGCCGATGTCATCCAGATCGCCCGGGAAGCGCTGTCAAACGTCGGCCGCCACGCCCGCGCGGCCACCTGCCGGGTGTCCCTCCATCGCGCCGCAGACGGCCGTGCCCTGTTGGAGGTGGACGACGACGGGGTGGGGTTCGACATCGAGGCTCCCCGGACCGGCATGGGCATCGAGAACCTGCGGAGCCGCGTGAGGGCGATGGGAGGCGACCTCTCGATCTCGTCCATCGCCGGGGAAGGGTCGACCGTCACCGCCCGCCTGCCCCTCTAGCGTACGCAGCGGCCGCTCGGGGCCTGGGGGGGTCCCGACCCCCGTGGGACCTACGGCCTTGCTACCGGCTACCCGTGTACACGACACTCCACGGATGTTCGCCAGGTACTTCGTCGAGCTACCCATCGCCTCGGAGAGGGTCGAGGCCGCCTTGACGCGGTCCCCCGACGCTTGGCTGCCCGGGTTGGCCAAGGAGGCCAATCACCGCGGCGACGTCCTGCTCGCGGAGGTCGGCTTCGGTGACGACGTGCGCATCCAACGCCGTGTTGCGATCGAGCTCGGCAAGCCCGTGACGATGCCGACCAAGACCGTCGTGCCCCTGCGCTGGCAGGCAGCGGGAGCTGCAGGCCTGTTCCCCGCTCTCGACGCCGATCTCGAGATAGCCCCTCTCGGTCCCCACCGGACGCAGCTGGCGATGAGCGCCCGTTACACGCCGCCCCTCGGAGCCCTGGGCAGGGCCATCGACAGGGCGCTCCTCCACAGGGTCGCCGAAGCCACCCTCAAGGACTTCCTCGACCGCGTCCGGGAAGCCGTGCTCGTAGAGGCCGGCGTCGACGGAAGCCGCAGCGACAGCCGGGTCTGAAGGCTCTTCGCACACGCATGGTTCACCCGCCCCAGCGCGCGGTTAGGATGTGCCCGTGCCTGGGAAGAAGCCGCCGCTTCGGGTGATGATCGTCGATGATCACGAGATCGTTCGGGACGGCATCAGGGCCATGCTCGACCCCGAAGACGACGTCGTCGTGACGGCAGAAGCGGGAACCGTCAGCGAGGCCGTCAGCGAGGCCGACCGTACGCGGCCCGACGTCGTCGTGATGGACGTCAGGCTCAGCGACGGCAGCGGCATCGAGGCGACCCGTGAGATCCGCGCCAAGCAGCCCGCGACACGCGTCCTGATGCTGACGTCGTTCGCCGACGACGAGGCGCTCTTCGCATCGATCATGGCCGGCGCCTCGGGCTACGTCCTTAAGCAGGTCAAGTCCGGAGACCTCCTTCGCGCGATACGAGCGGTCGGCGCCGGCGACTCGCTCCTGGATCCCAGCGTCACCAGCGCAGTCCTCGACCGGCTCCGCAAGGGCAAGCACCTGCTCAAGGACGAGAAGCTCGCGCGGCTCTCCCCCCAGGAGGAGCGCATCCTCCAGCTGGTCGCCGACGGGAAGACCAACCGCGAGATCGGCGACGAGCTGCACCTTGCGGAGAAGACCGTCAAGAACTACGTGTCGAGCATCCTGTCCAAGCTCGAGGTCGCCCGGCGCGCGGAGGCCGCGGCCTACCTGGCCAGGCACACGACCACCCCCGGCGCGTTCGAGTGAACGGAGAAGGCCTCAGCGATCGGGGGCCATCGACCCCTGGTCCATCCACCCCCTGGGCTTCTTGGAGCTGAACGCGCCCCTCACGCTTGCCGCAGGACGAGGTTGAGGACCCCACCGGCTTCGATGCACGCGACTTCGGCATCCCCGTCCACACGGAGGCGCGCCCGGAAGGACACCTGTTCGCCGTCTTCCCTCACGGCCACGACCTCCACGTCCTGACCCGGTTCGATCCCACCCGCGAGCCCGCGCACGCTGAACACCTCGCGCCCGGTCAGCCCCAGGCTCTGCGCGCCCTGGCCCTCCGGGTACTGCAGCGGGAGGATCCCCATGCCCACCAGGTTGGACCTGTGGATCCTCTCGTAGCTCTCTGCGATCACGAAGCGGACACCAAGGAGCGACGGTCCCTTGGCCGCCCAGTCACGGCTGGAGCCGCTGCCGTACTCCTTGCCCGCCAGTGCGGCGAGAGGGACACCCTCGCTCCTGTACCGCTCCGCGGCGTCGAACACCGACATCAGCTCGCCGCCGGGCAGGTGCGTGGTCCAGGGCCCTTCGGTTCCCGGCGCGAGCGCGTTGCGAAGGCGGATGTTCGCGAACGTGCCGCGCATCATCACCTCGTGGTTGCCGCGCCTCGCGCCGTAGGAATTGAAATCGCGGACGGCGACACCCCTGCTCTTCAGGTACAGCCCCGCCGGGGAGTCGGCGGCTATCGAACCCGCCGGCGATATGTGGTCGGTCGTGACCGAGTCACCGACCATGACGAGGACTCGCGCCCCTTCGATGTCGCCCACGGCAGGTGGCTCCCCGAGGAACGGCGGCTCCTGCACGTACGTCGAGGACGGATCCCACTCGTAGACCGCGCCCTCGGGCACCGGGAGGCTGCGCCACCGCTCGTCCCCCTCCCAGATGCGCCCGTACTCCTCCGTGAACTGCTCCTGCGCGACAGAGTCGCCGATCGCCGCCGCCACCTCGTCGGGGGCCGGCCAGACGTCTCTCAGGTAGACCGGACCCGAGGTCCCCTCGCCGATCGGCTCGGTCTCCAGGTTCACATCTGCACGGCCCGCCAGCGCGTAGGCGACGACCAGCGGCGGTGAGGCGAGGTACGAGGCCCTCACCTGCGGGTGGACCCTCCCCTCGAAGTTCCGGTTGCCCGACAAGACGGCCACGACGTTGAGCGAACCGGTCTCGACAGCCGCTGCCACCTCTTCGGGCAAGGGCCCCGAGTTCCCGATGCACGTAGTGCACCCGTAGCCGACGAGCGCGAAACCTAGCTTCTCCAGGTACGGCGCGAGCCCCGCGCGCTCCAGGTAGTCGGTGACCACGCGCGAACCCGGAGCGAGCGAGGTCTTCACCCAAGGTTTCGCTTCCAGCCCCGCCTCGACCGCCTTCTTGGCCAGGAGGCCGGCAGCCAGCATCACGCTGGGATTCGACGTGTTGGTACACGACGTGATGGCTGCGATCACGACGGTTCCGTCCCGCACGTCACCTTTCTGCTCGCTCCTGCGGTCTCCGTACCGCTCGGTGAACGAAGGCCAGACGCCGGCCAGCGACACTCGGTCCTGTGGCCGGGAGGGGCCGGCCAACGACGGCTCGACCGCGCTGAGGTCGAGTTCCAGCACCTCCGAGAAGGTGGGCGCCGGATCCCCGTCCCGCCTGAACAGCCCCTGCTCCTTGGAGTACCTCTCCACCAGGTCCACGAGGTCTCCGCGCCCGGTGAACCTGAGGTACGCGAGAGTCTGCTCGTCCACCGGGAAGTATGCGGAGGTGGCTCCGTACTCCGGGCACATGTTGGACAGGGTCGCCCTGTCGGCGATGGGAAGGGTTGACAGTCCGTCACCGAAGAACTCCACGAACCTGCCCACGACGCCGTGCGCGCGGAGCATCTGGGTGAGGGTGAGGACCAGGTCGGTGGCGGTCGTGCCGGGAGGAAGCTCGCCGGTGGAGCGAACGCCGGTCACGACGGGATGGGGCAGGAACATCGACTGCCCCAGCATCGCTGCCTCCGCCTCGATGCCGCCGACGCCCCATCCCAGCACACCAAGGCCGTTGACCATCGTCGTGTGCGAGTCTGTCCCCACGAGGGTGTCCGGGAAAGCGACACCGTCCCTCTCGACCACCACCCGCCCGAGGTGCTCCAGGTTGACCTGATGGCAGATGCCAGCTCCCGGGGGAACCACTCGAACCCCTTCGAACGCCTGCTGGGCCCACCTGAGCAGCTGGTATCGCTCGGAGTTGCGCTCGTACTCGCGATCGATGTTGGCCTCGTAGGCCTGCGCGGTCCTGAACGAGTCGACCTGAACCGAATGGTCGATCACCAGGTCCACGGGGATCGAGGGGTTCACTGCGGCCGCGTCTCCGCCCGAGCGCGCAACCGCGCTGCGGATGGCGGCGAGGTCCACGATCGCGGGCACGCCGGTGAAGTCCTGCATGAGCACGCGAGCGGGCATGAAGGCGACGCGCTGCGCCGGGGCGGGGCACGCGGCAAGCGCCAGCACATCCTCGTCGCTCACGTCGCGTGTCCCGGCCCGGCGCAGCAGGCCCTCGAGCAGGATGCGAACCGTGAAGGGTAGGTGTGCCCCACTCCCGGTTCGCTCGAGCAGCCACTCCAGGTCGTAGATGTCGATCGGGCCGGAGGCTGTATCGAGCCGCCGCCTCGCCCCTGAAAGCTCGGTCTTCGCATCAGTCACTTGTGGTTCACTCCTCGGTGGTTGACGTGCACAGCCGGCGGCCGGCGCTTCCATCCTCCCACGCCGGCCGACATCCCTGTCAGGCCGGTGCGGAACCGCCGGTTAGCATCGGAGCATGCGACGCTCCCTGCTCTGGGCCCTCGCCGCCGCCCTCGTCCTGGGCGGCTGCACGGAGCCGGCGACATCGCCGCCAACGCAGGGTTCGCCTCCGCACACGACATCGGCACCCGGAACGACCGCACCTGGGACGTCGCCGCCCGCCTCGACCGCCACCCCCTCGCCGGTGCCGTCGCTGCCCGCCGGCGTCCCCCCCTACTTCGAGGACGACGTTCCCGCGGGAGACGTCCCGCCCGCAGCGCTGATGCCCCTGACCGCCGAACTCACGGGCTCTTGGTACGCCCTCACGTCCGCGGGCGAAGCGATGGTCGTGGCCTGGCAGTTCCCCGGTCCCGATCCCTTCCGGCTGGAGCGCGGCATCGCCGCCTGGCGCCGCTTCGACGATGGGGGTGCGCCCTGGCGCCCGGTCTACGGTGCCGCCTTCCGAAGGGCGGAGGGCGTCCTCGGCATCACCGCCTTCACCGGAGACGCCACCGGCGACGGGTCCGACGACGCGCTCGTGTTCGCCGAGACCGGCGGAACGGGCGCCTGCGGCACGTACACGGTCGTGGACCTGGCGGCGGGTGAGGTCGTCTTCGAGCGCGAGGTATGCGACACGTCTATCGACCTCTCGGCGTCGCCTCCCGGGCTGCACGTCCGCGAGGCCGTGTACGAGCCGGGAGACCCGCATTGCTGTCCCAGCGCGTGGCTCGAGACCGTGCTGACCTTCTCCGGCGGGACCTGGCGGGAGGGGTCCGAAACGCTCGTCCCCACCGCGCCCGACTAGCGTGTCGCCGCCCACCGCTACTATCCGGAGCCATGGCGCGCATCTTCGTCGAGACCTGGTCGCCCGAGTACGGGGCGCCCCTGGATCTGGACGAGACCCTTGCCCCGGCCGAAGGCGCCGTGGACGACTCGGTGGAGACCTCCGCCTGGGCGCCTCGCGACGGGACCGACGACGGGGTCGATCGTGTCGCCTTCGTGGACGGGGTACGCAGGGTAGATGCCCGCCTCACGGTGGACGATCCCGAAGTGGGGCCCGTGCCGGGCATATGCGGCACCTACGCGGTGGGCGCGGTCCTCTGGGATCGCCTGGAACGCCGTTCGCAGGTCGCCCACGAGAAGGTCGAGAGGATGGCTGTGCTCGCCGGTAACCGCCCGGAGACCCTCCCGCCGATCCCCCTAGACCCGCCGTACCGCAATTCGACGACGCCCAGCCTCGATCCCTCGGGGCCTGTGCAAGTGCTCCACTCGGCGATGAGGACCGCAGAGGGCCGCCTGACAACGGAGCTTCCACCCGGCCACTTCGTGGTAGCAGACGGGCCTCTCAACGAGTTCTCGGCGGCTTCCGCGGTGGGCTACGTCAAGAGCCACCGGGTGCTCTACCTGTCGCCGGAGCGCAACCAGACCGTCGCACAGCTCAGGTGCGGCCAGAGGACGCCCATGTTCACGATCTCGGGGCAGACCGCGTTCTTCAGGTACTCCTGGTACGTGCGGATCGCGGAGGTCCCAGGAGGCCATTCCTGGACGGGGGTGGTCCGATGTGAGGCGTCCGGCCTGCACCCTGTCGCCGAAGCCGCTCTGCTCGCCGATCGCACGGCTGCCCTGCTGCCCCTGCTCGCCAGCGAGCCGCACATCGACGCGCGCGCGCCCCAGAACCTGGTGCCCATCGCCGCGCTGGAGCGCGCCCTCCGGCACCGCATGGGCGACGCGCGCCTGGTCGAGCGCGCCCTCAAGGCGGCTGCCGCGGAAAGGAGGGCGTCCTGACATGACCGACGGAGCCGTGGGCCGCGTTCTGGGGTCCGAACACACCAATACGGCGGAGTTCCGTGTCGTCCTGCACGACGACGAGTTCCTCCAGCTCGACGACCTGGTGACCGTCCACACGCAGGTGCCCAAGGCGGGCGAGGTTCGGACCTACGGCGTCGTCACCGAAGCCGAAGCCGTCTACGAGGGAGCCCAGTTCGAATCGGACACCCATCGGATCGCCGAACTCGGGATCATGCCGGCCGCCAAGGTTCGCACGGCCCGGGTAGCGGTGACGCGGGTGGATCCGGAGGTGTGGGTGAGCGCCGATCCCGGAGAGGAGGTTCTCAGGGCCACCGGCGAGGAGCGTCGCAAAGCCCTGTACGCCGACGAGATGGAACGTCCCCTCCCCATCGGCATCGGGCGCGACGGTGCGCCCGTGCACGCCGACCTCGACTTCTTCGATGGCCGCAAGGGTGGCCACATGTCCATCAGCGGCATCAGCGGTGTGGCCACCAAGACGTCCTTCGCCCTGTTCTTCCTCAGGATGCTCGTCGGATCCCCGCAGATCGTGGGAGAGGGAGCGTCCAACCTGCGAGTGATGGTCTTCAACGTCAAGGGCGAGGACCTGCTGTGGCTCGACAAGCCGAACGGTCGCTTCGAAGCTCACGAGGGCGCGCGTGAGGACTGGGCGGCCCTGGGAGTCGAGCCCACGCCCTTCCCCAGCGTTCGGTTCTGGGCGCCTCCGCGCAGGCAGAGCGGCGACGTGATCGTGCCCGACACCGGCGGCCGGCTCACCGGCGTGGACGCATTCACCTGGACGCCGCGCGAGTTCGTGGACGAGGACCTGCTGGAGTACTGCCTGACCGATGCCGACGACGCGCGCAGCCAGGTGCCTTTCATCCGCGAACGCGTGCAGGTCCAGCTCAAGCGCTTCGCCGTGAACGTGCAGGGCATGCCGGGCGCTATCGCGCTCGTGGATCCGCGCGAAGCGCCGGACGGCAGGTGGAAACCCGGCGACTCCGTCCCTGCCGGCCGGGCCCCGCACGTGATCACCGACCTGCCATCGCTCGTCGAGGCGCTCGAGGGGTACCTCGAACCCTCCGACGCCGACGGGGTCGGGGTCGAGCCGGACGCCGCGTGGACCGCGCGGGTGCAGCCGGGAACGGTCTCGGCGTTCATGCGTCGCATGCACGCCGCCGCGTCGCGGCTCGGTCACCTGGTTCGCGCAGGCGAGAGCCGGCGGATCGATCGCGCCGCCGCGACCGTCACGGTGGTCGCGATCCAGAGCCTGCACGAGCAAGCGCAGCGGTTCGTCGTGGGGGCCTTGCTGAAGGAGATGTTCCAAGAGAAGGAGGAGACCGGCCAGCGGCTGCCGTTGTCGGTCGTGGTCCTGGACGAGCTGAACAAGTACGCGCCTCGCGAGGGCCGCGGGCCGCTGAAGGACATGCTCATAGACATCGCACAACGCGGACGGTCGCTCGGGGTGCTGCTGGTCAGCGCTCAGCAGACGGCCAGCAGGGTGGCTCCGGAGGTGCTCGAGAACGCCGCGATCCGAGTGAGCGGAAGGCTCGACTCCGCCGAGGCGGAGCGAGCCGAGTACGGCTGGATGCTGCCAACCACCAGGGCGCGAGCCCGGCTGCTCAAGCCCGGGACCATGATCGTTTCCCAGCCGGCCATCCCGGTGCCGCTCGTAGTCACCTTCCCCTTCCCCCCGTGGGCGACCAGGAAGGAGGAGGTGGCGCCGGACGCCGGCGGAGACCCCTTCGAAGGTCTGTAGCGGGCGACGCCGACATGCGGATACTTCACACCTCCGACTGGCACGTTG
>CAZHRY010000077.1:0-3288 GCA_964535065.1 uncultured Actinomycetes bacterium
CGGGTTGCTGCAGCCGGCGACGAGGATCACGGGGCCGGCGCTGGACACGAGCACGACGCAGAGCGAGGCGGCGCGGGGCAGCGAGACGCTCCAGGCGCGCCGGCAACCGGGCACGAGGAGCAGCAGGAGCAGGCCGCCCGCGAGGGGGAAGAGCACGACCGCCGGCGCCTTCCAGGGCTCCGGCCGGTAGGCGCTCGGCGGCGCGTCGGTGAGCGCCGGGTAGGACTTCACCCAGGAGGCGACGAGGCGATCGCCGAGGAAGTAGTACTTGGTGATGTTGCCGTCGGCGGAGGTGGAGTCGGTGTAGCGGTTGAAGTAGCGGGTCTTGCTTCCGGTCGGGCTCGTCACCATCACGCGCCGGCCCGAGTAGTCGTAGGTGTTGGTCTGGGTGCCCGTCACGGTTCCGCCCGTTCCGAGCGCCTTCGCCTGCACCATGAGGCCCCGGCTGTCGTAGACGAACTCCTTGCCGGAGCCGTCGCTCTTCGTCTTCGTCCTGCGGCTGCCGTTCGCGTCGTAGGTCATCGACGTCCAAAGGCTCCAGCTTCCCGCCTGGTGGGGCTTCCCGGGGATGTACCCGAAGCTGATGTTGTTCTTCTTCTCGATGTTCCCGAGGCTGTTGTGCTCGAAGCTCTCGTCCGGCGTGCAAGTGCTCGGCGAGGACGGATCGCGGTCCACGCAGACCAGGCGACCCGCTCCGTCGTAGTCGTACAGGACGGCGTTCGAGCGCGCCGTGCCCGCGTCGCGGTTGTCGGTGATCATCTCGAGCTTCCCGCGTGGCTCGTACGCGTAGTCGAGGTCCAGGTAGTAGGCGGTGGTCTGGCCCGGCTTGGTCGTCTCGATCGTGTGCAGGCGGAAGTTGTCCGAGCCCGCCGTGTCGAAAACGAAGTCGTCCTGGGTGCCGTTCCAGCGCGTGATCTTCGTCGCGCGACGGAAGGCGTCGTACTCCGCGCCCGTCACGACCTGCTCGATGATGTCGGGGAGACCGTCGGCCTGGTAGCGGTGGTCCACCTGGTCGGCGTCGGGATAGATGACCGCCGTCATGTGGTCCGCCGGGTCGTAGACGAAGCGGGTCGTGGCCGTCTTCGTGTCCACCGTCTTCTTGCTGGTCACGAGCCGACCGCGCGTGTCGTAGAACAGGCATTCCTCTCCCAGGCCCGCCGCATCTACCACCCGAGTCAACTGCCCCTTCCCACCTGCGCCGCCGCACCCGAGCTGCTCGTCGGTCTGGTTCTGGTCGTACTGGAAGGACGCGAGGATGGTGCCTCCGACAGCCTCGCAGCCCGAGTTGCACATCGTGGTATTCGACGCCTGAGCATCATCCGGGAACGAGCACTGCAGCGTCACGCGGTTCATCGCGTCGAAGCACGACTGGACGTGCTGCCCGGTCTGCGGGTCGTCCTGATAGATCGCGTTGCCGTTGCGGTCGTACTCGGTTCGCCACAGCCCCGAGTCGGGGTCGTTCAGGGTCTTCTGGCGTCCCAGGCCGTCGTACGAGTAGGTGACCTCCGCGGATGCCGATCCCGAGCCCACCTTCGAGCTCAGGAGACGGTCGAGGCCGTCGTAGCCGAACGTGTACTCGAGCATCAGCGTGGACTGGCCCTCGTAGACCTCGCGCCGCACCTCCCGGCCGAAGGCGTCACGCTGCGTGCTCGTCCTGTTGCCGACCTGGTCGGTGGAGTGAGTCCACGAGCCAGCGTACTTCGTGGTAACGGAGCGATCATCGGGGGTCGTCACTCGATGCGGGCGATCGAGCGGGTCCGGTACCCCGATGGTCAGGAGGTAGTCGTATCGCGTCGCCAGAACGGTGGGATTCCGCTCGGCCGGCTCCTCGACGAGGCCAACGGCATCCGAAGAGGCGAGATTCGCCTGGTAGGGGGCGAACACGCGGACCTTCCGTCCCAGGGCGTCGTAGTCCGTCTGCTCGGTGACGATCCACTCGAGCGTATTGCCGGCGCCGATGACACGTTCCTGCGCCGTCGCTCACTCTCGGCCGAGGGCGTCGACGAAGGATCGCGTCCTGAGATAGCCGTTCGGATTGCCGTCACCCGTCTCCCGCGTTCGAACCTCGACGTACGACAGCTTGCCTTCGAATCCTCCAGCAGGGGACGAGGCGCCACAGGCGGAGGACCCCGCGCAGACGTAGGTGTACTGGACCGTCGGGATGCCCGACGAGCAGCTGCTACCCGGCTTCGCTTCGCAGAGAGTGCGGCCAGCGGCGTCGTACGTGGCGACGCTGACTTCGCCGTTCGGACCAGTCACCTGGATCTCCTTGCCGTAGCGGAGATCCCAGACCTTGGTCGCCGTGAGCTGCAATGCGGAGGTCTCCGTCGTCGGGAACAGATACGACGTTGCGGCAGTGAAGCTCGACGTCGTTCCGACACCCGTCCCGAACTGCTCCGGCTCGACCACCTTCGTGATGTTCCCGCGCGCGGGCTTGCCGGAGCCCGGCTCGTCGTACTGGTTCGTGACTGTGGCGTCCGCCGACCCGAGACCCTCGGTGCGCACACTCGTCACGTTGCCCAACGCATCGTAGGCGTAGTGCTTGACCGTCAGCGTTGACGTCCCTCCAGCGCCCGGCAGCACGTATTTCGTCGTCACGATCTCCGGGCGCTCACGGATCCCAGAGGCTCCGAGGTCGGCCCAGCTCGTTTCGGTGATCACCGTGCCAGCGGACAGACCAGTGCCTGTACACACGCCCGGGGCCGACTCGCTGCAGTCCGTGGCACAGCTCCGCGTCACTCGTCCCCACTCGTCGGGCAGCTCGTTGCGCTTGGTCGTGCATTGCGTGGCGGTCGAGGGCGTATCGAGGTCGAAGATCTGCGATACGTGCTCGCTCAGGTAGACCTGCGTGCGATCCACCCCGCCATCGGGCACGTGGGTCGCCCAGGTGTAGTCTTCGCGGCTCGCGCGCGATCCGGTCGTCGCCCACACCTCTTCCGATTCGATCTGCCCGCGCGTGTGGGTCGCCTGGTTGAACTCGACGACGCGATAGCGCTGGGGTTCTCCCGGAAAGCGCTCGGTCACCTTCCCGAAGCCGCGGAACTCGCGCTCCGAGCCGTCGAAGTAGCCCTTCTCGTACTCGAGCGTGCTCACCAGCTCGTGCCCCTGCGCGAGGCAGGGATTGCCCGTGAGCGTGAACGGGTCGCTGACCGCGAGACTGCAGAGCCCGTCGGTCCGTCGCGTTCCTGTCACGACCCAGCTCGTGAAGGGCAGCCGCGTGTTCAAGTAGGCGGTGCTGGGTGCGTAGCGCGTCTCGCTGACGCCGCCGATCCCGTTGCGGGATCGGGT
>CAZHRY010000077.1:3298-4969 GCA_964535065.1 uncultured Actinomycetes bacterium
AGGTAGGGGCGGATGCCAGGCCCTGTCGAGGGCAGGCCGAGCTGGATCACCCAGGGGTCTTCGCTGGCATCGACCCGATCGATGAAGCCGTCGCCGTTCCAGTCGAGGACGTCCCACTTGGTGTTCGCCCGCCTGTTGTTCTTCCGGATCGTGCCCGAGGCGCCCGGCCACGCTACCGCGGGAGCGAGAGACGTCCCGCGGTTGATCTGCACGGTCCAGACGCCAGACGTCACCTCGACCCGATCGGGCAGCCCGTCAGCATTCACGTCCAGGAAGTCCGCGATCGTCTCCCCGCTCTGTGCGTCCGTGGTTCGCGCGAACTGGATCCCGGGTAGCGGAATGCCAGGCGTCCTGAACCACAAGCCATCATTGATGTAGACGTTGAACGAGCCCACCAGATCCGGGAGACCATCGCCATTGAAGTCGAAGACGTCGTGGCCGGTCTGGGTCAGACCACCCGAGGTCCCGCTGCCTGTGATCGCCTTCGCGATTCCCTGGTTGAAGCGCATGTCCGTCGCGTACGTCGTGGCGAATCCGGAGCCGTTGTTCAACCAGACCTTCCACACGCTCGTGGGGCAGTTCCCCTGGGTGTCCCAGGTGCAGGACTTCACGAGATCAGGCCGCCCATCGCCGTTCATGTCCAGCAACTTCTTGATCGTGGTGCTCCCGCCAGAGTTCGTCCGCTCTTCGCCGAGTTCAGCCTCGGGAGCCGGCCACAGCACCGGACTCGCCGAGAAGCCGCAGTCGTAGGGATCACTCGTGCTGCAGTAGCCCGGGTAGATCACCCACTTGTTTCCTGCCGCGGCGTACGTTGTCGGATGCGCATCTACGAAGTCGGCAATGCCATCGCCGGTCAGGTCCATCGTCTCCTTGCGGGTGGCGGGCGATCCGGAGCCCGAGACGACGCGCATCACGTTGTTCTCTACGCCAGCGGGAGTCGCCCAGGCTCGGTAGACGTTGAATCCGCTTCCGTCTCGGTTCCCGAACCACACCTCCCACGACCCTGGCTCGTTGTCGTTGGCGTTGACGAAGTCGAGCAGCCCATCCCCGTTCATGTCCATCGTGCTCGTCTTGGTCTCGGCGTTCGCCGTAGCGGATCGCAGCTGCTTGAAGGCCTGACTCGGTTGGCTAGGGGGCGCGGGCGCCGGCTGGGTTGCGGTGACCTCGCCGAGTCCGAAATCCCCCGGGGAGTACTCGAACGTCTGCGTTGGAAGAGCGTCGACGGAGACCGCGCAGAGCAACGCCGCTCGCGAGGCGTCGCAGCCGTTCGGCGGTGCGGTGTAGTCGTGGTCGTACTGGAGGTCGTAGGTCCGGACGAGCGAGCTGTTCGAGCGCACCTCGACCCGGTCGATCAGATCCGTCACTTCCTCCTCGAGCCCGTGCCGGTAGGAGGTCTTGGGGTCGCTGTGGCTCTCGTAGAAGAACCTCACCTCGAAGGGGTGAGCCACCGACACGTGCCCGCCGTACGAGATGACGTCGGGCAGCAGGGTCTTCTTGCCGCTCTTGTACGTGATGTCGGCGCGATTCCCGTTGGGATCTTCTACTCGCGTCAGTCCCCATACGGCCGTGTAGTCGCACCGGGGGAAGGGGAAACCCGAGTCGAGGGCCATGAAGACATCGGTGTTTCTCCATAGGCGAGACTCGGTGGTTGTACCGAAGAAGTACCTCATC
>CAZHRY010000077.1:4979-10545 GCA_964535065.1 uncultured Actinomycetes bacterium
ATCCCCGACCGCTCGATCACTTCCCAGGTGTTGCCGTGCCGAATCGCCTCGAGGTACGACTGGTCGGTTCTCGGCTGGTACTTCGGGTCACCGCCCGACGTGCCGGCGGGGGAGAGCTCCACGACGGCGCCATTGAGCGTGAGGATGAAGTCGTTCGTGTTGTCGAAGCTCGAGTCGCCCAGACAGCGCGTCGTGCCGGACTTTGTGCTGCGCTCGATGGTCCCCATCGGAAGCGACCAGCCCTCGCCGAGGAATCCTGGGCCGGCTCCCGCGCTCGAATAGACCAGATTCAGGTCCGGCGTGGCGTTCTTGGGCCCGGGCGGGATCTGGATCGGGATGACCTGCGTCAACCCGCCAGTGAAAAGACTCGCCTCAGGAGCCTGGAGCAGGCCGGCAAAGGGACCGCCGCCCTCGCCGCCACCCTCGCCGACACTGGTGCCTGTGTCTGCCTGCGAGGAGCCGGCAGTGAGGAGGAGAAGGAGCAGGGCAACGCCCGCAGAAACGACGCGGTGCATCTCGGACTCCCGAAGCTCGGAACTAACGAGCAGGCAAGGCTTCGGATCCCGAGGCTATGGCGAAGCGATCGATCGAGTCAAGCAGGAATCTGCCCTTGACTCCGTCGGAGCGGCCGCCGCTACAATCGGTCGCGATCCGATCCCACCCATATTGGGGAGGAGCGATTCATGCGAGCGCGCATTGCCATCTTCCTGCTGGCTGTGGGTCTTCTGCCGTCGATTGCCTGGGCCAACGAGCCGTTCGTGGCAACCCTTCGCCTCGACCCGTTCTCGGTGGTCTCCTTCGGAGACCAGGAGGTGTATCCGTTTCCCGAGGGATCCGAGATCAGATTCGAGTTTCCCTCGGCGAGCGCGGCGGGAGCACTGAGCTTCACGGTGCGGCCGTCCGAAGCTCTGATCGCACCGATCCCGCTCGGCGCCGCCGGGGAGTCGATGCAGTTCTCACTGGCGCGCACCGCGAGTGGGGCGATGCGCTTGGGTGGGGATGGCCAGCTCATCATCGAGATCGACGCCTACGTCGTGGTGACGCTCGACCACCCCGAGAACCCCGGCTGGAAACGACTGCCGATCCGCTTGACGACGGAATCGGCCCAAGCTCGCAGCCTCGACGGCAGACAGGTGATCGACGTATCGGGTGGTCGCGTAGCGGGCCGCGGGGTTCAACTGGTCGGCACGGCTACGAACAGCGACGACGACTACCCGAAACCGGGGGCGCCGGTCTACGTGATCTTGAGCGGTGTATTTGATCGCTTGCCGAACCTGGAATAGGCGCAGGCACCGGGTGCGGCTCGGCGTGGCTTCGGCGGGCGCGGTGATGGTCGCGCTGGTGACCACCACCCTGTGGCCACCCCAGGCTGCGGTGCCGTCCCCCAGCGAACGAATCCTCGACCACGTCACGCTCATGACTCCAGGTGTCGGCCACCTGAGGAATCAGCGCCTCGTGGTGGCTGAGGGTCGCATCGAGTCGATCGAACCCTCGGCGGCCTCCGACACCGCACAGCGCTACGTGCTCCCCGGTCTCATCGACATGCACGTCCATCTACCACCTCGTCTCGCACCGGGGCTCGTCGACCTGTTCGGACTCCTGTTCCTCGCCCACGGCGTGACGACCGTTCGCGAAGTCGGCTCGCTCGACGACCAGGGCTTCGAGGTCGCGCGCCAGTTCGCAAACGGGGAGCGGGCGGGGCCGCGCGTGTTCGGCTGCGGCCGAATTCTGGACGGTGATCCTCCGGCCTTCCCGATCGCGCGGGTCGTGCAAAGAGAGGCCGAGGCCGAGGCCGCCGCGCGGGAGCTCGCCGCTCGAGGCGCGAGCTGCATCAAGGTGTACGAAGGAATCTCTGCGGCGGCTCTCGCGGGCATCGTGCGCGCGGCGAAGGCGGCCCGGTTGCCGGTGGTGGGGCATCTGACGTCTGCGCTCCCTCTGACGGAGCAAGCGCTGGATGACGTCCAGCACGTGTGCTTCCCGCGCTGCGAATCCGCCACCCCAGAAGAGATCGAGGAGTTCGTTCGCGCTTCAGCGCAGCGGGGCATGGCGAATACACCGACGCTGGTCGTCTTCGAGGGTCAGGCGATCCTCGCGGGCGCTGGAGACACCACCGGTCGCGGCCTGCCGTACGACCTCATGCCTGCGTTCTGGCGCGAGACCCTCTGGCGCCCGATCGCAAGGCATGGGAACTCGAACCTCCTCGCTTCGATGCAGGAGCTGGTCAGGCGCCTGCACGCACGCGGTGTCCGGATCTACGCCGGGACGGACCCCATCCAACCCTTCGTCGTACCAGGCGCCAGCCTTCACCGCGAACTCCGACTCCTGATCGACTCGGGGCTCTCGATCGAGGAGGCGCTGGCGGCAGCGACCTGGGTCGCTGGCGACTCGCTGGGCGTGAGCGGCCTCGGGAAGCTCGAGGTCGGCGCGCCGGCAGACCTCCTGGTCTTGCGGGAAGACCCCACACGAGACCTCGACGCACTCACAACTATCGAGGAGGTGATCGCGGGGGGGCGGGTGTACTCGGTCGAATCGCTTCGGCGAGAGCTCGCGCAGGCGCGGGCACATCTGGACCAACCCATGGTTGACCTCCCGCTTCGAGCCGCCGCGCGCATCGGCTTTGCGATCGCGTCGCGTTCCTGGAACCGGGAGCACTCCGAGGATCAGCCGTGACCCTGTATCTGCGAGTAGCAGTCTTCCTCTCGGGGTTCGGGGTGCTGGCCGCCGAGGTCGTCGCCCCGAGATTGCTCGCGCCGGCCTTCGGCACCAGCCAGCTCGTCTGGACCAACGTGATCGGGACGATCCTGGTGGCGCTCGCGCTCGGCTCGTGGCTCGGCGGCCGGCTGGCCGACCGAGGACCGAGCGAGCGCGGCTTCGGCTGGCTCCTGGTGTCCGGCGGCTGCCTCACGGCTCTGGTGCCGTTCCTCGCGCGTCCCTTGCTCGCCGATGCGATGCAGGCGCTCTCCGAGCAGTGCGTGGGCAGCTACCTCGCCTCCCTGGGTGCATCGAGCCTGCTCTTCGCGCCTCCCGTTCTGGCGCTGGGGGCAGCCGCACCCTATGCGATCCGCCTCGCCGGCGCGGGAAGAGCCGATCTCGGCCGCGTCGCGGGCGATCTCGCTGCGCTCGGCGCCCTCGGGAGCATCGTCGGTACCTTCGCGGCGTCTCTCGTTCTGCTTCCGCTGCTGGGGAGTCGAACCACGCTGCTCACTTCGGGGGCCGTGCTCGCGAGCGCAGGCGCGCTGCGAGCGCTTCGCCCGAAGGGTGCGCTCGTCGCCGTCCTCGCCTTCGTGCTGCTGGGCCTGAGCTATCGCGAACCGATCCGTCGAGACCCGGGTCAGGTGTTCGAGGCCGAGACCCTCTATGGCTACCTGCAAGTGAGACGCAACGCCGCTGGGTGGGCGTGGCTGCTGACGAACGAGTCCGTGAGCCACCAGTCGGTCTGGCCCGGTGAGGGAATCGTGACCGGAGGCGCATGGGACCAGCTCTCGCTCGCTCCTGCTCTCACTGGGCAGCCGACGCACGAGCTACGGGTCCTGATCGTCGGTTTGGCAGGAGGAACGGTCGCCCGGCAGATCCAGCAGGCTTATGCGCCGACGACCCGCGTCTTCGTGCACGGGGTCGAGCTGGATCCGGCGATGGTCGAGGCGGGACGAATGTACCTCGGGCTCGGTTCGCTTCCGGATGTCCAAATCGACATCGGAGACGCTCGCGTCGCGGTCGAGTCACTGGACGAGCTCTTCGACGTGATCGTGATCGACGTCTTCAGGGGCCTGTACCTGCCAGCTCACCTGGTCACGCGCGAGTTCTTCGACGCATGCCGACGCAAGCTACGGCCCGGCGGCGTTCTCGCGATGAACGCGGCGACTCCACTCGATTCGGGACGGGTGCTCGGAGCCCTGGGGTCGACGCTGCAGGCCGTGTTCGAGAACGTCCGCTTCATGCGGCTGCCCGCCGGCGGGCCCGTCGCGAGCACGGTGCTGTTCGCGTCGGACGCCGCCCTCGAGGCGCCGAGGCCGGAGCGGATTCCCGAACCTCTCCGATCAGTCGGGATCCAGCTTCACCCGATCGAGACGGCGGCCCGACATCGGCGTGTTCTCAGCGACGACCACGCGCCGGTCGAGTGGCTCACGGACCTGGCGTTGATCGAAGCGCTCGGCGCAACAGACGCGGCGCGCTGACTACGCCGCCGTCTCCTGACCCACCGTGCGCACGTGCTCGGCGCGCGCGCCGCGGGGTCCTTCCTGGATCACGTACTCGACGGTGTCGCCCTCGGCGACGTTGTCGTAGTCGGAGCCGGCCATGCCGGAGCGGTGGAAGAAGACCTCCTTGCCGTCCTCGCCGCGGATGAAGCCGAAGCCGCGGTCGCGCACCATCTTCTTGATGCGGCCGCGCGACCTCGGGCCGGTGGGCGCCGAGGTCGGGGGCGAGGAGGAGCGGCGGGCACCGCTGCTGCGGCCGCCTCCACCGCCACTGCGCCGGCCGCGCCGGGCGCCCGAGTAGCCGCCGAGCGCGAACTCGGCGAGGAACAGCTCGGTCTTCACCGTGAGCGGCTCGTGGCCGGAGGTCTCGGCCTCGATCAGGATCTCGTTCTCTTCGACCGCGACGACCGTGTAGCGGAGGCCCGTGTTCTTGTGGGTGCAGCTCGCGCCCTGTTCGATCTCGTCGAGTGAAAGCATGGGCGACCTCGTTCGGCGGCGGCGCGGCCCTCGGGCGGCACGCGGAGGACGGGCCCGAGCGGGCCCGTGGGCTCGGAAGCCGGGCAGATTAGGGAACGCCCCAGGGGAGGTCAAATCGGGGGGCCGCGACGCTAGGCTGCCCGCCTCGTGAAGCGCTGCCGGATCGCCCTCCTCGCCACCTTGTTGCTGGGCTGCGCCGGCGCCGAGCCCCCGCCGCCTGCGGCCGCCGAGCAGGCGCAGCGTGCGCTCCGGGAGCAGGCGGAGCCTGCGCTCCGGGTCGGGACGAGCGGCGACTACGTCCCCTTCTCGCTGCGCGCGGCCGGCGGGCTCGCCGGCTTCGACGTCGAGGTGGCGCGCGCCTATGCGCGCGAGCGCGGGCTGCGAATCCGTTGGGTCCGGCTGCGCTGGGCCGAGCTGGACCGCGACTTCGCGGCCGGGGCCTTCGACGTGGTGATGAGCGGCGTGACGGTGCGGCCCGAGCGCTCGCTGGCAGGGCGCTTCAGCGTGCCGGTGACGACGTCGGGCCTCGTTCTGCTCGCACGCGAGGGCCGCGCGCTGCGCCTCGACGGCGGCGCGCGCCTCGTGGTGAACGCGGGAGGGCACCTCGAACGCGCGGCGCGGCGCCTGTTCCCGGCGGCGAAGCTCAGGCCGCTCTCGCCGAACGCGGCGGTGCGCGAGGCACTGCTCGCGGGTGAGGCGGACGCCGCGGTCACCGACACGCTCGAGGCGCCGGGCTGGCTCGCGGGCACGAGCGGCATCGAGACGCTCGGGCCCTACACGCGCGACTGGAAGGCCTACTGGCTGCCCGCGTCCGCGGGCGAGCGCGCGCGCGACCTCGATGCCTGGCTGCTCGCGCGCGAGGCGGACGGCACGCTCACTGCGCTGCGCGCGCG
>CAZHRY010000078.1:0-5190 GCA_964535065.1 uncultured Actinomycetes bacterium
GAGGGGTGGTCGCAGAGCCAGGTCCGGTACTACATCTACGGCTTCCTGTTCGTGATCTTCGACATCGAGGCCGTGTTCCTGTTCCCCTGGGCGCGGGTGTTCGAGCGGCTCGGGACCGCGGCCGTGGTGGAGATGACGATCTTCATCCTGATCCTCGCGGCCGGCCTGCTGTACGCGTGGCGCAAGGGGGTGCTCCGGTGGGCCTGATCACTGAGCGCACCCCGCTGCCCAAGATCCAGCCGGTGAAGTTCCTGCTGAACTGGGGTCGGCGCTACTCGCTCTGGGTGATGAACTTCGGCCTGGCCTGCTGCGCGATCGAGTTCATCGCCGCGTCGACCTCGAAGAACGACTTCATCCGCCTGGGCGTGATCCCCTTCGCGCACGGCCCGCGCCAGGCGGACCTGCTGGTGGTGGCCGGGACCCTCACCGACAAGATGGCGCCGGCGCTCAAACGCGTGTACGACCAGATGCCCGAGCCGAAGTACGTGATCAGCTTCGGCTCGTGCTCGAACTGCGGGGGTCCGTACTGGGATTCCTATTCGGTGACGAAGGGCGTCGATCAGATCGTGCCGATCGACGTCTACGTGCCCGGATGCCCGCCCCGACCCGAGGCCCTGCTGCACGGGATCGTCAGGCTGCAGGAGAAGATCAAGGACGAGGACATCCGGGAGAAGTTCCATGGCGCTGCCTCCTGAAGAGATCGAGACGCGCCTCCGGGCCCGGTTCGGCGACGGGATCTCCGCCTTCGAGCAGCAGCACGGCCACGCGGTGGCGACCGTTCCGGCCTCCGTGTACCGGGACGTGTGCCGCTTCCTGCGGGACGATCCCGATCTCGCCTGCGACTACTGCGACTTCACCGGCGGGGTGGACTTCGAGGCCGACGGGTTCGAGGTGCTCACGCACCTGTACTCGACGAGGCACCGCCACAACGTCCGCGTCAAGGTGCGTCTGCCGCGCGAGGACCCGGTCTGCCCGACGATCTCCGACCTGTACCCGACGTGCGACTGGCACGAGCGCGAGACGGCCGAGCTCCTCGGGATCCGCTTCGAGGGTCACCCCAAGCCCGTGAAGCTGCTCCTGTCGGAGCCCTTTGAGGGCCATCCCCTGCGCAAGGACTTCCCCCTCATGACCCGCGAGGCGAAGCCGTGGCCCGGCGCCGTCGAGGGCGAGGAGGAGGAAGAGGAGTGACCGCCCAGGCCGCCGTGTCGATCCTCGACCAGGTCTTCGACAACTTCTGGGTCCTGGTCGTGCTGAAGGCCGCGGCCGTGCTCGCGTTCTTCCTCGTCGTGCCGCTCGGGGTCGGCTACATGGAGCACAAGGTGCTCGCCCACATGCAGGCGAGGCTCGGTCCGATGGAGGCGGGACGGTTCCACGGGTGGGCGCAGCTCGTGGCCGACGGCGTCAAGTTCATCCAGAAGGAGGACGTGGTCCCGGCGGCCGCGGACCGCAACGTGTTCTCGCTGGCGCCCGCGGTGGCGCTGATCCCCTACATCGCGACGCTCGTCGTGCTGCCGTTCAGCGACTCGGCGTTCGCGATCGACCTGGACGTGGGGATCTTCTTCGTGATCGCGATGTCGTCGGTCGGGGTGATCGGCGTCCTGATGGCGGGGTGGGCGAGCGCGAACAAGTTCTCGCTGATCGGAGCCCTGCGGGCGGCGGCTCAGCTGATCGCCTACGAGCTGCCGCTCGTGCTCGCCGCCGCGGGGGTGGTGATGCTGGCCGGATCGCTTTCCCTCGTGGACATCGTCGAGGCGCAGCGCACGGTGTGGTACGTGATCCCGCTCGCCCCGCTGTTCGTGGTGTTCATGATCTCGGCGCTCGCGGAGCTCACGCGCCCGCCCTTCGACATGCCGATCGCCGACTCGGAGATCATCTTCGGGGCGTACACCGAGTACACGGGCCTCAAGTTCGCCTTCTTCCTGCTCGCGGAGTACGGGGGCATCGTGGTGATGTCGGGGATCGCCTCGGTGCTGTTCCTCGGCGGCTACCTGCCGCTGCCGGGTGTGCCGATCCCGGGCCCGCTGATGATGCTCGGCAAGATCGGGGCGCTGTCGTTCGTGATCGTGTGGCTGCGCGCCACGTTCCCGCGCCTGCGCGAGGACCAGCTCCAACGGTTCGCCTGGGTGGGCCTGGTCCCGATCGCGCTGCTGTGGATCCTGGGGACCGCCTTCGTGAAGGTGCTCACCTGATGGCGACCGAGCAGCTCGAGCAGGGTGTCGGCCAGGGTCTGCTGAAGGGCCTGGCGGTCACGCTGAAGACGATGCTGCGCCCCGCCGTCACGGTGCAGTACCCACACGTGAAGCCCGACCTCCCGCCGCGGACGCGCGGCGTGATCGCCCTGAAGGAGGGCAACTGCACGGTCTGCTACAAGTGCGCGCGCGAGTGCCCCGACTGGTGCATCTACATCGACGCCCACAAGGAGACCCACGACCCGGCGAGCGGCGGGCGCGCACGCTCGGTGAAGGTGCTCGACCGCTTCGCGATCGACTACGCCCTGTGCATGTACTGCGGGATCTGCGTGGAGGAGTGCCCGTTCGATGCGCTCTTCTGGAGCCCGGAGTTCGAGTACGCCGAGTTCGACATCCGCGAGATGACCCACGAGAAGGAGCGCCTCGAGGAGTGGACCTACACGGTCCTGCCCCCGCCCGAGCTCGAGGAGGGCGCCGAGCCACCCCAGGAGCAGGCGTCGTGAGCGCTCAGGAGTACGCGTTCACCGTGATCGCGGTGATCGGCTCGATCAGCGCCGTCGCCGTCGTGACCGCGCGCAACGTGGTGCACGCCGCCCTGTACCTCGTGGTTGCGCTGCTCTCCGCCGGGGCGACCTACCTGCTGCTCGGCGCGGAGTTCGTGGGCTGGGTCCAGATCCTGATCTACGTCGGTGCGATCGTGATCCTGTTCCTGTTCGGACTCATGCTGACCAAGGCCCCCATCGGCCGGTACACGCTGGACAACCAGAACAGGGTCCTGGCGCTGATCGTCGCGGGCCTGGCCTTCCTGGGACTCGTCGCGCTCGTGCAGTCGGCCTTCCCGTTCGGCGATGCGGTAGCGCCGCCCCCGGCAGTCGGTGACTCGCTGACGCTGGGAGACGCGATGTTCCGCGACTACGTCCTGCCCTTCGAGGCCGTTTCGTTCCTGCTCCTGGCCGCGCTCATCGGAGCCATAGTGCTGTCGCGGAAGGACGAAGGGAGCTGAGATGGTAAGGCTGCCGCTCGTCCTGTTCTTCTCGGCGATGCTGTTCAGCGTCGGCATCTACGGCGTGCTGGCGCGGCGCAACGCGGTCATGGTCCTGATGTCGATCGAGCTGATGCTGAACGCCGTGAACCTGAACCTGATCGCCTTCTCGTCGCAGCTCCAGGACGTCACCGGTCAGGTGTTCGCGATGTTCGTGATCGCCGTGGCCGCGGCCGAGGTGGGCATAGGTCTCGCGATAGTCATCCTGCTGTTCCGCAACAGGGCTTCGATCAACGTGGACGAGGTGGACCTGCTGAAGTGGTAGACCTGCTGGGGATCGTTCTGGCCGAGGGCACGGAGCACGCCGAAGAGGCCGAGCACGCCGCCAAGGCGGCGAACTGGTTCGTCACGAACGCGTGGCTGATCCCGCTGCTGCCCTTCGTCTCCGGAGCGCTGACCCTCTTCTTCGGGAAGAGAACGCCGGGCAAGGGGCCGGTTTACGGCATCGGGGCGGTGTTCGCCGCCTTCGTGCTGTCGCTGGGGGCGCTGTGGAGCTTCGTCCAGGGAGGCGGTGCCTACGAGACCTCCGCCGATTGGTTCACGATCGGCCCGCTTCACCTGGAGGCGGGCATCCTGGTGGACGGGCTGACCGCCGCGATGTTCGTGGTGGTCACGGCGGTCTCGCTGATGGTGCACGTCTACTCGCTGGGCTACATGCACGGTGACTCCCGCTACACATGGTTCTACGTGGTGCTCTCGCTGTTCACGGGCGCGATGCTGGTGGTGGTCGTCTCCAACAACGTCCTGCAGCTCCTGGTCGGCTGGGAGATCATGGGCGTCTGCTCGTACCTGCTGATCGGGCACTGGTTCGAAGAGCACGCCAACTCGAGCGCAGCGATCAAGGCGTTCATCACCACGCGCATCGGCGACGTTCCGATGATGTTCGGGTTCTTCGCCTTGATCGCGGCGACGGGCTTCACCACCACCAACATCAAGGAGGTCGGCGAGGCCCTGGGGGAGCCGGGGGTGTCCCAGCTCTTCGTCGCCGTGGCCGCCATCATGCTGTTCGGGGGAACCATCGGGAAGTCCGCGCAGTTCCCGCTCCACGTCTGGCTGCCCGACGCGATGGCCGGTCCCACGCCGGTCAGCGCCCTCATCCACGCCGCCACGATGGTGGCAGCGGGCGTCTACTTGGTCGGGCGGCTCTTCGAGGTCTTCGTGAGCGCCGACGCCTGGGTGCTGCAGACCGTTGCGATCATCGCGGCCATCACGATGACCGGTGCCGCGGTCCTGGCCATCGCCCAGGACGACATCAAGCGCGTGCTCGCGTACTCGACGCTTTCGCAGCTGGCCTACATGGTGGCCGGCCTCGGCATGGGCCAGGCCGGCTTCACTGCCGGGTTCTTCCACCTGTTCACGCACGCCTTCTTCAAGGCTCTGCTGTTCCTCGCAGCCGGCTCGGTCATCCACGCCGTCCACTCGAACAACATGTCGGACATGGGCGGGCTGAAGAAGCACATGCCCATCACGTTCTGGACCATGCTCCTGGGTTCGCTCGCCCTGGCGGGCATCTTCCCGCTGGCCGGCTTCTGGTCGAAGGACGAGCTGCTGGCCGTCGCTAACGAGACGGGCACGATCTGGCTCTTCTGGACGTTCGTCGCGACCGCCGGTCTGACCGCGTTCTACACCACGCGCATGGTCTTCCTGACCTTCTTCGGGGAGTACACGGGTCATGCGCACCCGCACGAGTCTCCGCGCTCGATGACCGGCCCCCTCGTGGCGCTGGCAGCCGCCACAGCGACCGTCGGGTTCCTGGGCGCCCCCCAGCTCGGCGGGGTGTTCGGCGACTGGGTGTTCTTCGAGCACGTGCACGCCGGTGAGTTCGTGCCGTGGATCGCTGGCGTCGGCACGCTCGTGGCGGTCGCCGGCATCGGAGCCGGTTACATGCTCTACCGCGAGCACAGGGCTGTGGACCCGCTGCAGGCGGCGCTGGGCCCGGCCTGGAAGGTGCTCGTCAAC
>CAZHRY010000078.1:5200-10399 GCA_964535065.1 uncultured Actinomycetes bacterium
TCTACTTCAGGTTCATCGTCCGGCCGGTGCGCGACGCGCTCGCGGCCTTCGTCTACTGGACCAACCAGAACATCCTGGATGGCATCGTCAACGGGGCCGCCGCCGTCGCGCGTGGCTTCTCGCGGCTGATCGCGTGGATCGACCGCACGCTTGTCGACGGAGCCGTGAACGGGCTCGCTCGCATCACGGGTGAGTCGGGCGGGCTGTTGAAGTACCTGCAATCGGGCAACGTGCAGTGGTACGCCGTGGCTCTGTTCATCGGCGTGCTCACTCTGACCGTCTTCTTCGTGAGGCTCTGAGAAGCGAGGGGAATATGAACTGGGAGAACTCGGCGATCACGGTCACGACGTTCCTGCCTCTGGCAGGGGCGCTCGCGATCGTGATGATCCCGAAGGAACAGGACCGTCTGATCCGAGGGCTGGCCATCGTGGTGACCGGCGCGGCGTTGGTTCTCGCGACGGCGCTGGCTCTCGGGTTCGACTACGGCGCGGGCGAGGGTCTCCAGTTCGCGCTCGACACACGGTGGATCGACGCCATCGGGGCCCGGTACCACGTGGGCATCGACGGCATCTCCATGCCGCTGTACGTGTTGACCTTCCTGCTCAGCTTCCTGTGCGCCATCTACTCCTGGAAGTACATCCCCTCGCCAGGGCGCACGAAGGCGTTCCTTGCGCTGATGCTCCTGCTCGAGACCGGGATGGCCGGAACGTTCATAGCCTTCGACCTGATCCTGTTCTTCGTCTTCTGGGAGATGGTCCTGGTCCCGATGTACTTCCTGATCGGGATCTGGGGCTCGGCCAACCGCGAGTACGCGGCCATCAAGTTCTTCCTGTTCACGCTGTTCGGGTCGGTGTTCATGCTGCTGGGCTTCCTGGGCATGTACTTCCGCGGTCCGGACCCGCACACGTTCGACATCGTCCAGCTGCAGACCTTCGCCCAAGCGGGCGGGTTCACACAGGGGTTCCAGCTGGTCGTGTTCGGCGCCGTGGCTCTGGGCCTGGCGGTGAAGGTCCCGATGTGGCCGGTCCATACGTGGCTCCCGGACGCCCACACCGAGGCACCCACGATCGGCTCGGTCCTGCTGGCCGGGATCATGCTGAAGATGGGGACCTACGGGTTCATCCGGATCGCGATCCCGCTCCTGCCTTACGGCGCCCAGAAGTACGCGCCGTGGATCGGGCTGCTGTCGGCCATCGCGATCGTCTACGCAGCGCTGGCGTGCTTGGCGCAGAAGGATCTGAAGCGGCTGATCGCCTTCTCCTCGGTCGGGCACATGGGGTTCGTGATGCTGGGGATCGCCACGATGACCCAGATCGGGATCCAGGCCGCCATCTTCGGGATGGTCGCCCACGGCGTCATCACCGGCATGCTCTTCTTCAACGTCGGATCGATCTACGACCGGTACCACACGCGCCAGATCGCGGAGATCGGCGGCGGGATGCAGCAGAAGATGCCGAAGCTGACCGGCGTGTTCTGGTACGTGTGCATCGCATCCCTCGGGCTGCCGGGCCTGGCGGGCTTCTGGGGCGAGGTGTTCGCGCTGCTGTCGTCGTTCGAACCGAACGAGGCCCTGGGGCTCAACGTCGGCCTGTATCGCATCTTCATGGTCATGGGTGGCATCGGCACGGTGCTGACGGCCGGGTACTTCCTGTGGATGCTCCAGCGCGTGGCCCTGGGAACCCTTCCCGAGCGCTGGAAGGACTCCGGTTTCCGGGACGTCCTGGCCGTCGAGTGGGTCAGCTGGGCGCCGCTGCTCGTCCTGATCGTGGCCCTGGGCCTGTATCCGAGGTTGGTGTTCGGGATGACCGACAACGCGGTCTCGGCGCTGCTCGGGTTCTTCGGAGGATGACCCTGTGACCGAGGTCGACTACCACGCGATCCTGCCTGCGCTGATCCTGGGCGCCACGGTGCTTCTCGTGCTCATCGTGGATGCCTTCCTGCCGGCCAGGTTCAAGTGGTTCGCGATGCCGCTCTCGCTGGCCGGCATCGCGGCGGCCCTGGTGGCGGTGCTGACACTGATCGGTGGCGGCGACCGCTCCACGTTCGGGGGTCACTACGTCGTAGACGACTTCACGCTGCTGTTCCAGGGCTTCTTCCTGACAGTGGGCGTCGTGGTTCTCGCGCTATCGCTGCGGTACTTCCGCGAGGGTGGCTTCTACCAGGGCGAGTACTACTACCTGCTGCTGACGTCGTTCCTCGGCTGCGTGCTGATGCCGGCCTCTCGCGACCTGCTGATGCTGTTCATCTCGCTGGAACTGGTCTCGGCTCCGGGGTTCCTGATGGCCGCATTCCGGAAGGGCGACGTCCGGTCCACCGAGGCCGGCGTGAAGTTCTTCATCATCGGGGTGCTCTCCACCGCCGTCACGCTCTACGGGATGAGCTTGATCATCGGGCTGACGGGGGCGACCAGGCTGAGCGACATCGCGGCCGGGCTGGCGGCGCTGGAGCCCACCAAGCAGACGCTGGCCGACGCCGGGATCCTGTTCGTGGTCGTCGGGTTCGCGTTCAAGGTGAGCGCGGCTCCGTTCCAGTTCTGGGCGCCCGACACCTACGAGGGCGCGCCGGTGCCGGTGGCCGCCTTCCTCGCGGTGGCCTCCAAGGCCGCGGGGTTCGCCGGTCTGCTGCAGCTGATGTTCGTTGCCTTCGCGGGGGAGCACGAGTTCTTCACGCCCGTGTTCGCGGTGCTGTCGGTTGCCACGATGAGCGTCGGGAACCTGCTGGCGCTCCAGCAGAAGCAGGCGGTGCGGCTGCTCGCCTACTCCGGGATCGCGCAGGCCGGGTACATGCTGCTGCCCTTCGCACTGGTGTCGGCCGACGCGAGCGTCAACGAGGCCGCCTTCTCGGCCTCCGTCTCGTACATCCTGATCTACGGCATGATGAACCTGGGCGCGTTCGCCGTCGCGACGGCCGTGTCGCGCAGGCACCGTGGCTTGCTGATCTCGGACTTCGCCGGGCTGACGCGCGTCGCACCGCTGCTCGCGGTGGCGATGACCGTGTTCATGGTCTCGCTCGCCGGCGTGCCGCCCACGGGCGGGTTCTGGGCCAAGCTGCTCGTGTTCCAGGCCGGCGTGGATCGTGGCGAGGTGGGGCTCTGGCTGGCGGTGGCGATGGTCCTGAACTCCGTGATCAGCATCGTGTACTACCTGGCGATCCCACGCGAGATGATCTTCCAAGAGCCGGAGGACGAAGAGCGCCTGCCGGTACCGGTTCTGGTGACGGGCGTGGTGGCCCTTGCCATGGTGGCGATCCTGGCCATATTCGTTCTGCCGAACACCATCGCGCATCTCGGCGACCTGTCGGTCCTCGGGTCCGGCGGCTGATCGGCCCCGGTCTCGCGTCCGCTGCCTCGAACCCTCATCCTGCACGTAGCGAACGGGGTGTGAGAGCCTTGTTCCAGGGGGATATCCAAGGAGTGATCTGGAAGTGACACCGCATATCAACAGGGCCAAGACCTGGGTCCTGATAGCCGGCCTGATGGGGCTGTTCGTGCTGGTCGGACGCCTGATCGATAGATCCGGGGGCGCCGAGGGCATGACGATAGCTCTCGCGCTGGGCCTGGGCTTCAACTTCGCCATGTACTGGTGGTCCGGTTCCATCGCGGTGCGGGCCACGCGGTCTCGGCCGGTGACCGAGCGGGAGGCCCCAGGGTTGTATCGCACCGTGCGCGAGCTGTCGCAGCTACAGGGCATGCCGATGCCCGAGATCTACGTCTCGGACATGATGCAGCCGAACGCCTTCGCGACCGGCCGCAACCCGCAGAACGCCAAGGTGGCGGTGACGCAGGGCATCCTTCAGATCCTGGACGAGAGGGAGCTGCGGGGCGTGCTCGCCCACGAGCTGTCTCACGTCGCCAACCGCGACATCCTGATCGGCTCCATCGCGGCTGCCATCGGTACGTCGATCAGCTACCTAGCCCAGTTCGCCTTCTTCTTCGGAGGCGACGACGACGAAGGTGGGAACCCCCTGTTCTTGCTGCTGGCGTGGCTCGTGGCACCGCTGGCGGCCGGCATCATCCAGATGGCCGTTTCGCGCAGCCGCGAGTACCAGGCCGACGAGTCCGGCGCGTATCTCTCGCGCGATCCGGAGTCCCTAGCGTCCGCCCTGCAGAAGCTCGAGGTAGCCGCGAAGCAGGTGCCACCGCTCGCGAGCGTCTCGCCGGCCGAGGCCCACATGTTCATCGTGAACCCGCTGGCCGGCCTGCGCGGGCGCGGGTTCGCCGGGCTTTTCTCGACGCACCCGCCGACCGCAGAGCGCGTGGCCAGGCTCGAAGCGATCGGGCGTCAGCTTCGTGGCGGTTCGCCGATCGGCGTATAGCCGGGGATAGCGATGCTAGGACATCGAGTCGAGGATGGGTGCCACGTGCTCGATGGTCGTCCTCGGGTTGACGAAGCACAGGCGTGCGACCTTCTCGCCGTTCCAGGTTGAGGGCTGGACGAAGGCCACCTGGTCGGCCAGCAGCTTGCGCCACCAGGTCTCGTAATCCTCGGGTGACCAGCCTCGCCGCTGGTACAGAACGACCGATAGCTCGGGCTCCATGACCAGCTCCAGGTACGGGCGCCTCTCGATCTCGCGGGCGGTCGCGCGCGTGATGGCAAGCACGGCCTCGACCGCTTCGCGGTAAGCGTCGGTACCGTAGGTCGCGACCGAGAACCACAGTGGAAGCCCCCGCGCCCGGCGGGTCAGGTGGTGCGCGTAGTCGCTGGTGTTCCACTCCTGGCGGGCGTTCAGCGAATCCAGGTACGACGCGTGCTGCGTGTGGGCGGCTCTCGCCACCTCCGGATCCCGGTAGAGAAGGGCGCAGGCGTCGAACGGGGCGAACAGCCACTTGTGCGGATCGACGATGAACGAGTCCGCATGCTCGATGCCATCGAACAGGTGCCGGACCGACGGAGCGAGCAGGCCGGCCCCGCCGTAGGCGCCGTCGACGTGCAGCCAGAGGTCGCGCTCGCGGCAGACCTCGGCGACTCCGGCCAGGTCGTCCACGACGCCCGCGTTGGTGGAGCCGGCGCTGGCGACCACCGCGAAGAGGCGGTCGGTGTCGGGCGAGGCGTCCAGCGTGGCGCGGAGGTTGTCACCGGTCAGGCACGCTGGATTGGCAGGCGGCCCAGCGAAGACGCCGCCCGGCAGCAGCGGTACAGCTTTCTGCGGGCGGTCGCTGCCGATCACACGGCGGACGTGATCGCCACCGGCCACAACAAC
>CAZHRY010000079.1:0-10083 GCA_964535065.1 uncultured Actinomycetes bacterium
GCGGTAGTTCTGCTCCATCAGGAAAACCTGGGCATCGGGGTAGTCGCGTTCGAATTCAAGGATGTTCCGGATGGTCGCGCCGCGCCAGGAGTACACGCCTTGGTCGGCGTCCCCAACCACGCACACGTTGCGGTGCGCCGACGCCAGACCGTTCACCAGCTCGTACTGCGCCCGGCTGGTGTCCTGGTACTCGTCCACCAGGATGTAGCGGAACCGCTGGGTGTAGTTGTGCAGCACGTCCGGGTGCTCCCGGAAGAGCTGCACCGTGCGAAGGATGAGGTCGTCGAAGTCCAGTGCTCCGGCATCACGCTTGCGCGTCTCGTACGCGGAGTAGACCTTCGCGGCGGCCTCTTCGTAGAAGTTCGAGGCGGCGTCGGAGAACTCCGCGGGGCCGAGGAGCTTGTCCTTCGCTTTGCCGATGGCGGCCGCCATCTGCCGGGGAGGGAACCTCTTGGGGTCGAGGTTCAGATCCTTCAGGACCTCCGCGACGAGACGCAAGGTGTCGCCCTCGTCGTAGATGGTGAAGCTCGATGGAACCCCCACGTGCTCGTGCTCGCGCCGCAGGATCCGGGAGCACATGGCGTGGAACGTCAGGATCCACATCCCCCGGGCCGCGGATGTGCCGACGAGCCGTTCCACCCGATCGGCCATCTCGCGCGCAGCCTTGTTGGTGAACGTGATGGCCAGGATGTGATGCGGCGAAACGTTCTTCTCCCTCAGGAGGTAGGCAACCCGGTGCGTGAGCGCGCGGGTCTTGCCCGAGCCCGCCCCGGCCACGATCAACACGGGGCCCTCCGTGTGCAGGACCGCCTCGCGCAGGATGTCGTTGAGCCCTTCGAGCAAGGGAGACGTGGTCACCGGCTCAGTGTAGGGGGGTCAAGTGACGGACGAGGCTCGACCAACGGTCGATGCCTGCGGCCACAGGTCACGGTACCGTGGTCGGTATGAGCGCCGCCGCCGGAACGCTCCGCGAGCCCCGCCGTTTCGACTGGCGAACCCCCGTTCGCTGGTTCGGCTTTGCCTGCCTGATGGGAGCCGCTTTCTTCGCGGGGTACGTTGCGTGGCTGCTGTGGGGAACCGGCCTGGAGACGCAGCGCGCCCAGGATTCGCTGCGCGTCGGCATGGAGCGCACGTTCGAACACCCTCGGCCGCTCTCGGAGGCTCCTCCGCCGGGAACGCTGGAGATACCCGGCAGCGCCTACGGCGTCATCCGCATCCCATCGGTGGACGTCGACTTCGTGGTGGTCGAGGGCACGGACTACGCCTCGTTGAAGAAGGGCCCGGGCCACTACCCCGACACGGCCGACCCCTGGGATGGCACGGGTCGCGTCGGGATCGCGGGTCACAGAACGACGTATCTCGCTCCCTTCTTCGCGCTGGACGAAGTGGCGGTCGGCGCACGGATAGACCTGCTGACCGAGTACGGGACCTTCACCTACGAGGTCACACGCAACTACGTGATCCCGGAGGAAGGGTCGGGCGTCGTACTGGAGCAGACGGCGGACCCGACGCTGGTACTGACGACCTGCAACCCGAAGTACGCGAGCTACCAGAGGCTCATCGTGGAGGCCGAACTGGTCGACGCCCCGCCGGCTTGATCGTTCAGCGGAAGACCTTCAGCGGGGTGCACGTCGCGAGACGATCGAAGTCGTCGTCCGCATGAAGGATCGGAACCCCATCCCTCACGCACGGGGCCGCGATGAGGCAGTCGAGGGTCCTCCTTATCGTCACGCCCCGGCGCCGCGCCGTCCGGTACAGCTGGGCGGCAAGCGAGAAGTCCTCGAGCGATCCGAGCCGGAGGGTCGGGAAGAGGAGCAGGCGCTTCTCGACGAGGCGCGCTTCTTTCTCGGAGCGGAGTCCTTGCAGGATCTCGGTGAAGATCACATCGGTGAGGGCTACAGGCGCCCCAGCCTCGAGCAGCTCGACGCAGCGGATGGACTGAGGCGTATCGCGCTCGTTCAGGACATCGATCCAAACGCTGGTGTCTACGACGATCACGAACGGGCCGTCCGTGAGGCGTTCAGATCTCCCTCCCAGCGCACCTTGCCACGCAGTTCCAGGATCTTCGCTCGTTCGTACCTGGCCACCAGCTCCCGGAGGGCCAGGTCCACGGCCTCTCGCTTGGTGCTCGCACCCGTCAGGCGCTGGACCTCTCGCAGCACCTCATCATCGATGTCGATGTTGGTTCTCATACACATAACCATACACTACATCTGGCGCCTGTCTGCACATAGTGGACCTGCAGAGCTACTCCCACTCGATGGTTCCGGGTGGCTTGCTCGTGATGTCGTAGGCGACCCGGTTCACGCCCGGGACCTCGCGCACGATCCGTGACGCGATGCGGTCGAGCACATCGTGTGGCAGCCGGGCCCAGTCTGCGGTCATGGCGTCCTCGGACGTGACGACGCGCACGATCACCGGATTCTCGTAGGTCCTCCCGTCCCCCATCACTCCGACGGACTGCACGTCGGCGAGCAAGACGCAGAACGCCTGCCAGGTCTCTCGCTCCAGACGGGCGCGGCGGATCTCTTCGCGGACGATCCGGTCGGCGCCTCGCACCTTCTGGAGGTTCTCGGCACTGACTTCGCCTACGATCCGCACGGCCAGGCCCGGGCCAGGGAAGGGCTGACGCTGGGTGATCTCCTCAGGAAGGCCCAGCTCCGCGCCGACCTCGCGGACCTCGTCCTTGAACAGGTCTCTCAAGGGCTCGATCAGCTCGAAGTCCATGTCTTCGGGCAGCCCGCCCACGTTGTGGTGACTCTTGATGTTGGCCGCCGTCTTGGACCCCGACTCGATGACGTCGGGGTACAGGGTGCCCTGGACCAGGAACCTCGCGCCCGTGTGCTCGCGGGCGACCTCCTCGAAGACCCGGATGAACTCCTCGCCTATCGTCTTGCGCTTGCGCTCGGGATCGGTGATGCCCGCGAGTTTGGCGAGGAAGCGGTCCGCGGCCTTCACATGGACCAGCGGAACGTGGAAGTGCCTGCCGAAGGTCTCCTCGACCTGATCGGGCTCGCCCTCGCGGTTCAGGCCGTGGTCAACGAAGACGCAGGTGAGCTGGTCGCCGACGGCCCGGTGCACCAGGAGCGCCGCGACGCTCGAGTCCACGCCTCCGGACAGAGCGCAGAGGACCTGGGAGTCACCGACCTGCGCCCGGATCCTTCGGACCTGCTCGTCGATGATGTTGGTTGGGGTCCAGTCGGGGAGAAGCCCGCAGGCGTCGTACAGGAAGCGCTTCATCAAGTCCTGGCCGTGGGGAGTGTGCGAGACCTCGGGGTGGAACTGCACGGCGAAGAACCCTCTCTCTGGGTCCTCCATGGCGGCGATCGGGATCTGGTCGGTCTGGGCGGTGACCCTGAAGCCGCCGGGCGCCCTCGTGACGGCGTCTCCGTGGGACATCCAGACCGTGTCGGTGGCGGGGAAGTCCTGCAGGACGAGCCCGGGGTCGCGGACACGCAGCGTCGTGCCCCCGTACTCGCGTTCTCCGGTGGCGGCGACCTCTCCCCCAAGGACCTGGGCCATGAGCTGGTGCCCGTAGCAGATGCCCAGGACGGGCACGCCAAGCTCGAACAGACCAGGGTCCACCTGCGGGCCGGCCGGCTCGTAGACGCTGGCGGGACCGCCCGACAGGATCAAGCCGGCCGGCCCGCGGGCCGCTAGCTCAGCCGCCGTTAGGTCGTGCGGGACGATCTCGGAATAGACGTGGGCCTCGCGGACGCGCCGGGCGATGAGCTGTGCGTATTGGGCACCCAGGTCTACGACGAGGACCGGTCGCGGCTCGGTCATCCCCGTCACGCTACCAGGCGTCCCCCAGGCGCAAGACCCGGACGGACGTGAACCTACGGAAGCCGCGATCCTCCGTGAGGATCGTCGTGAAGCCGCGCTCGAGACACACGGCCGCGATCTGCGCATCGAACATGTAGTTTCCGGTGGCGTGGCCGTCGAGAGCCATGTCCTGCAGGACAGACCAATAACGTGGTCCGGGCGTCAGCAGGCGCGCGCCGTCGGCGCCCAGGAGCCCATCGATCGCCGCGAGGGCGTCGCTGATCGAGCTCGGATACTCGAACAGCGATGGGTGCGTCACGAGGCGGACGAACTCCCCGATCACGAACACCGGGATCCCCCATGGAGCGGTCCCGGTGGCCAGGCGTTCGAGGGCGGCAAGCGCCACACGGTGCGTCGGCGACTGGCGACGATGCGCGTGGACGAGCACGTTCGTGTCGACCGCGATCAGTCGCCGCGCTCCAGGAACGTGTAAAGGGCGTTGCGATCGTCGATGTCGACCCGCGGCGGACCACCATCGACGACGACCCACCGCACGTCGCCCCGATGCCGGGCGCCGCGTTCGGTCAGCGCACCACGGAGGGCCTCTTCCACGACGAACGTCAACGTCGTGCCCTGCTCGGCAGCCCGCTTCTTCGCCTCACGGAGGAGCTGGTCATCGATGTTCAGGGTCGTCTTCATGGCCGTACAACCATATCAGACCACCCATATATATGGCTAGCCGCTCTAGTGGCCCATCCCCACGCGCTGCTGGGTCTGGTACGTCTTGCCCTCGGTCTTGATGGACGGGGCGATGACCAGCTCTGCCTTCTGGAACTCCTTGATCGACTGATAACCGGTCGTTGCCATCGACGTCGCCAAAGCGCCGAACAGGTTAAGCGTCCCGTCGTTCTCATGGGCGGGGCCGACCAGGATCTCTTCGAGCGAAGCCACCTGCTGGGTCTTGACGCGCGCGCCGCGCGGAAGCGTCGGGTGGAAGGTCGCCATCCCCCAGTGGAAGCCGCGGCCAGGCGCCTCGAACGCCCTGGTCAGGGGCGAACCGATCATCACGGCGTCGGCGCCGCACGCGATCGCCTTGGCGATGTCGCCGCCGGTCCGCATCCCGCCGTCGGCGATCACGTGACAATAGCGGCCGGTCTCGTGCAGGTGCTCACGGCGCGCGGCGGCCGCGTCCGCGATAGCCGTCGCCTGAGGAACCCCAACTCCGAGGACGCCGCGCGTCGTGCAGGCGTTACCCGGACCGACGCCGACCAGGACGCCGACGGCCCCCGTTCGCATGAGGTGCAGAGCCGTCGAATAGGACGCACACCCACCGACGATCACCGGGATGTCGAAGGAGGGGACGAACGCCTTGAGGTTCAGGGGCTCGACCCGAGAGGAGACGTGCTCCCCCGAAACGACTGTTCCCTGGATGACCAAGATGTCCAGCTCTGCCTCGAGCACCAGCTTGGCGTAGCGCTCCACCCGCTGCGGCGTCAGAGAAGCGCATGCCGTGACGCCGCCCGCCTTGATCTCCTGGATCCGCCGGCCGATCAGCTCCTCCTTGATGGGCTCGGCGTAGAGCTCCTGCATCCGGCGCGTTGCCTTCTCGTCCGGAAGCGACGCTATCTCCTCGTAGATGGCCTCGGGATCCTCGTAGCGGGTCCACAGGCCCTCCAGGTTCAGGCAGGCGAGGCCGCCCAGGCGCCCCACCTCGATGGCGGTCGCCGGGGAGACCGCCGCGTCCATCGCGCTGGCCATCATCGGGAGATCGAAGGTGAAGGCGTCGATCTCCCAGCGGATGTCTACGTCCTCGGGATCTCGGGTCCGCCTGGAGGGAACGATGGCCACCTCGTCGAACCCGTAGGCTCGCCGGGCCGTCTTGCCGATTCCGATCTCGAATTCCATGTCCTCCCCCTAGCGCGAGCGCCCACCCGCCGTGCGGGTGGGCGCGAACACCTACATGCGGAAAGGGTAACAGGCACGTTCGGCCCGGCCGAGTGACCTCAGTGCTCCTTGACGACGTGGCCGGTCTCGTGGACCCGAAGGTCGGTGAGCCCGGAATGGACGCGGTCGCCTTCGATGAGCACCTCGTCCGACTCTATGTAGCCGAGCTCCTTGAGCTTGGTCAGGACCTTCTGGAGCGACTCCTCGGGTGACTCGGTCATCGTGTCCACGACCAGCTCGGGGTTCTCCGGGATCTCGTACGGGTCGTCCACGCCCGTGAAACCGGTGATCTCTCCGGCGAGCGCCTTCTTGTAGAGACCCTTCGGGTCGCGGTTCTCCGCGATCTCTTCCACCGTGGCGTGCACGTAGACCTCGACGAAGTCGCCGATCAGCTCGCGGTTGGCGTCACGCGTCTCCTTGTACGGGCTTATCGGGCAGCAGATCGTGGCCACGCCGTTGCGGGTGAGCAGGTTCGCGACGAACCCGATCCGCATGATGTTGATGTCACGGTCCTCCTTGGAGAACCCGAGGCCTTTGGACAGGTTCTGGCGGACGACGTCGCCGTCGAGGATCTCGGTCTTCATCCCGCGCGCCTGGAACTCGTGGTAGAGCATCTCGGCGATGGTGGACTTCCCCGAGCC
This sequence comes from uncultured Actinomycetes bacterium, assembly GCA_964535065.1. Lineage (GTDB taxonomy): Bacteria > Actinomycetota > UBA4738 > UBA4738 > HRBIN12 > AC-51. The sequence continues at coordinate 6,351 of CAZHRY010000079.1, forward strand.
CGACAGCCCGGTGAACCAGACAGTGAAGCCCTTCTCATCGTGGTGTGTCACAGGAAGCTCCTTCCGACGGCCCCTTCCAGGGGTTCGTCGATGCCGTAGAGGGAAAGGATGCTGGGTCCGACGTCCACGAGGTTCAGCCCCTCGACGCGGCCGATCTTCTGGCCCGGGGCTCCGGTCATGATGAAGATGCCGTCGCGGTCGTGGTTGGCCCCGTCGGGACCGGTGTCGTTCTCGTAGGTGTAGAGGCTGGGGTTGCCGACCGAGCCCACGGACCGCCATTCGAGGTCGCCGAAGTACACGATCAGGTCGGGCGCCACGCCGCGAACCTCCGGGTAGACGTCCTGGGGCTTGTGGACCTTGGTGCCCAGAGGCTCGCCGTCTGGGCCGGGAGCGGCCTCGAGCTTGGCGATCAGCTCGTCGCGAACGGCCTCGTACTGAGCCGGTTCGATGATGCCCTGCGGCTCGCGGCCCTTGACGTTCAGGAACAACCGGCCGTAGTAGCCGCCGTCCCCCCAGGCCATCGTGCGCGGCCAGTCGATCTTGGCGTCCTTGATGGGGATGGGCCCATCGGCAACGGGCTCCTCCAGGCGGAGGTAACCCTCCTGGATCAGCCAGTCGTTGAAGCACAGACCGCCCATCATCGGCCGCGCGCCATGATCGGACATGACGATCGTGACGGCATCGTCGGGTACCAGCTCGAGGAAGCTCGCCAGCTCCTTATCCAGGAACCGGTAGTAGTCCTGGAAGATCGTCTCGTACCTGTTGCCGGCCTCGTACAGGGGGTGGCGCGGGTCGTAGTACTGCCAGAAGACGTGGTGCAGGCGGTCGGGCGCGATGTCGCACAGCATGAAGAAGTCCCAGGGCTTGTTCTTGATGAGCCGCCTGCCCACCTGGAAACGGCGCTCGGTCATCTTGAAGACCTGGTCGAGCGTGACCTCCATACCGGCCTGCCGGAAGTTGGGGATGTCGAAGATGTACTGGCCCTTGCCGCCCAGCTCCTCTTCGATCTCGACCTCCAGCTCCTGGGGGAAAGCCCACTTCTCGGCCGAAGGCGGTGTCAGGAAGCAGCCGACCCGCCAGCCTGGGAAGTCCGACGGCGGCGGGAAGCTGGGCGGCACGCCGATCAGGACCGACCGCTTTCCCTGGGCGCCGAGCTTGTCCCACACGGCCGGGGCCTTGATGGACCCCGAATGCGCGATCGAAAGCCCGTCGTACGTCGTGTCCTTGCGGTTCCGGAACCCGTAGATCCCCAGCTGACCGGGCGTCTGCCCGGTCATGGCACAGGCCCAGGCGGGGACGGTGATCGGCGGGGTGATGGATGCAAGGTCACCGTACATCCCCTGCTGCATCAGCTTGGCGATGGTCGGAACCTCGGCGTGGAGGTCGTCGAAGAGGAGCTTGGGGGTGCCGCAGTCGAGTCCGACGACGACGACCCTGGGCCCTTGCTGCATGGCTGACTCCTTGGTAGGTCGGATGGTCGCCGCACGCGCGCGGACCCCAGGGAGGTTCCGCGGCTCACGTATGCTACCAATCAGGTCCGCACCGGCCCGACTCCGGCTCGGGCCAGCCCGCGCCAAGGCCGATCTGGACGAACCGCTGAAAGGGGTGCCGTGAAACTCCTGTCGCTGGCTCTGAGAGCCCAGGCGGGCCTCTGGGCGGCATGCGGCGTGGCCGTCCTGGCGTTCCCGAGATGGGTCGTGGAGACCTTCGGCGAACAACCGCCCTATCCCGACGACGCCTACGTGCGGGTCTCGGGCGCCATGGGCCTCGCCCTGGCACTGCTGGCCGTACTCATCTCCCGGCGGGTGGGGGAACTCTGGTGGTGGGCCTGGGCATACATCGTCGCCGACGTCCTGGTCGTCACGATCACTGCCCTCACCGCACTGACCGGCGAGGGGGCCGCTTGGTTCTGGTGGCTCTTCGCGGCTCCCAACGCGGCCCTGGCAACGGGCCTGCTGGCCGGGATGGGGCGCGCGGGGCAAGAAGAACCCGTCGCTTGACACCTTCTCGGCCCCCTCGCCGGGTGGAGCTTGAACTCGGCGCTGTACGCCTTGCCCAGCAACGGCTATCGGCGCATCAGCGGTTCTCCGGAAACCTGGGCGGTCAACCCCTTATCGCAGCTTTTGGCGCACTTTTGGCGCACTTTTGGCGGCCCTCCTCATAGTCGGCCCCATGAAGCAGGGCAGCCACGGCGGTGGTCGCGAGGGGGAAGCGCTGCGACCGCTAGGCGTGGGGACACACGAGGAGGAGGTGGGTCCGAATGGCGAACCGCTGGAAGCCGAAGCGCTGGAAGCCGAAGAAGGTCCGTCGCGGTTGACGACGAACCGCCCCGATCCCGCGGGGCTCGATCCGTCCGGAACAGGGGCTCCCGAAAGGGAGCCCCTTCGGACGTTTCGGGACACGTCTCGCGAGACGTCCCGAGCGGCCCTGAGCGGGCTGTTGCACACCCCCGGCTTCATCCGTCTCTGGCTGGCGCAGATCATCTCCAACGTGGGCGACTGGGCTTACGTGCTGGCGGTCGCGACCGCCGTCGCCGCCAAGAACGATCCCAACGACCTGGCCCGTGTCATGGCGGTGATCCTGGGCCTCGAAGCGATCTCTTCGGCCGTCGTGGGCACGCTTGTCGCCGGACCCATAGCCGACCGGTTCCCCCGTAGGCGGGTCATGATCGCCTCCGACGTCACGCAGGGGCTCGCCGTGGCGAGCCTGCTGGTCGTCCCGAACCTGTGGCTGCCGCACCTGGCGGTGGTCGCGATCGTGCTGGGAGCCGGCCGCGCCGTCTTCCAGCCCGCCCTCATGAGCTCTCTTCCCGGCCTCGTCACCGGCGACCGGCTGGTAACGGCGAACGCCGTCGTCACTTCGACCTTCCACGTCGCGATCATGGTCGGGCCCGCTATCGGAGCCGTCCTGGTCGCCACCATGGGGGCGTCGGGCGCGTTCGCGCTGAACGCAGCTTCCTTCGGAGCGTCTGCGGTGCTCCTTGTCGGGCTCGCGCTGCCCGTGGCGAACCCGGAGGAGCGCCAGCCTTGGCGCCCGGTCGCCGATCTGGTCGAGGGAGCGCGCTTCGTGGCGCGCTCCCCGGTCGTCAGAAGCGTTGCGATAGTCATGGGACTCGTGCTGCTGCTGGTAGCAGCGCACAAGCCTCTCGAGCTTGGCCTGGTGCGCGGAACCCTTGCCCCCACGGACGGCGATGGCGTCCGTGCCGCGCTGCTGGGTCTGTTCACAGCCGCGTGGGGCGGCGGCATGGTCGCCGGCTCCGCCTTGGCTCCGGCGGCCGCCCGGCGCTGGTCTCGCGAGAGACTCCTGTCGGTGTCGGTCGCGGCCGCCGGTCTGGCCTACCTGGGGGCCGCTCTGATCCCCACCGTCCCGATCGTCACCGCCATGTGGCTGATCGGCGGCACCGCCGCCGGGATCGCGAACGTCTCCTACGAGACGCTGCTGCAGGAACGGACGCCCGACGCGTTCCTCGGCCGCGCCTTCGCTGCAGTGGAAGCGGTGCAAGAGGGCGGCTACTTCGTGGGTGCGCTCATCGTCGCCGCGATCGGCGGCCTGGTGTCCCCCACGATAGGGATGGCGGTCGTCGGCGTCGCCTTCCTTTCGATCGCCGCGCTGAGCCTCTCGTTGTTCCGCCGAGCCCAGGACCGAACGATCGTCCTGCCCGAGGAGGAGCCGGTGATCGTGGTGCCGGAAGCGGTGCTGGTCAGCGCCGCGGAGCCCGCGTAGCGGGATCCGC
>CAZHRY010000080.1:0-9753 GCA_964535065.1 uncultured Actinomycetes bacterium
GCCCCGCCCGCGGGGTGTCGGCGCCCCCGGGGGGGGGGGCGGCGGGGGGCCCCCCCCCCCCCCCCCCCCCCCGCCCCCCTGATGTAGATTCGCGTGGATGCGCGCGACGCTCACCAGGCCTGCCCAGGCCGTCCGGAACAACAACCCCCGCCGCGCTGTCGTCGCCTCCATCCTGAGCATGTTCTTCGTGGCCCTGGTCTCGGCCACGCCGAGATCGCCTTTCTTCGCGGTGCTTCCCCGCGAGATGGAGCCGACCGGCCCGCTCCGATGGATCTCGGACCTGGTCGGCATCTACCGCCTCTCCGAGACCGGCCTGATGATCCTCGGGCTCGTCACGACCGCCGCCGCAGGCGCGGCGTTCCTCCTCCTGGTCCGGGAGGCGTGGCACGAACGCGTGTCGATGAAGACCATCGTGATCCTGACGATCGCCTATCACGCGGTCGTGATCACGCTGCCACTGCTGTTCTCGCGCGATGTCTACAGCTACGCGTACTACGGACGCATCGTCGAGACCTACGGAGCCAACCCCTACGTCCTGGCCCCTCGGGACTTCCCGCTCAACTCCCTCTGGAAGCTGACGTGGCCCGGCTGGCGCGGAACGCCGTCGGTCTACGGCCCCCTGTTCACTTGGCTCTCGGCGGCGCTCGCGAGCATCGTGAAGAGCGTGCCCAGCCTGATCACCGGGTTCCAGCTGCTGGCAGCGGCCGCCAGCCTCGGAACCGTCGCCATCGTTGCCAGGTTGGTCCGCAGGGTCCGCCCGGAAAGGGCCTTGTTCGCGGTAGCGCTCATCGGCGTGAACCCCATAGTCGTGTTCCACGTCGTGGGCGGCGGGCACAACGACATGCTCGTCGGCTTGTTCGTCGCCGCCGCGGCCGCGCTCCTGTTCGCTCGCCGGCACTTGCTGTCTGCGGTGGCGCTGGCATTCGGTATGTCCGTGAAGGCGAGTGCGGTCATCCCACTGATCCTGCTCGTCGTGGCCGTCGCCGCCGGAGCTCCGGAAGACAAGCGCAGGGGCGTGCTGTTCAGGTACCTGGGCGCCGTCGCAGGCGTTTGGCTCCTGCTGGCGCTCCCCTTCCTTCAGAGCGAGAACCCGACCCTGGGCGTCGCCGAAGCGTCCGGCCACGACTCGTGGATGGCGCCGGGCCAGATCGTGGTTCGCCTGTCCTCCGGTATCGCCGGTGCGATCGCTGGCGACGGCCTGCGCGATCTGGGCGCGTCCGTCGCGCGCCTGAGCCTGTTCGGGTTCTCCGCACTGGGCGTTGCGATGATCGCCCGCTATATCTGGAGGAACCCCGCGGCACGGGAGCCCGCCGCCCTGGCCACGGCTTGGGGATGGGCCCTGATGGTCGTGATCCTTCCCTCCCCCGTCCTCTTCACTTGGTACTTCATGTGGATCTTGCCGCTGGCCTGGCTGCTTCCCCGCGTGCCTCGCCGGGCGATAGTGATCCTGGCCTCCTCGTTCATCGTCACCCAGCTCGTCACCGAGGCTTCCAGGCTGCCCGACCCGTTGCAGACCCTCGACCTGCCCTTCGGGCACCCCATCGCGATCGCTGTGTGCCTGTGGTTCCTCAGGGACTTCCTCCGCAGGATCCGTAGTGACACGCCGCTGGACGCCGAGACCGGGGAGCGGATCTTCGGCGATCGATTCGAAGCAGGCGGGCTTCCGACCACCGCCTGACCTCAGGTCATCGCCGAAGCCCTCGCGGCCTTCACTCGCTCACGCTGCGCCCCTATCCTCGGACGGGTACCGATCGACGGCCTGTGCCTGACCTTCGGTCACCGGACGGGCCGGCCGTGGAGGCGTGGGATGCAAGAACACCTGGAAGCCCTGAAGCGCGCCCTGATCGTGGCCGACCTCGACCTGGCTCTGGCCGCCACAGGACACCTCCTGGAGGCGGGGACGGACCCGCAGGTCGTGCTCGAGGAGGGCATGGCCGTCGCGATGTTCGACCTTGGGGAGATGTGGAAGAGGGGCGAGGTGTTCCTCCCCGAGGTAGTCGCTTCCGCCGAGGTCTTCAAGGCCTGCAACGCTCTGGTCGAACCGGCGCTGCTGGCTTCGCGCACTCAGGCCGAGGAGAGCCAGGTCATCGTCATCGGGACCGTCAAGGGCGATCTGCACGACCTGGGCAAGAACATGGTCGGCGCGATGCTCCGCACCGCCGGGTTCGAGGTGATCGACCTTGGCAAGGACGTGTCCTCGGATCGCTTCGTCGAGGCGGTACGGGAACACCGGCCGGCGATAGTGGGCATGTCGGCGCTGCTGACCACGACCGTGCCGTACCAGCAGACGGTGATCGAGAGGCTGGTTACCGAAGGCCTTCGCGAACCTGTCAAGGTGATGGTAGGCGGCGCTCCCGTGACGCCCGAATGGGCCGACCGGATCGGCGCAGACGGCTACGCGAACAACGCGCCCGAGGCCGTCGAGATAGCGAAGAAACTCGTTGGGGAGGCACAGTGAGTGAGGTAGCGAACACCGTCCTTCGTTCGAAGGCCGGAACGGAGGTCGTGATAGGCGATGCGCACCCGTTCGTCGTGATCGGGGAGCGGATCAACCCTACCGGTCGCAAGAAGCTGGCCGAGGAGTTGAAAGGCGGCAGCTACGACACCGTCAGGTCCGACGCGCTGGCCCAGGTCGAGGCCGGCGCGCGCGTCCTGGACGTCAACGCCGGCATCCCGGGCTTCGATGAGGCCGAGATGCTTTGCCGGATCGTCGAGACCGTGAACGAGCTGGTGGACGCGCCGCTCTGCATCGATTCGTCCACACCTGCGGCGCTTGAGGCCGCCGTGCCGCTCGCCGGCGGCAAGGTCCTGATCAACTCCGTGACGGCCGAGGACCATTCGCTGGAGAGGCTGCTGCCGCTCGTGGCGGCGCACGGCGCAGCCGTCATCGGCATGGCGAACGACGAGACGGGCATCTCGATGGACCCCGACGTCCGGTTCGCGGCTGCGGAGAAGATCGTTCAGGCCGCGGAGGCGCACGGCATCCCGCGCCAAGACGTGATCATCGACCCGCTGGCCATGCCCATAGGCGCGGCGCCCGACGCAGCCACGGCGATGTTCGGCACGATCAGGCGCATCCGAGACGAGCTGGGCGTGAACGTGTCGTGCGGCGCTTCGAACATCTCCTTCGGCATGCCCGACCGCCAAGGCATAGACGCCACCTTCATCGCGATGGCGATCACGGTGGGCATGAACACAGCGATCACCAACCCGCTGCACCAGCCGGTCCGCCGGGCCATCCTCGCCGCCGACCTGCTGCTGGGGCGCGACGAGTACGGGGCTGCCTGGATAGCGGCGCACAGGGCCCAGCAGGCCGCCGCGGGGTTTAGATGACCGAGAAGGTCGAGGTCACGTACCTCCCGAGCGGCAAGACCGTCCGGGTACCCGAGGGCACGACCCTGTTCAACGCAGCCCACTGGGCGGGCCTGCCCATCGAGTCCACGTGCGGCGGTCGCGGGACGTGCGGCAAGTGCGGTGTCAAGGTGATCGAGGGCGAGGCCGAGCTGGCCTTGGCTGACTACCGCCATCTGGCGGACAAGATCGACGAGGGCTGGCGCCTGTCTTGCCAGTGCCCCATCACTGGGCAGATGACGGTCGAAGTTCCGCGGCTGATGAAGATGCCGAAGGCGGCCACGATGGGCGTCGGGCGTTTCGTGCTCCTCGAACCCAACGTCGTAAAGCTCCGGCTTCAACTCCCCGAGCCTTCCCTCCAGGACCACAGGTCCCACCTTGGGCGTGTCATGGACGCCATCGAGGAAGCCGGCTACTCGCGCAACTACGACTGGGAGGTGCTGCCGAAGGTCTCGGAGGCGCTGCGCGCCGGGACCGACGTCACCGTGACGCTCGTCGGCGAGTACCTGGTGGAGATCGAGCCGGGCGATACGACGGATCGCGTGTTCGGAGCTTCGTTCGACATCGGAACCACGACCTGCGTATGCACGCTCGTGGACCTGCGCAGCGGAGCAGCGGTCGGCGTGGCTTCGACCATCAACCATCAGGCGCCCTTCGGTGCCGACGTGATCGCTCGCATGGCCAAGGCCATGCACGGGCCCGAGAACATCGCTCAGCTCCGCGACGCGGCGCTGTCCACCGTGAACGAGCTGCTCGGGCGCGTGAGGGCAGAGGCGGGGGTCGAACAGCACGAGATCTACGAGGCGACGGTGGCGGGCAACGCCACGATGCTCCACCTTCTCTGCGGTGTGAACCCCGAGTCGATCGCCCTGGCGCCGTACGTCGCGACCTTCACCGAGCCGCAGGATCTGCGGGCAGATCAGGCCGGGTTCGACATCCACCCCCTGGGCTGGGTCGCACTGTTCCCGTCGATCGGCGCCTACGTGGGGGCGGACATCGTGGCCGACATCGTGGCAACGGGCCTCGTTCGCGACCCACAGATCCGCCTCCTCGTGGACGTGGGCACCAACGGTGAGATCGCTTGTGGCTCGTCCGAGAGGTCGGTTGCGACGGCGGCGCCTGCGGGGCCGGCTTTCGAAGGCGGGGAGATCCTGTTCGGGATGCGGGCCACGGACGGAGCGATAGAAGGCGTCGTCCTGACGAACGGCCGGGTCGAGTTGCAGGTGATCGGCGGTGACGTGGAGCCGAAGGGGATCTGCGGCTCCGGCCTCATCGACATCGTGGCGCAACTCCGGCTAGCGGGGCTGCTGGACGACTCGGGCCGGATGCCGGCTCGGGAAGACGTCTCGGGACATCCGCTCGCGGACCGTCTGGTCGAGGAGGGAGGCGTCCGCGCCTTCCGCCTGGCCGGGGACATCGTGCTTACGCAGCAGGACGTTCGTGCGCTCCAGTTCGCCAAGGGAGCCATATCGACCGGCATCGAGACGGCCATGCAGACCTTGGGGGTCACCGCCGAGGACCTGGACGAGGTGATGCTGGCAGGTTCCTTCGGCTCGTACATCGATCCCGAGAGCGCGCGCGTGATCGGTCTGGTCCCGCCGGTACCGGTCGAGAAGATCAAGGCGGTCGGCAACACCGCCAGCGAGGGCGCGAAGATGGCTCTGATGTCCTTCCGCGAGCGCGAGGTCGCTTGGAGCATCCCGGCGAACGTCGAGTACATAGAGCTCTCGGGTCAGGAGGACTTCAACGACCGGTTCATCGGGAACCTCGGATTCCCCCCGCTCGAGACGCTCGGGACAGTGAGCGTGAGCGCCGATGAGGCGAGCGAGACCGCCGAGGAGGTTGCGGGATGACTCGCAAGCGGATAGCGCTGATCGCATGCGGGGCCGTCGCGATCGACACCGCGACCCTGGTCCGCAAACACGGCTGGGACGCCGACGTCCACGGCATCTCCTCGGACCTGCACATGACGCCCCTGGAGATCGCCCCGGCCGTGGAGGCCAAGCTGCAGCAGTTGGTCCCCGAGTACGAGCGGGTGATCGTCGTCTACGGCGACTGCGGCACGGGCGGCCGGCTCGACGCGGTCCTGGCGAAGTACCCGGCGGTCAGGCCCGCGGGCGTCCACTGCTTCCAGTGGTACGCGGGCGATCTCTTCAAGCGGTTCGATGAGGACTACGGCATCTACTTCCTCACGGACTGGTTGGTTCAGAACTGGGAGCGCGCCGTCGTTCACGGCTTGGGGCTGGACAAGCACGAGTGGATGCGCGAAACGTACTTCGGGAACCTCTCTCGGGTCCTGTACGTGCGCCAGCACCCGGATGCGGCGCTGGAAGCCAAGGCCCGCGAGATCGCCGGGTACATGGGCAAACCGCTGGAGATCCACGATCTCGGCATCGCACCGCTGGAAGACCTGCTGACCCCCCTGGTGGAGGATGCCGATGCTGTTCGGCCCTGAGTCCGTTCCGCGGGTCCTGTCACCCGAGCAGGAGGAGACCGTCCACGAGCAGGCGATGCAGATCCTGGAGGAGATCGGCATCGACGTACTGCACGAGGACGCCCGCAAGATGCTCGCAGATGCCGGGCAGAGCGTGGACGACCTGCGCGTCCGGTGGGACCGCGGGTTCGTCATGGAGCAGGTGGCCAAGGCGCCCTCGACCTTCACGCTTCACGCGCGCAACCCCGCCAACTCGGTCGAGGTCGGGGGCGGCACGCCCCTGTGGATGAACGTCGGGGGACCACCCTTCGCCAGCGACCTTGACTCGGGAAGGCGTTCAGGCTCGCTGGAGGATCACGACAAGCTGGTGAAGCTCGCTCAAGCCGCCGACGTCATCAACTGCATCCAGAGCGGAGCCGTCGAAGCCGTGGAGCTTCCCGTCCAGTGGCGTCACATGGAGATGGAGTACTCGGCGCTGCGTTGGTCGGATAAGACCTACACGACCTACGGGACCAGCGGGCCGAAGGCACGGGACGGCATAGAGATGGCTCGCATCGTGCACGGAGGGTCCCTAGACGACCGAACGGTGCTGCTGGGCATCGTCAACTCGAACAGCCCGCTGATCTGGGACTTCCGGATGACCGACGCGTTGATCGCGTGGGCGGAGGCCAACCAGGGAGTCGTCGTGACGCCGTTCCTGCTGGCCGGGGCGACCGCTCCGGTCAGCATCGCCGGCGGCCTTGCCCAGCAGGTGGCCGAGGCGCTCAGCGGGGTGGCCCTGGCGCAACTGGTCCGGGCGGGCGCGCCCTGCCTGTACGGGTCGTTCTTCACCGCCACCGATATGCGCACGGGCGCGCCCGCCTTCGGCACGCCCGAGTCGGTGTTCGCGGTTCTAGCTGGGGCTCAGATGGCGCGCCGCTACGGCCTGCCCTACCGCGGCGGCGGTGCGCTGTGCTCCGCCAACGCCGTCAACGCGCAGGCCGCGGCCGAGTCGCAGATGATGCTGTGGGCCACGATGCTCGCGCGCACGGACGTGGTGCTGCACGCGGCCGGATGGCTGGAGGGCGGCTTGGTCGCGTCCTACGAGAAGTTCGCGCTGGACGTCGAGCTGCTACGGCAGTTCCGCCGGCAGATGGAAGGGATCGGGTTCAGCCAGGATGAGCTGGCTTTCGAGGCGCTCGCAGAGACCGGCCCCGGCGGGTTGTTCCTGGCCTCCAAGCACACGCGCGAGCACTTCAAAGAGTGGCTCTACATGTCGCCGCTGTTCCAGACGACGGATTTCACGACGTGGCAGTCGATGGGCGCCGAGGACACCGCACAGGTCGCGAACCGCCTGTGGAAGCAGATGCTGGACTCGTACGAGGACCCCGGGCTGGATCCGGCCGTGGAGGAGGAGCTACGGGCCTTCATCGAGGGGCGCAGACAGGAGCCACCCGAGCCCGAGGACTAACCGCCCTGAAGTGCGAGCTGGCCGCACGCGGCCTCGATCCCTCGTCCGCGCGTGTCCCTGACCGTGACGTTGACCCCCGAGCGCTCCAGCACGTGCGCGAACCGCTCGATCGCCGCCGGTGAAGATCCGGTGATCGGGTATCCGGGTGTCGGGTTGAGAGGGATCAGGTTGACGTGGGCGTGGAGGCGGCGGGCGATGGGCGCGAGCAGACGCGCCTGTTCCGACGAGTCGTTGACGCCTCGGATCAGCACCCACTCGATCGAGGGCCTCCGGCGCGTCTGCTCGCGCCAGGCGGCGATCGCCGCTTCGACGTGGGCCAGCGGGTAGAGCTTGTTGGCGGGAACAAGGAGGTCGCGAAGCTCGTCGCTCGCAGCGTGGAAGCTGACCGCGAGCCCGACCTGTGGGTGGGCCAGGGCCATCCGGGCGATCGCCCGTGGCATCCCCACGGTAGAGACCGTGATGTGGCGCGCGCCCAGCCCGAACGCCTGAGCCGATGTCAGCAGCGAGAGCGCGGTGAACACAGGCCTCTCGTTGGCGAGCGGCTCCCCCATCCCCATGAAGACCAGGTTGGTGAGCCTCTGAGGGGTCGATGAAGGCAGTCGAGCCGCCTCGCGGCGGGCCCACGCCGCCTGAGCGACCATCTCGCCTGCGGTCAGGTTCCCCAGCAACCCCATCTGCCCCGTGGCGCAGAACGTGCACCCCATCGCGCACCCCGACTGCGACGAGATGCAGGCCGTGACCCGATCCCGGTATCCCATCAGCACGGTCTCGATCACGTGCTTGCCACCCAGTCGCAGCAGCGCCTTGCGCGTGGCGCCGCGGTCGGCGGTTCTCTCGTCCAAGACCTCGACACGGAGCGGCAGCTCGGCGGCCAGCCGCTCGCGCAGGGCCGGCGGGATGTCGGACATCTGGTCGTAGGTCGCGCCCCGCTTCCACAGCTGCGTCCAGACCTGCTTGGCCCGGAACGCCGGCTCGCCCCAGCCGGCGAGCCGCCGCTCCAGTTCCTCGCGGGTGAAGTCGTAGGCGGTAGCCATCCGTGATGCGAGGGTACCTGGGGAAGCGGAGTGGGGAGCCCCCGTGCTATGTTCCGCGCACACCGGCTGCGAGAGGTTCACGATGCCGCTCAAGCGCGTTCTCGTCTTCTCCGCGACCCTCGCCCTTGTCATCGCGGTGACGCCCGTCGCGCGCGCGGGCGGGCCGGGCGACTGGACGAAGGTCTCCAGCGGGGACATCTCCAGCATCGCCGAGCCCGGCCTGCTCCGGATGCCCGACGGGGACCTGCACATCGTCTTCATGCAGATGACCTCGGGCGGTGATGACGCATACGCCCACACCGAGGTGAGCGAGACGGGCAACACGAAGGGAACCGCGGGCGAACGGTTCCTCCGATGGGACGCCCTGATCGCAGACCCGGACCTGATCCCGGTCAAGACAGGAGGGATGCGCCTGGTGTTCTCCGGCATCGGCCCCTCGCCCAGGGACGGAGGAGAGATGTACTCGATGGTCGGCGACTCCGACGGGGACACCTGGGTCCTTTCCATGGGCAGCATGTCGTCCACCTCGACCCCGTATACCGGCTATGGGAACTCCGCCGTCATGCTCGCCGACGGGACGCCGGTCACCTCCTGGCCCCTTAACGACACGATCTACTACCACGTGGGCATCAGCGGCTCGATCCCCGCCATAACGCCCGACGAGACGTTCAACAACGGCGACTGCTGCGCCTACAACACGAAGCTCGTCCGAGACGGCTCGAAGGTCTACCTGGCCTGGTACGGGAACGGCGACACGGCGGGGTCCAACGGCACATTCGTGAGGAGGATCCTCCCGACCGAAGGGCCGGAGATCAAGGCCCCCGGCTCCAGCGTCGGCTCCAACTCGCTGAGCCCCGACCAAGAGGTGGCGATGGCCGCCCGGACCCAGGGCGGGACCTATGTCGCGTACTGCGTGGGCTACCCGACGTGCGATCACGTCGGCCTGTGGAAGGTCGGTAGCGACCACGCCCGGCGCGTGCCGATGTCGAGCGGCGCGGACTCGATCGCGCTCGCGGCTTCCAAGGGGGGCCGGCTCTGGGTCGCGTGGGAGAAGAACAGCACGGGCAAGATCTACGCGGTGAGGACCAACTCGGACGCGAACAGGTTCGGAGCGGTCAGAACGATCGACGCGCCCGCCAGCAGCTTCAGCGTCTACCGGCTCGCCATCGAAGGATCCACGGGCCGAGGCGACATCATCATCAACGACGCGGACTTCCTGTGGCACCAGCAGGTCCTTCCCGGGCTCAGGTTGGCGGCCTGGCCGCGCCGGGGGGCCTCGGGTCGCCCTTGGTAGTGGCCTTCGGCGAGGGCGAGCGCCAGAGATAGCCCGTACCAGCGGATGGCCAAGGGACCGAGATGCAGGGCCACGGGGTTGATGTTGATGACAATGCCCGTCACACCGCCTCTCTCGCCTTCAGCGTTTCTGCCACCTCTGACAGCCCAAGCTCTGTCAGCTTGGCGTCGGTCGGCCGACCGGTTTCCGG
>CAZHRY010000081.1:0-9751 GCA_964535065.1 uncultured Actinomycetes bacterium
CGGACGCCCTGGGCTGGTCGCTGAGCGTCGCACTCGATCCCGTGAAGCTCGCGGCATTGCTCGGCGCAGTGCTCCTCGCCTCACTCTCGGCGGCCCTCTACCCCGCCTGGCTCAGTCGGCGCGCGATCACTCGCGAGGCGCTCGCGCCCGAGTGAGGCTGAGCGGGCGAGCTCGCGGGAGCTCCTCGTTGAGAGCCAGGTACGCCGATCAGAGAGAGACCGATGGGGCGCCCGTCGAGCGCACCGGCCAGGATCTGGACCTGGGGGAGGCCGCCGACGCTGGCGACGCTCATCAGGCACAGCGTCGGATGAAGGAAGCGGCGCGGCTCCTCGGGATCAGCGTCGAGCCGCGGCGCGCCTGCACACGCGGTTGGCAGCGCGACGACCTTGCCGGGGTGGACGCGAGAGCGGATCTGCTCCCTCAGCTCGTCGAAGGCCGCGCGGGCCTCTTCGTCTCGTTCGGGCGGCGAGTCGATGGCCTCGCGAAAGGTGGAAGGCTGAGGATGCTCGAGCGCGGACGCGCGGGTGACTCAGGACTCCCGTCGCTCGAACCGTACTCCTCGCACCGCCCGACGTGCACGATCTAGAGCCTTGGCGATCGATCCATCCGGATCTGCAGCTTCGATCGAGACGAACACCTGGTCTGCCTTCCACCAGCACGAACCCGCTCGACTGCGAGCCAGCTGCACGGCGTGGATCAAGACCGCCTGCCATGCATCGGCGGCGTCCAATCCTTGGGAGAGCGCTTGGCTCGCAGAAACCGCAGACGCTTCTCCGACGGCGCGGATCTCGGTTCCTTGTGGTGCAGAGCGAAACCTCACGGTGGCGGGAATCCGAATCTCATTTCCTTCGGAAGAAGCAACACGAACGTCGTGCTCCGTGACGACCATCGAATACTTCTGTCCTGAGCAGCGAGCTACAGCAAGGAGCACCCGGGCGGGGAGCAGGCCCGAGGCGATTGCGAGGAGCGATGCGACCCAGGTAGGCATTCAGCTTGCGGAACTAGGGTTATCGAAGAGCTGCGCTGGCAGTACGTCGCCGGGAGGGACGCAGCCGCGACGAGGGCACGCTAGGCAGTGGCCGTTCGCGGGGGCTCATTCGCCGGAAGCCAGTGGAAGCGAAAGGCGACGAACACACCCCACGCCAACCCAGCGACGTACAGGATGGCAAGGGGATTGAAGAAGCCTAGCTGGCGATACGAATCGACTACGCTCAGCAGGTAGAGAACCAGCGCGGTCGCGGCGGCCGTGCGGGAACAGCGACGCAAGCCGAAACCACAAGCGACGAATACGACAGCGTCGATCAGGCCTGATGGCTGAGTTGCCCTCACCAATATCAGAACAGCAGTGAAGCCTGCGAACAGAAACGGCAGCCACGCGGCCAGCCGGCAGGCTTGAGCTGCCTCGGCGCGAGTCCTCGGGCGAGGCAAGAGAATCGGGCGGCCTGATTCGGCAACCTCGGCCTGGCTCGCTCGGTGTAGAGCCTGGCCGTGCCTCCGGAGAAGCAATGCACCGGGGACGATGAGAAGCGCAACCGCGATCGGGACGCCGATTGCAGCGAGGAGGATCCGAGCGCTGTCTGAGAGAGACTCCACGATGGAACGATCGACCAGAGTCCACAATGGCTTTAGGGTTTGCTGTAGCCGTGGGGGACCGAACGAGCCTCGCACGCTACCGGCAGCAACCAGCGGGCTTCACTACGAACGAGCAGCCGGCGGTAATCCCCGGCAACTTACCTCGAGTCCAGCGTGCGTGGCTTCCGAAGCATCACGACGACGATAAGGCCGACGAGCGCAATACCGAGGCCAACCAGCCGGTGGTGTACGCCGAAGTCGAATACGTGGTTGAACTTCGCGTCATAGTGGCTCCTCTGGATTGACACGAGAACGCCGAAGATAACGAGTCCGACACCCACCATGCGGAGGAAGAGAAGATTGAGTCGGTCCTGGACGCGATTGGTCATGGAGATGTGACCGTTTGGACCACCAGACTCGTAACAACACCAGCAGCCCCAGCTGGCGTACTCGCAGGCCCAGTCACAAGGTAGCCGCCCGCGAAGTCTCCCGCTGCATTTGCGAAGGCCGCAACGCCTTGTGGGTTCGCCGCAGCCTTGTACGCCGCGGCGCCCAGCAAGGGCGGCGCAGCACCAGCCGCGCAGAACGCAGCTCCCGCGAGTGCCGGACCGCCCGCCGCCAACGCCGTTGCCTTCGCAACCGATCCACCCTGAGACCCGACCCCGCTGGGGTCTAGCTGCGCGGCGACACCGAAGGCAAGAGCTGTACCCCCAGCGCCGACAGCACCGGATCCGATGAACGCGAGTCCGATCGCGACGAGAGGACCGATCTCTCCGCTTGGATCAACGAACGAAATCGGATTTCCGGCCACGTAGCGATAGAGGTTCCAATCCGTCGCCTGGAATCGGATCGGATCTTTCGCCGTCCACCGCCCCGTCTCCGCGTCGTAGTCCCGGGCCCCGAACCTCACGAGGCTCGTGTCGCGATCGTCGATCCCGCCCGCGAAGCCAAAGGGCTGGAAACCGGGGTTGGTGTCGAGCGTGACGCGTCCGAACTCGTCGTAGTCGATGCGCTGGGCAACGGCGCCCGTGCTCGCATCTACTACCAGGCGTGGGGAGCCGAGATGATCGGAAAGGATCCGGTACATCGCGCCACCCCTCACCATGTAGTCGGGCGTGTTCTCGCGGCTGCCGTAGACGAAGCGGCTGACCACGTTTCCCGCTCCGTCGAGCTCCGCGACCGGCTCGAGCTGATCCTCGTAGAGGAAGCCTTGGACGAGGCTGCCGTTCACGCGCTTGCCCACCCGCCGGTTCTGACCGTCGATCACGTAGCCGATGCTTCGGCCGTCCGGGAGCTGTGCTGAAACGAGGTTACCGAGAGCGTCGTACTCGTACTGGGTCGTGCCCGAGGCGCCTGTCTTGGTCGTGAGGTCGCCGGCTGCGTTGTAAGCGTAGGTGCTCGCCCCGTACGAGACCAGCCGGTCTTGCGCGTCGTAGGTGCCCGAGCTCACTCCCGCGACCGAGTCCGTTACCGACAGCCGGTTGCCGTTCGGGTCGTAGGCGTAGGTGCGCGCCACGGCACCGTTCACGGTCACCTGCTCGAGCCGACCGGCGAGGTCGTAGTCGTAGCCGTACGTGGTGGTCACCCCGCCGATCGTCTCGACCTTCTGCGTGATGCGGCCGAGCTTGTCGCGGGTGTAGGTGTTCATGTAGCCGGCCGAGCTGCTGTCGGAGGCGAGCTCACCGAAGCCGTTGAAGCTCTGCGACGTGCTGACCGAGCCGAGCGTCGTGCCGGCGAGCAGGCCGTTCAGCGGGTCACGGGTGAGTATCTCGGCGCCGGCCTGGACCAAGAGCCCATCGTCGTCGTAGGCGAAGGCCGTCGTGCTGCCGCCGTTGACGCTCTGGGTCGCGACGCGCAGGTCGTCGTCGTAGGTCTGCGAGACAGAGCCGGCGACGCTCCCGCCCCAGGTGGTCGAGGTCACGAGGGCGCCGTCGTAGGCAAAGGCCAGCATCTCCCCGCCCGGCGCCACGATCGTAGAGACGTTACCTGTGCTCGGGTGGTAGCTCTGCGTCGTCGTCCCGCGTGGCGCGGTCACGGTCGAGAGGCGCCCGGCCGTGTCGTAGCCGAGCACGATGCTCGTGCTGTCGGGCCGGTCGACCTGAATGAGGTTGCGGTCGAGATCGTAGGTGTAGAAGGTGCGAGGATCGCCTGGCACGACGTCGGGGGGCTCGTATTCCCCTTCCTCGTCGCGGAGCGTGTAGCGGAAGACGTGGGCCGGCTGACCCGGGGGTTTGAGTGAAGTGAGATTTCCGCGAGCGTCATAGGTGAAGTCGATGAACCGCGAGTCGGGCAGGACCTGCCGGGTAACCCGGCCCGCGTCGTCGTATTCGAACGAGACGGAGCGAAGCAGCGGATCGGTCACAGACGCGAGCTCTCCTCTCGCGTTGTAGGCGAACGAGAGGAGACGCTCCGCAGCCCCGGCCCCCTGCCCAAGCGTGGCGAGCCTCCCCCTCGCGTCGTAGCCGAGCCGGACGGCCTCGAGGCCATCTACCTGCGTCTCCGCGAGGCGGCCGAGCGCATCGAGCGTGTCCACGAGGAGGCGACCCTCGGCCGTGTTGGCAATGAGCGTCCGCATCGTGCCGTCGTACTCGACGGTCGAGGTGCGGCCGTTCACGGTGATCGTGTCGGTCTGGACCTGGAGGAGCTTGGTCACCGGATCGAGCGTCGCCGTGCGTGACTGCGTGCGCTCGAAGAGGAGCCCGCCAGGCGTCGCGATCGACAAGCCCTCGACCACTGGAGCCACTCCTCCGAAGCGAGGATCGGGGCCCAAGACGCGCGTCAGCAACGTTCCATCGGGGCTCTCCGCTCCCTCGACACCGTCGGCTCCGATCGTCTCGACGGTATCGAGCCCCGCGCCGTCCGTGTTCACGCGCTCCTGCGTGCCGTCCGCGTCGAACCGGATCGACTTGTCGGCAACCACCCCGAGGGCGGTCGTCGACGTGACGACGTGACCATCGAGCAGGTCCGTCCGGGCAAGATCGGTGAACCCGCCGGCGGGATCGGTGTCGAGTGAGAGGCGGCCGAGCGCGTCGTAGAGGAACGTCGACGTTGCGCCGCCCGGTCTCCCGAAGCTGGCCAGCAAGCCGGACGGTCCGTGGTAGCCGAGCGCGTGCGATTCGCCCGCAGGATTCGCGACCGACGCCAGGAAGCCGTCGTCGTTTGCGGCGAGCCCGGTGACCTGACCGTAGGGGCCCACGATCGTGGTGGGACGGCCCGAGGCGTCGTGCTGGATCTCGGTCTGGTTCCCGTCGGCATCCTCGATCGCAGCGAGACGCCCAGCCCCGTCGTAGCCGAATGTCAGCCGCGTGGCACCGGTGAGCCCGTCGAGTGTCCGCAGGTGTTGGCCCTCGAGCGTGAACTCGTAGACTTCGCTCGCATCCTTAGCGGGGATCGTGATCGAGTCGAAGGAGAAGCCTGCGAGCGGAGGAACCAGGGAGAAGACGTACGAACCGCCGCTGCCGAGTGCAGCGACGTACACGGTGTCGGTGGGTCCGACGGCCAACCCTCGGAGATCCTCGAGGCGAGCGCTCGGCGCGAAGCCGCCGATCCTCGTCGTCCCTTCGACGCCGCCGATCAGCGTGTGGATCTTGCCCCCGGGATCGACCGCGCGGATGCGCGACTCGCGCGGTGTCGTCGTGCGGTACTCGCTCACCAGTAGGGTCCCATCGGCGAGCCGCGCGACGGAGCGAGCACCGAGGAGCCGAGCGCTCGTAGCAGGACCGCCATCGCCGATGCCGTCTGCCGGCGTCCCACCGCCCGCGATGGTGCGCACGATCCCGTCCGGGCTGATCCGCCGGACAACGGTGGGCTGGACGAATACCAGGCTGCCATCCGGCTCGGCGAGGAGATCGCTCGTGCCGAGCACGCTCACATCGGTCACGAAGGCGCCGTCCGCGGTGCTCATGCCACCACCGGCGAAAGTGTCGATGATGCCGTCGGGCGTGATGCGGCGAATGCGTGGAACGACGCCGGTGTCCGCCCCCTGCTCCATCACGTAGAGTGTGCCGTCGGGAGCGATCGCGAGACCTCGCGGGAAGCCGATCGTCGCGGCCGAGGCCGGCCCACCGTCGCCCGTGGACGTGCGGGCACCATTGCCCGTGACGGTCGTGATGATGCCATTCGGGGCGATCCGGCGGACGCGGTTCCCGTTCGTTCCGAACGCGAAGCCTTCCGTCACGTAGAGGCTTCCGTCCGGCCCGAACGCCATGTCCTGGATCATGTAGATCGTGGCGTTGAGAGCAGGCCCACCGTCGCCTACTGCACCGGCCGTGGTCCTTCCCGCGAAGCGCACGATCGTGCCGTCCGGCAGCACGCGCCGGATCACGTTGTGGAGGGCTCACCCGGCCGGCGGGTTCGCGATGTAGAGGCTGCCGTCCGGGCCCGTCACCAGGGCCGTCGGCAGAATCGTGGCCGCCGTGGCAGGCCCGCCGTCTCCGAGGATTCCGGTGGCGCCGCTGCCCGCGAAACGCTGCACGGTGCGGCTCGTATCCGCCGTGCTCTGGCGACTTCCGTCGCCGCGGTAGAGAACCCGGCCCGCCGGGTCGTAGGCATGGTGCGCGCTTAGCGTCCAGCCGCCGAGTCCGACACCACGAGCGTCCCAGGGCCCGAGCGACTCCTCGAAGCGGCGCCTGATCCGCGCCTCGGAGCGCTGATGCGGAGGCGTGTCGATCGGCGCGATCTCGACGCGCGCGAAGCCTCGGAAGTTGGGGTACGGATCGGGCGCGTCACGACGCGTATAGACGGCGTCGTAGATGTAGGCGACCTCGACGGTTGCGGGCGCCGCTCCCTGCACGGGCCGTCCGTACGCGTCGAGGCCGTTCCACGTGATCTCGGTCGTCTGGTTGGGGAGCGGCAGGAAGGCCTGCTGGATGCGCTGACCGGCGACGCGCATCTCGACCTCGATGCGCTTGAGGCTTGCGGGCACGCTCTCGCTGCTCAGCGGAATGCGGAGCGTACGGGCTGCTGCACGTCCCGGTACACGGTCACTCGCGTAGTGGAGCGAGAACGGCGTACCTACGAGGGTGATCTCCTCCCGCAGGATCTGGTTCTGGCACTCGATGATCGAGCCCTGCGAGCAGCCGGGGCGATCGGTCGGCTTGTTGTTGCTCGGATCCCCGGACCAGGCCTGGGCGTCGCCCGGAACGCCCGTTGGCCAATTGGCATCGATCGGCGTGAAGTGCGGCACCGGCATCCGCCACAGGCTCTGGCCCGGTTCGTAGAGGTTCGCGAGGGCAATCCGCTCCTCGCTGGTGACGCCCAGCTCCGCGAGTGCCGGTGCGCTGGCGGCCGATCCGCTCCCGTCGATGTCGAGATCCGCGGCTCCTGCCGTCTCCGAGAGGATCTCGATCACCCGGCCATCGTCTGAGGGCACCCAGGCGGCCTGCTGCCTCGAGTAGAGACCGACTGGCACGTCGATCCCGGTCGGGAAGCCGAGGAAGTTCTCGACGTACACGGACGCGGGCTGGCTGAGACGAATCTCGCGGGCATCCGCAGCCACGGCCTCGTCGGCGTCCACCTCGACCGCGTAGGTGTAGGCGCTCGTCGGCGGGAGGGGCGCCGGCATCGCGGCCTCGCCGCTCGAGCCGACCGTGAACTCGGTGAGGCGGATCTGAAGGCTCGAGACGGGCTGAAGGGTCCCGTTCGCAAGCAGCAGCGAGGCCGTCGTTCCGGCCGGGAACAGCACCGTCGCCTGGCGCGCGCCGTCCGCATCGGAGACGATGCTTCCGCGCGCGACCTGGAGCGCGGCCGCGCCACCGACGTTCACCGCCGTGACCGCCGGATCCCGCGGTACGAGCACGACGTCGGGCACCAGTTCGTAGTCGAGCCAGCCCGTTTCGACCTGACGCTGCGCGGTGAGGAAGCCCTCGCGCTCGTAGCGAAGCGTGAGCAGCGAGCCGCCGTTCGCGACGAGATCGAAGTGACCGTCGGCGCGGCTCAGGGTCTCGCCATACTCGGGGTGGCCGTCCACCGAGATGCTCACGCTCGCGAGCGGATCGCCCGACCGCGTGAGCACCTGGCCCCGGAGCACTACCGCGCGGAGTCGATCGATGGTGAGCGGGTCGACGCCAGTCTGAATCGCGTCAGGCCCCGTGTAGAGGAACGCAACGCCGTCGCTGAGGGGAACCGCCGATGTGAGATCCGTGGGCGGTGCGACCGTCGCTGGGTCGGGAGGCGGCGCGGGCGGCGGCGTCGTGACGCGCACCACGGCGATCTGGTCGCTTGCCGTATCGGCCCCGCGCAAAGCCTGCGCCGTGATGAAGTTGGTTCCCGGTGAGACTGCGACGCTGGCCTGGAATGCGGTCCCGGTGAGGGACGCTGGCACGCCGTTCACCGTCACGCTGGCGGATGCATCGGAGACCACGCCCGCGACGGCCACGTTCTCCTCGGTCGTCCCGAAGCCGTCCGCCGGCATCGTGATCGTGACCGCGAGCGGCGGCAGCTGGAACGCGACCGTCACCTGTGCCTGGCCGACGTTGCCGGCGGCATCGGTGGCGACGGCGCTGAGGGTGTTGCTGCCCGGCGACAGCGGAGCCTCGGCCGTGAACGCCGATCCAGAGATGCTCGCGGCTACGCCGTTCACGGTCACCGTGAAGGCGCTCGCGTCCAGGACTGCGCCTGTCACCGTCACAGGCGAGGTGTTCAGCGTCGCGCCATCCGCGGGCGACTGGATCGAGACCGCTGGGGCGGTGGAGTCCAGGGTTCCGCTCACCACGGCCTGGGCGGATCCGAACGCGTTCGTCGCCGTGGCCGTGAGCGTGTTCGCACCCTCAAGCAGGGGGACGCTCGCGGTCCAGTCGTTGCCCGTGAGCGTCGCAGTGACTCCGTTCACGGAGACCGCGGTGGCCCCGGCCGCCGTGCCGGTTACTTCGACCGTCGCCTGACTCGTGAGGAAGTCGGCTGCGGGGCTCGCGATCGCGACCGCTGGCAGCTCGCCACGCGTCACCGTGGCGGACGCCGTCCCGACGTTGCCCGCGGCGTCCGTGGCCGATGCGGTGATCGGATTCGCGCCGAGCGAGAGTGTCACCGTTGTGCTGAAGGCTCCGCCGGCATCGAGCGCGACCGCCTGTCCGTTGACGGTGGACGCCTGGATCGCGCCCGCGTCGGAGACCGAGCCTTCGACCGGGATCGTGCCCTGCGTCGTGAGCGTCCCGTCAGGCGGAGTCGCGATCACGACAGCCGGCGCGATCGTGTCCAGCGTGACCGCGACCGAGGCCTGGCCCGGATTCCCGAGCGCGTCCTCCGCGGTGACGGTGATCGTGTTAGCGCCCTCGGCGAGCGACGCGGTCCCCGTGAATGCACCCGCCGATACCGGGAATGTCGCCCCATCGATCTGGACGAAAGCGACCGCGCTTGCATCGGAGACGTTTCCCGACACGGCGATCGGCGTCTGACTGGTGACGCTTCCCGCTGCAGGTGAGGCGATCGTGATCGCGGGGCCTGTCGTGTCCACCGTGACGGAGATCACGTCGCTCGCGGAGCCGGCGGCGTTGGTTGCGGTCGCGGTCAGCGTGTGCGGGCCATCCGCGAGTGAGAGCGTGGTGCTCCAGGTGCCACCCGAGACGGTCGCCGCCTGCCCGTTTACCGTGACCGTCGGGCTGGTGCCGGAAACCGTCCCCGCCACGGCTACCGTGGAGCCGACCACCGCGCCGTCCTGGGGTTCCGTGATCTCGATGGTCGGCGCCTGCTCGAGCGGTGGCGTACCGACCGGCATGCCGATCTTCGAGCCCCCGACGATGCCGCTCGCGGGCTGGACGCGGACGCCGAAGATCCAGCCTTGGTTCGCGGCTCCGACGAGCTGCGCCACCGAGATGCCTGTGAGCGTGAATGTCGCATTCTCGACCGGAGCCCCGAAGAGCCAACGGTCGAGCTTCAGTCCGAAGTCCCAGCCGAGCACCGGCAGCATGTTGTTGCCGAAGCCCACGCGCCACACCTGGTTGGCGCGGAACTGCCATTGCGTGACCACGCCACCCGAGCTCACGCCCATGCCGGGCACGAGGCTCTCGTTCACGACGTTGCCGAAGAAGCCGAGGAGATCGCCCGAGCCGGGCGGAATGGAGACCGTGACCTCGGTGCCGCCCGCGACGTCGTCGAGCCCCACGGTCACAGGAACCGCGGGACCCAGGAGGTCGTGTCCCGCTTCTGGTGGAAAAGCGACCTGACGCTTCTTCCGGAAGAGGTT
>CAZHRY010000082.1:0-9626 GCA_964535065.1 uncultured Actinomycetes bacterium
GCCGCGATCTCCCCATCGGTCGCCGTGAGCGGCTGCCCGAACAGGTAGGACAGGATGCCCGCGTCGAGGCCGTTCGCCCTAGAGACGAGCACCACGCCGAGCGCGATCCCCGAGTAGAAGAGCAGCGCCATGGCGACGTCTCCCGAGGCGCGTCGGCGCGCCCGGAGCCATTCGATCGCCACCGCTCCGGCGACCGCGAACGCGAGCGCGGTCCAGATCGGCCACACGCCCGCGATCAGCCCCGCGCCCACCCCCGCGAACGCCACGTGACCCACGCCGTCCCCTATCAGCGCCATCCTCTTCTGCACCAGGAACGTGCCGATCAGCGGGGCGAACACGCCGACCACCAGCCCTGCCAGCAGCGCCCTCTGCATGAACGGAAGCTCGAACGGGTACGGGAGCCCGAGCGCGATGAGCCTCACTTCAAACCCTCCAGCCACAGCGGCAGATCCTCCTCGTGAACGCCCAGGGACACTCCGGTCCTGGCCAGCTCGCCCGGCGACCCGTCGAAGACGACCTTCTCCTTCAAGACGACCACGCGGTCCACGTCCTCGGCGACCGCCGCGAGCTCGTGCGAAACGAGCAGGACGCCGGCGCCGTGCTCGCGCTGCAGGTGAACGAGCGAGTCGCGGAACCGCCGCTGCGAAACGGCGTCCACGCCGGCGATCGGCTCGTCCAGTATCAGCAACTCGGGATCGCTCGCGAGCGCACGGGCGATGAAGGCGCGCTGTTGCTGCCCGCCCGACAGCTCGTTGACGGGCCGCTTGGCTAGATCGCTCAATCCGACCGACTCCAGCGCGTGACCTACGCGCGCGCGGTCCGCACCGGTGAGGGGACGCCACCAGCCCCGCCGCGGCAGCCGGCCCGCGGTGACGATCTCCTCGACCGTCGCGGGGGTTTCCGAGGCCAGCGAGGGCCGCTGTGGGACGTAGCCAAGACGCCCGCGGTCGCTCACCTCGGACGGCGGGTGGCCGAAGAGCTCGACGGTACCCGCGTCAGGCTCCAGGGACCCGAGCAGCAGCTTCAGCAGCGTGGACTTGCCCGACCCGTTCGGACCCACGAGCGCGACGAACTCGCCGCGCTCCACGGCGAGGTCCACGTCGCGCAGGACCGGCTCGGTTCGGTATCCGAACGCTAGCCCCGAAGCCCGAACCAGCGTGTCAGTCACAACCGAGGCCCCCTCGCAGCGCGGCCAGGTTCTGCCGCATCACGGACACGTATCCGGCGCCGTCGTCGAGCTGCTCCTGCGTCAGCGTCTCCAGCGGGTCCAGGACGGACACGCTTGCCCCGGTCTCCGATGCGATCAGCTCGACGACGTCGCGGGGCAGCTGAGCCTCGGCGAAGATCGTCGTGACGCCCCGTTCGCGAACCAGGTCCTGGATGTACGCGAGCCGCCCGGGGCCCGGCTCGGACCCGGGAGACAGCCCCACGATGCCCACCTCGGTCAGGCCGTAGGCCTCGGCGAGGTACGCGAACGCGTCGTGCCCCGTGACCAGAAGGCGGGAGTCGCAGCGGTCAAGACCCGCTCGGATCTCGGCGTCGAGGGACACAAGCTCCTCGGCGAAACCGGCTGCGGCACTCCGGTATGACTCCGCACCCGGCGGATCCAGCTCGGCCAGCTCCCGGCCCACCGCTTCGACCACGGCCACGAAACGCCCCGGGTCCAGCCAGACGTGCGGATCGACGTACTCGTCGCCGCCGCCCAGCACGTCCGCGCCTTCCAGGACGTCGAACTTCCTGGCGTCCGGCACCGCGTCGAGGGCATCTTCGAGCGCCGGCTGGAACTCCCCTCCCAGGTAGACGATCAGGTCGGCCTCGCCGATGGCTTCCAGAGATCCGGGGGTCAGCTCGACATCGTGTGGTTCGACCCCGGCGGGCGTGAGTCCCCGGACCCGGACCCGATCACCCCCGACCGTCCGAACGGCTTCCTCGAGCGGATGGAAGCTGGCGACCACCGACAGCCCGGCTTCGCCGTCCGCGGACGGGGTGCAGGACGAAAGCGCACCCGCAGCCACCGCCACGGCTCCGGTCACGCATAGAGCCAGACCGAGAATCGTTCTCATTCTCAGAAGAGACTAACACGGGACGGTTAGCGCCGGCGCGGGGGGGTCGGATACCCTCCGGCGTATGACCGCATTGCGCGACGTGATGAGCACGGAGCTGATCGCGGTCGGCCCGGACGGCACCGTCGCCGAGGCCGCGGCGCTCATGAGCATGCATCAGGTGGGCTCCGTTCTGGTGCTCGACGAAGGCACGCTCGCGGGGATCCTCACCGAACGGGACGTGGTCCGGGCCCTGGCCGCGGACTTCGACGCCTCGCGCCAAGTCGTCGTCGGGTGGATGACCAGGGAGCCCCTCACGCTGGGCCCGGATGCAGAGGTGGCCGAGGCCCTGGACATGATGCTGGCGGGCGGCTTCCGCCACATCCCCGTGGTTGAGAACGAGCGCGTGCTCGGGATGGTCTCGATCCGCGACCTCTCCCGGGAAGTGGAGCCCTAGCGAGCCCTAGAACCCGGCCCTCTGCTGGGCGCTCTCCATGGCGTTGGCCGCCTCCATGAGCGCCTGATAGATCTCGCGGAACAGGTCGGCGACGAACGATGGCGCCACGGACTGCCCCGCGGCCGCCCCGCGAACGGCCATCGCGGTGATCTCGCATGCCTTGTCGAACACGTGCCAGTCGCTCTCGCGGGACATCGGGCCTCCTTGGTCGCTCGTTCGCTCGCATCAAGGCTAGCGGATATGCCTCCGGCGGCCGAGGGATGGGTTAGCCTCCGCTCAGTGCTCTTCCCTACCACCGACTTCGCCATCTTCCTGCTCCTGGTCTTCCTCGGCCACTGGATCTGGAACCACGACTCGCGCTGGTGGAAGGGCTTCATGCTTCTCGCGAGCTACGTCTTCTACGCGTGGTGGGACTGGCGGTACGTCTTCCTTCTGGCGGGCGTCTCGGCGATCAGCCAAGTGGCAGCGCTCGCGGTCCAGAAGCGGTCCGACCCCAGGAAACGGAACGCAGCGACGCTGATAGGAGTCGGAGCGACCATCGCGCCGCTGCTGTTCTTCAAGTACTACGGATTCCTGACCGTGAACCTGGCGAACGGGGCGACGGCGTTGGGCTTGGACTGGACCCCTCCGCTTATCCAGGTCGTCCTTCCCGTAGGTGTGTCGTTCTACACGTTCATGGCGGTCGCCTACGTCGTCGACGTGAAGCGCGAGAAGATCGCGGTTTCCAGCTGGTCGGATGTCTTCCTGTACCTGGCGTTCTTCCCCCACCTGGTCGCCGGACCCATCGTCAGGCCGGACGAGTTGATCCCGCAGATCGATGTCCGGCGCGACCCGAGGAACCTGGATGTCGCAGGCGCGGCCTGGCTGATCTTCGGGGGGCTCTTCAAGAAGGTCGTCATCGCGAACTACCTGGCGACGGCGATCGTCGATCCGGTGTTCGGGGACCCGTCTCGGCACAGCTCCGCCGAGGCCGTCATCGGGCTGGTCGCCTACGCCGTGCAGATCTTCTGTGACTTCAGCGGATACACCGACATCGCCATCGGCGTGGCCAAGTTGCTCGGCTTCAGGTTCCCGCAGAACTTCGACCGGCCGTACAGCGCCCGCTCCGTGCAGGAGTTCTGGCGCAGGTGGCACATGACCCTGTCGCGCTGGCTCCGCGACTACCTCTATATCCCGCTGGGCGGGAACCGGAAGGGCCGCGTGCGCACCTATGTCAACATGGCGATCACGATGCTCCTGGGCGGGCTCTGGCACGGCGCCGCCTGGCACTTCTTCGTCTGGGGCGGGCTGCACGGGGCGTACCTGGCCGTCGGGCAGTGGAAGCGCGACCGCAGGGCCGCGGGCCAGCTGACCGAACCGCCCGAGACCCCGGCCGTTGCGTGGGCCCAGCGGCTGATGACCTTCACCCTGGTCTGCATCGGATGGGCCTTCTTCCGCGCCGACTCGGTCGCCACTGCCCTTCAACTGCTGGGCCGGGTCTGGACCGGCTGGGACACGCCAACCGAGCTCGTGACGCCAGCGGTGTTGCTCGCAACCGCGGTCGGTCTTGCCACCCAGTTCTCCCCGACCGGGCTGGGGAACCGGATCATGGCGAAGGTGGCTGTGATGCGTCCCGTTCCGATGGGCCTGATCGGAGCCGTCGTCCTGTTCGCGATAACGACACTGGGCCCACGAGGCGTGGCCCCGTTCATCTACTTCCAGTTCTGAGGATCCCATGGCAGGAACGAACGACAGAGCGCAGAAGCCGGCGAAGCGTGAGGCGCCCGACGTCCTCGACCGGCCGCCGCCCGGCAGGGCCGGAGCGGCGGCCGGTCGCGTGCTGGTCGCGATGGTGGTGGCCTTCCTCGTCTGGGGAGTGCTGTACGCCCCGGAGCTCAAGCGCTCCGCCGAGGCGGAACCCGAAGGCATCCGCCGGAGCGTGTCGCTGGCGATCCTCACCCCGGTCGTCTGGATCAGCGATCACATCGGGCTGACCGCGCTCACCGACGGCGCCGCCCGCGCCATGGGCAGGGACCCGAACGCTGCGGTGGGCGGCGCCGTCGGTGACGTTCCGATCGTCGTGGACGAGATCCCGACCTTTTCGCCACCGCCCGTGACATCCGACCCCGACCCCGACGGCAGCGGAGGGAACGGAGGCAACGGCGGCAACGGCGGGAACGGCGGGAACGGAGGCAACGGAGGCAACGGCGGCAACGGCGAGCCGCCGGCCAAGGACACGAAGATCCGCGTCCCGTCCAACGACAACAAGCTGCGGATCGTGGTGGTCGGCGATTCCCTCGCCAACGGTATCGGCTACTACGCGGAGCGCGTCTTCAAGCCGTTCTTCACCGAGGTCGTCAAGCAAGGCCGCATCTCGACCGGCCTCGCTCGCCCCGACTACTTCAACTGGCCGGCCCAGATGCAGTTCATCGTGGACCGGTTCCGCCCAGACCTGACCATCGTGATGCTGGGCGAGAACGACAACCAGTCACTCCAGACCCCACAAGGGCAGGTCGAGACACCGATCGGCAGCGTGGACTGGCTCCGCGCCTACGAGGATCGGGTCGAGCAGTTCGCGAAGATCGCCACCTCCAGAGGCGGGCACGTCATTTGGGTCGGGTTGCCGAACGAGCGTGACGACTCGCGCTGGTCTTTGATCCAGCGCCAGAACACCATCTACGCCGGTGTTGCCGACAGGCTCGCGAACGTCGCGTACTTCGACACGTGGGGCGAGTTCGACAACAAGGACGGGGGCTACACCGCCTACTACCGGGACGGGAACCAGGTGAAGCTGGTCAGGGCCGACGACGGCGTCCACTTCAACGCCGACGGCTACACGATCCTCATGGAGAGGGTCGCGCGATTCACGACCGACCGGTTCTCGTTGGACCCCAAGGCCTACGAGACCTGACCCGAACCCGGTTCAGCCGATGGGCGGCACCTCGGGCAGGTTCGCTAGCGCCGCCTCCTCCTGCGCGGGGTCGAACTCGATCTCGGGGAGACGCCCGTTCAGGTAATCGTCGTAGGCCTGCATGTCGAAGTTGCCGTGCCCCGAGAGCCCGAACAGGATCACGCGTTCCTCGCCTGCTTCGCGCGCCGCGAGGGCTTCGTCGATCGCCCCCCGGATCGCGTGCGCGGACTCCGGCGCAGGCACGATCCCTTGCGTGTGCGCGAACTGCAGGGCCGCTTCGAAGATGGAGTTCTGCGTGTACGCCTGAGCCTCTACGTGGCCGTGCTTGGCCAGGAGGCACAGCGTCGGCGCGTCCCCGTGATACCGCAGGCCCCCCGCGTGCACCGGAGCGGGCACGAAGTCGTGCCCGAGCGTGTACATCGGCACCAGCGGCGTGAGCTTGGAGGTGTCACCGAAGTCGTATGCGTAGACGCCCTTGGTCAGCGTGGGGCATGCGGCGGGCTCGGTGGCCAAGAAGCGCATGCTCGGCGTCGCGCCGCTCAGGCGGTCGGCCATGAACGGGAACGCGAGCCCCGCGTAGTTGGACCCACCCCCGACGCACCCGATCACGACGTCCGGCACCTCCCCGGCCATCTCCATCTGGGCCTTGGCTTCCAGACCGACGACGGTCTGGTGCAGGAGCACGTGGTTCAGCACCGACCCGAGCGAGTACTTGATCGCGCCGCCCGAAGTGGCTGCAACCTCCACCGCTTCGCTGATCGCGATGCCCAGCGAGCCGGTCGAACCGGGGTTGGCCTCGAGTATCCCCTTGCCCGCCTGCGTCGTTGACGAGGGCGAGGGAACCACCTCGGCGCCGAAGGCCTCCATGAACATCCGCCGGTAGGGCTTCTGCTGGTACGAAGCCTTGACCATGAACACCTGGCAGTCGATCCCGAAGAACCTGCACGCCATGGCCAGCGACGACCCCCACTGGCCGGCGCCCGTCTCGGTCGCGATGCGCTTCACGCCAGCTTCCTTGTTGTAGTAGGCCTGCGCGATGGCGGTGTTCGGCTTGTGAGACCCGGCCGGCGAAACACCCTCGTACTTGAAGTAGATGCGCGCCGGTGTCTGCAGCGCCTGCTCGAGCCTGGTGGCGCGATGCAGCGGCGACGGCCGCCACAACCGGTAGATGTCGATGATCTCGCCGGGGATGTCGATCCACTCGTCGGTAGACACTTCCTGCATGATCAGTGACTCGGGGAAAAGTGCAGCGAGCAGGTCCGGCGTGACCGGCTCGAGCGTCCCCGGATGCAGCGGCGGCAGGGGCTGGATGCCCGCCTGCACGATGCTCGGCATGATGTTGAACCACGCCGCCGGGATCCGGTCCTGGCCGAGGTCGAAGCGGGTACGTGCGTCGCTCACGATGGGTCCTCCTGCGAACGTTGGGGGCGGGAGCGTATCCGTTCGGAGGCGACCTTGGCTAGGGTCACGGGCGGACTACGCCGGACCGTCCGCGGGCTGATGCGACAGCTCCACCCAGCCGTCCACGACCCGAGAAGCGTAGGTAGGCAACGGATCCTGCGCTGGGCCGCTCAGCGGCTCCCCGGTTTCGGCGTCGAACACGCTCTCGCAGGTAGCGCAGGTGACCTGGGCCGAGCGGTCGTCGAACTCCCCTTCGGACAGGGCACATCCGGAGCCCGTGCATTCGTCGCCGAACGCGTATACCCGATGCTCGACGTGGGTGACCGCGGCTCGACCCCAGGGTAGGTCGTAGGCCCGCATCTCCCCTTCGGAGATCTCGGCGAACGGCGCGACCCTGAGGAACTCCGCCACCTCAAGCCCCCTTCAGGGCGGAGAAGCCGCGCTGCAGCACCGTGTACGTGCCAAGGGCGGCCAGCAGTACGAGCACCGGAAGCATCGCGCCAGGGATGAGGAGCCCGATCATCATCGCCAGGATCCGCTCGAGCCTCTGGAAGAGCCCCTCCGTAAGCTTCACGCCGACGGCTTCGGCTTCCGCCCGCACGTGACTGACCGACAGGCTCACGACGAGGGTGACCAGCGCGAGCGCGGCCTCCAGCTCGGAGCCCGTGGAGGTCATCCGCCAGAACAGGCACGAGAACAGGATCATGTCCGCGACACGATCCAAGACCGAGTCCATGAACGCACCGCTGCGACGGGCTTCGCCAAGGTGACGCGCTACCGATCCGTCGAAGACGTCGCAGAGTCCCGCCAGTAGCAGAACGACCCCTGCTACGAGCCAGTGTCCGAGGACCACGAGCGCCCCAGTAGCTGCCGTCAGGACCAGCGACAAGAGGGTGAGCTGATAGGGACGCACGCCCGTCCAGATCAGGAACGCCAGGATCGCGCGGTAGGGCCACGCGAAGATCGTCTGGACCGCGCCGCCGGCGGCGCTCTCGCTCTTGCGCGGGGGCGGGATGTCTCGAACCCGCGGGGACTCGCGAGCGACGTCGTCCCCCTGGCCGGCCATCAGCCGGTGTGCGGCTCGAACGAGACCACGACGTACCTGAAGGTCCCGCCGGGCGCCTCGTATGCGATCTCTTGGCCTTCGGCGGCGCCCAGCAGCGCAGCCCCGAAGGGAGAGGATGTCGTAACCGTGCGAGCCCCCGGCGCCTTCTCCTCTGCGTGCTCCGCGATCAGGTAGGTCTCGGTCTCGTCTTCGTCCTGAACCGGCCTGACGGTGACCAGCATCCCGGGACCGACGGCGTCTGCGTGCTCGGGAGCCTCGACGATCTCGGGGTCTCGCAGCATCGCCTGGATCTTCCGGATGCGCGACTCCATCAAACCCTGTTCGTTCTTGGCCGCGTCGTACTCCGCGTTCTCCCGGATGTCGCCGTGCTCGCGGGCTGCCTTGATCTTCTCGGCTACGCGTTCCCTGCCGGCTGTGGTCAACTCCTGGAGTTCCGCCTTCAGTCGCTGGTACGCGTCGAGGGTGAGTGTGGCGGAGGGTTGCTGGCCTGCCGGACGCGGTGGACGGCTCGCAAGCTCTTCGGGAAGTTCAACCATAGAGCGGCAGTGTAGCCAGGGTCCTGCGGATCAGCCCAGGCGGCCAGAAGCACGCTCTGGGAGTTCGCTCACCGGCTCGCCTGAAGAGGTGCGTCACCGCGGAGCGCGGCTCGCCACGCCTCCAAGATGCTCACTCCTCCGAGAAGTAGACGTTCTTGACCTCGGTGTAGAGGGCCACAGCGTGCATGCCCATCTCGCGACCCATGCCGCTCTGCTTGTAGCCGCCGAAGGGAGCCTCCGTGTGAACGCTGCTCGACGAGTTGACGCTCAGGTTGCCCGTGCGGATGGCCTTGGCGACACGGATCGCGCGACCCAGGTCGCGCGTCCAGACGGACCCCGACAGGCCGTAGGGCGAGTCGTTCGCCTCGCGGATCGCCTCGTCTTCGGTGTCGAACGGGATGATGCAGACGACGGGCCCGAAGATCTCCTCCTGGGCCACACGCCAGGAGTTGTCCACGTCGGCCAGGACCGCGGGGGTCATGAAGTAGCCGGGGCCGTCCGGGACGTCTCCTCCGGCCACGTGGCGAGCGCCCTCTTCGATACCGAGCTGCATGTAGTCCAGAGAGGTCTGGCGCTGGCCATGGCTGATCAGCGGCCCCATCTCGGTCTGCTCGTCGAGAGGCTGACCGACCCTGGTGGCCTTCGCCCTCTCGGCGAACCTCGAGAGGAACTCATCGTAGACGCCCCGCTGGACGAACTGGCGGGAACGAGCGCAACAATCCTGCCCGGCGTTGTCGAAGACCGACCAGAATGACTTCTCGACACACACATCCAGATCGGCGTCATCGAAGACGACGCTGGCGGACTTGCCCCCCAGCTCGAGCGAGACCCGGGTGATGTTCTCGGCCGCCGCTTGCATGACGCGAACGCCTACCTCGGTGGAGCCGGTGAAGGAGATCTTGGCCACTCGCGGGTCGCCGATGAGTGCGCCGGCCGTGGTCGAGCCGGGCCCGGGCAGGACGCTCAGGGTCCCTTCAGGAAGGCCCTGTTCGTACAGGATGTCCGCGATCGCCAGGGCGGTGAGCGGCGTCTGCGACGCGGGCTTCACGATCGCCGTGTTGCCGCAGGCGAGCGCGGGCGCGATCTTCCAGCTCGCGATCACCGCCGGGAAGTTCCAAGGCGTGATGAGCGCGCACACGCCGACCGGCTCGCGCAGGGTCACGTCTATGCCCGGCGGCACGATCGGGATCGTCTCGCCGAAGATCTTGTTGGCGGCCCCGCCCCAGTACTCGAA
>CAZHRY010000083.1:0-9418 GCA_964535065.1 uncultured Actinomycetes bacterium
AGCTGCACGTTGTGGGCGTCCTCGACCCTACGGATGCGGTGCCAGGTCCGCTGCAGCCGCTCGAACATCTCCCGCGTGGCTTCCGTGGGCATCCCGCCCGAGAGCGGCGTGCGCTCGCGGGCCTCGTAGACGACCGAAGAAAGCAGGGCTGCGGCCTCCGACGGGGTAAGGCCGTCCAGCAGACCTGACGCCAGGGTTTCCCCCACCAGGAGGTCGCCTTCGCCATAGATCCGTGTCAGGCGACGCCCGCGATCGGTGAGCTGCCACCCGTCGACGTACCCTAGGTCGGTCAGGACCGACAGCACCCTGTCGAACTGGCGAGCCAGGGTCTCGGTCCGCACGCGGATCCGACGCTCGACGCCGGCGAGCTGCTGTTCCAGCTTCGCCGCCCGCTCCGCCCATCGTGTGTGCTTGGCGAGTTCGGGGCACGCATGGCATGGGTGGTCCTTCGCCTGGGCCTCCAACCGGGCGGCCTCGCGTTCCACGCGCGGGTCCGTGGCCTTGCCGGGCTTCTCTCGTCTGGGAGGCCGGACCTTGAGGGCGACCAGCTTCGCCGCCGCGTCCCTCCTGTACCTCGACCCCCTCGCGCTGCCGGTCCGCGGCAGCTCTATCCTGGTCAGGACCTGCGGCGGGTCGGCCAGGTCTCGCGCCGAGAGCCTGAAGAAGCTCCGGTCCTGCGACAGCACCGTCGGCCTCCCGTCGCGCGAGGAGACCACGACCACGAGCCCTCGACGCCTGGCCGCGGGAACGTGGATGACGTCGCCGGGCCTGAGGTCGGCCAGAGCGTCACGCACGGCTTCCGCCCGGTTGGCATCGCGTGCGCGCCTGTCCTGCTCGCGCATCCTCCGCGCTTTCGCAAGCAGGTCCCAGTACGCCTCGAAGTCACCGAGGTGACAGGACATGTTGTTGCGGTATCCGGCGAGGGCTTCGCGATCGCGGTCTCGAGCCCTCTCGAGCGCCACCACTCCCCTGTCGGCCAGGAACTGGGCGAACGACGAGTTCAACAGCTCGTGAGCCTGGTCGGGCGTGTAGTTCCGGACCAGGTTCACCGCCATGTTGTAAGACGGCCTGAAGGAAGAGGTCAGGTCGTAGGTGCGGGTGGCCGCGAGTCCCGCAACCCTCTCGAAGGGCACCTGCCGCTGGTACACAACGACGGCGTGACCCAGCGGGTCGATCCCTCGCCGCCCCGCGCGGCCGGTGAGTTGCGTGTACTCCCCCGGCGTCAGCAGCTCGTGGCGTTCGCCCTGGAACTTCCACAGATCCTCGAGCACGACGGTCTTAGCGGGCATGTTGATGCCGAGCGAGAGCGTTTCGGTGGCGAAGACGACCTTGATCAGGCCGTCCTGGAACAGATCCTCGACCGTCTCCTTGAAGGCCGGCAGCATGCCCGCGTGGTGGGCTGCGATCCCGGCGACGAGCCCGTCGAGGAAGTCGTAGAACCCGAGCGCCACCAGATCCTCTTCGTCGAGCCAGGCCGCCTTGGCCTCAGCGCGCTCTCGGATCCGGTCGCTCTCTTCGCGAGTGGTGAGTCGCACACCCGCGTCACGGAGCCACCTGACGCTCTTGTCGCACCCGGCGCGGCTGAAGACGAAGTAGATGGCCGGCAGCATCCCGGCGGACGCCAGGGTCTCGACGACCTCCTCCCTCCGCGGGACGTAGATCCCCCGGTGCCCCTCTCGCGGCCGGGAGATGTTCTGTTGCTGGTGCCTGCCGCTCCCCCGGCGGTGATAGGACTTGACCTTCAGTTCGTTCTGGTCGAGCGATGAGACGTATGGGTTGGGCAGCAGCACGCCGTCCTGCTCGACGTGCATGGGGTGAAGGCGCCTGCCGATCAGGTAGTGGTGCTCGAGCGGCACCGGGCGTTTCTCCTCGATCACGACACGCGTTTGCCCGCGGAGCGTCTGTATCCACTCGCCGAACTCCTCGGCGTTGGAGATCGTTGCCGAAAGGCAGACCACGTTCACCGATAGCGGCAGGTGGATCAGGATCTCCTCCCAGACAGCGCCGCGGTACGGATCCTGCAGGTAGTGGACCTCGTCGAGGACCACGGAACTCAGGCCCTCGAGCGTGTCGGAGCGCTCGTAGAGCATGTTACGCAGGACCTCGGTGGTCATGACGACGACCGGTGCCTCGCCGTTGATCGTGTTGTCTCCGGTCAGAAGCCCGACGGACCCCGGGCCGTAGACCGCCGTCAGGTCTCCGAACTTCTGGTTCGACAGGGCCTTGAGAGGTGTCGTGTAGAAGCACTTCTTGCCCTGTCCGAGCGCGCGCTCGATCGCGAACTCGGCAACCACGGTCTTCCCGGATCCCGTTGGGGCCGCGACCAGCACGGACCTGTCCTCGGCTAGCGCCTCGACCGCGTCGAGCTGGAACCGGTCGAGCGCGAACGCGTACCTGTCGGCGAAGGCCTCGGGAGATATCACTTCGGGGAGCTCAGGGCTCCACCCCGCACCGTCGAACGTGCTCCACCAGCAGCTCCGTGAATCGCTCGGGCGCCTCCAGGTTCGACAGGTGACCGGCGCCTTCGATCGTCTGCAGAGTTGCTCCGGGGACGCGCTCCGCGATCGAGGCCGTGACCTCCGGCGGGATCAGGGTGTCCAGGTCCGAGGTGACCACCAGGGTCGGAACGTCGATCGTCCCGAGGCTCTCCGTGTAGTCGTGCCGGCGCGACATGCCGATCGCCGCCGCAGCGATCGCCGACACGGGCTGGTCCGCGATCGTGTGACGAACGCGGTCGTGCAGGGCCTCAGAAGCACGATCCGACAGAAGCGGCGGAGGGCTGGCCACCAGCACGTTCCCTTCCGTCAGGAGCCGTTCCGCGAGCCTGTGCCGCCCTTCCGCCGCCTCCGGCGTATCTGCCTGAGAACGCGTGTTCGCGAACACGTATCCTGCAACACGTTCGGGCGCGGCGTGCCAGAGCTCCATGGCCACGTACCCCCCCATCGACAGGCCGCAGACGACCGCGCGTTGCACGCCGGCCTCATCGAGGGCTTCCAGGCACGCCCGGGCTGCGATCGCCATGGTCATCACGCCCATGGGCGCGGGCTCGGTGCCCCCGAAACCCGGCAGGTTGGGAGCGACGACGCGCTCCCGGGGAAGGACGTCGGCCAGGATCTGCTCCTCCCACATGCTGGCGTCCATGGGGAAGGCGTGTATCAACAGCAACCCATCGCTCATCTCACAGCCCTCGCATCGGGTCCTATGACTACCGGCAGGGCCGCCGGAAGTACCTCGAAGACGGCCGGAGCAGGCCCCACGCGTTCGCCGTCAGCGTAGACCATGACCCGCCGGTCGGCTTCCACCTTGACCCGGGTGGTCCTGACGATGCGCACGGCCGGGTGCGATACATGGGTGCCACGGAACACCTTCGGGAAGGTGCGCAGGAAGGCCGGTTTGGATATCGAAGCCAGCAGGCACACGTCGAGCGAGCCGTCCACCACCGAGGCGCCGGGGGTCACCTTCATGCCACCCCCGTAGCTGATCGAGTTACCCACGACCACGAGCATGTGCGGGCCTTCGACGACCTCATCATCGTCTAACTCGACGCGGAACCCCGCGGGCGTGAACCGGGAGAGGGTCTTGATGAGCGCGGCCACGTAGGTGCCGGTACCTCCCAGCCTGACGCGCATCGCGTTGGCCGTCTCGTTGACCTCCGAGTCGAACCCGCACCCGGCGATGTTCACGAAGTGACGTTGGGCAGCACCCGTGGTCACACGCACGACGTCCATGTTCACGACGTTGCCTTCCGAGATCGCCCGGACCGCAGCTTCGACCGAGCGCAGCCCGAGGGACCTCGCGAGATCGTCGGCTGTGCCAGAGGGGATGGCCGCGAGCGTCGCCGTGCGACCGGCGGCGAGCAGGCCATTGGCCGCCAGGCTCATCGTGCCGTCGCCGCCGATCGCCGCGACCATCGGCGCCCCCGCTTCCGCGGCCTCCCTGGCGAGCCGCTCCAGGTCGGAACCCGACTCGCTCACGCGGATCTCGTGGGCGATGGAGGTCCGGTGGAGAAGGCGATCCACCTTGCCGATGACGCGTCCGGCCTTGCCGCGCCCCGCCGTAGGGTTCGCTAGGACGACCAGCGGCGCTGTGGCTGCCATATCGCCCTATCCGGGCTGCGTCGGCAGGCCCGGGAAACCCGTGTCCTGGCCGGGGAGGCCGATGGAAACGCCTGCCGAGCGGAGGCCCTTCAGGTACTGCTCCCACGCGGCTGCCATCTGGTCGGTCCCCACATCGGCCAGGCGCTTCGCAACGGTTGCCAGGGCCACCTGCTGCTCATCCTCAGCGGCAAGCGCCTCGATCCCGGTCAGCGTCGCCTGCCTGTACGCCTCGAGCGCCTTCGCCATGCCGGCCCTTGACGTCAGGAGGTACTCGGTCTGGACCTCCTGGAACGCATCGGCTTCCCTGATCAGCTTGGAGAGGTCGTAGCTCTCGATCTCCTTGATAGCGGCCCTGAGCGCGTCTGCGTCCTCCTGCAGCTCCTCTGCCGTGACCGTCGTCTTCTCGCCCCTGACCATCTCGCCTAGGACGGTAGCCAGCTCCCCTCCCACGAGCGGAGCGTTGGGGTACTGGAGGCTCCCGACGGTCCCCAGCTGCACATCAACTACGGCCCGCCATTCCTCTGCGGCGGCCTTCTGCCTGCCGGCCTTCGCCTCGTCCTCCGCCACGCGGTCGTTCTCTCGGAGGCCATTGGTCACCCAGACGACCATGACCATGGCTCCGATCCCAATGAGGAACGCCAGCGTGACCTGGACCCAGCGCCTCAGGAAGAACGGGACCGGGACGGGGACGGGCTCACGCCTGGGCGCGCGCGCTACCTGCCTGCTCTTGGTCTTGCCCTTACCCTTGATCGCCATCGGTCGCTCGCTTC
The DNA here is from genome assembly GCA_964535065.1 of uncultured Actinomycetes bacterium. GTDB lineage: Bacteria > Actinomycetota > UBA4738 > UBA4738 > HRBIN12 > AC-51. The sequence continues at coordinate 4,868 of CAZHRY010000083.1, forward strand.
CGTCTCAAGAGGCGGCCGATGATGATAGCTGCCTCGTAGAACAGGTACATCGGCATGGCCAGCGCGAACAGGGTCATGGGGTCTCCGGTAGGCGTGATCGCGGCGGCGAACACGAAGATGACCAGGAACGCCCACCTCCGCCAGGCAGCGAGTCGCTGCGGGCTGAGGACGCCGACCATCTGCAGGAACACGAGGAAGACCGGCAACAGGAACGACAGCCCGAATGCCAGGATGATCAGGACGACGAAGCCTATGTACTTGTCGAAGGTGATGAGCGGCCCTACCCCCTCGCCTGCGAACCCCAGCAGGAAGTCGAGGCCTCTTGGAAGCGCCAGGTAGGCGAACGCCGCTCCCGCTGCGAACAGCACCAGCGAGGAGAAGATGAAGGGGATCGCGTACCTGCGCTCGCGGGCTGTGAGACCGGGCACGACGAATGCCCAGAGCTGATACAGCACGACGGGCAAAGCAAGGACAAGGCCCAGGTAGAGAACGATCCTGAGCTTGGTGGCGAAAGCATCGACGACGCCTGTCACGACCAGCACGCACTTGTCCGTCGGGACGAGCTGCGGGTACTTCTCGAAGAAGGAGCAATAGGGGTCCTGCAACAGGCGCTTGAGGGGTTCGTAGATGAACCATGCAGGCACGGATCCGACCGCGAGCGCGATCATCGAGATGACCAGCCGGCGGCGTAGCTCTTCGAGGTGCTCGAGCAGAGACATGCTGCCCACCTCCGGCGAGCGGTTGCGCCTGCGCAAACGTGAGAAGAGCGACATGGGCGTCCGGGAGGCCTACCCCGCGGATCCGTGCTCCGAGGACGTCTGCGTTGAGGACTCCGGATCTGGGGCTGACGACTCCCCGGGGGGTGACTCGGCGGCCGGGGTTCCATCGGAGGGGTCCCTCCCAGCTTGCTCCGCCTGGGCCGGCGCTTCGTCGGTTCCGGGTTTGTCCTCGCCGTCCAGGCGCCCCGGGCGCCGAGGTGCCACAGGCTTGGAGGTCCGGTGCACGCCCGGCGCGGTCGGAGTGGTGGGCCGGGCCGGTTTGGACTCCTCATCCAGGTCGAGCTTGACCATGTCCTTCACCTCGTCCTGCACCTTGCGGAACTCCCGCAGGCCCTTCCCGATCGACCGAGAAAGCTCCGGCAGGCGACTCGGACCAACGACTATGAGCGCGATGAGGAGAACGACGAGGAGTTCCTGGGTTCCGATGTTGAGCATGGCCTCGCGGCCGATTCTACCTGCGAGTCGTCTTGCCGCGGCTCCCCGCTCCGCCGGGCACCGGAAGGCCTTGCATGCGGCTCGAGGCGCGGTCGCTCCCCGCGCCGATCTCCTCGGCGAGCGGCGCAACGGCCTCCTGCATCTCGCGGGCCGCCCGTCCGACGATCATCACGTGGCGTACGAGGCCCACCAGGAAGACCAGAAGCGCGGCCGTGGACACGAGACCGATGACGAACCAGACGATGAGCCAGGTTGACACGCAGGCGATGCTACACCGCGGGGCTCAGTTGCCGCCGCTGCTCGCGAGGAACTCGCGGATGTAGGCCTCGTCCTCGAGCATGTAGTGGAACTCGATGACGTCGTCGGCGGTGAAGACCGGCGCGTCGGGGCGGTCCCCGGCCAGACCCTCGTCGTCGAAGAGCTCCGCCGAACCGGCGCCATCGGAAGCGGCCTCTCCACCGTGCTCGATGTCCACTCCGGCGGAGACCAGGAGAGCAACGATCTTCCTGTCCGCGCGCTTCTCGACATCATCCGCACAGCTGGGGCAGGTGAACCGGTAGCTGCCCTCTCGCCCGTTCGCCCGCACGGAGAGCGAGATGGCGTTTGGCCCCATGTCCACCTCGCCGCAGCGAGGGCACGTTGTCCGGATCGTTGTCATCTCACCCGGAAGCATCGGCCGGTCCCGGCCGGCGCTTAAGCGCCGGCCGGGACCGGCGGGCCGGGACCACGCGCTAGCGTCAGGAGCGATACAGGGCAAGTGTTCTGGATGCCAACTCGCGAACCTCGTCGTTCAGCGACGCTGGTTCGATCACTTCGGCATCCGGGCCCAGACTGAGGAGCAGCGCGGCCAGCCAGGCGGTGTGCCCTGCGGGGAAAGTCGCCTCGAGGTCGCCGTCGGGCCTTTCGCTTACCGCGGCGGTGACGTAGTACTCGGCGACCCACCGAGCGGGAGGGTGCAGGAGCAGCGTTACCTGGACGTCGTGGCTCCCCGGCGAGTACAGCGGCCTTCCCGCTCCCCGGAGACCTCTCGGCTCGAAGGTCTCGGCGGTCTCCTGGACCTGTGCGACGCGATCGATGCGGAACATCCGCTCGGCGTCGGCATCGACGTCCCAGGCAACCACGTACCAGCTGCCTCCCTCGGCGAAGACCTGTTCTGGATCGATCGTCCTCCAGGCTCTGTCGCGCGAGGAAGCGGCAACGTAGTCGATGCGCAGGCGCCGCAGCGACTCCGCGGCCGCACGGACAGCGTCCAGGAAGGCCGGCGGTTCGACGGCGGGTCCGTGCTCTATCCCGCCCACCTCGTCGAGGGAGCGACGGAGCTTCTCCAGGGCGGACTCGAGGGCGGGAGCCTGCGGAACCCCGGGGGTCGCGGCCAGCTCGGTAGCTCGCAGCAGCACGGCGAGCGCCTCCTGGCGCGTCAGGCGCAGGGGCCGGGCGAAGTGGTCGGCCATCGAGATCCAGATCTGGCCGTCGGCGTCCACGTCCACGTCGATCAGGTCTCCCGGCCCGTACGGAGGGAGACCGGCCATGAACAACAGCTCCAGATCCCGGGTCAGCTCGCGAGGATCGACCTCGAACAACCGCGAAACCTCCTCCACGGAGGTGCCGGGGTTCTTCACGAGGTAAGGGACGATGGCGAGCATCCGCCCCAGACGCTCCGCAGCGGTCGAGGGCTTCCTGCGCTCAGGCACCGGCGATCTCCTCGAGGCGAGCGATCATCTCGGCGCGGAGGGACTCGGGCTCGATCACTTCGGCCTCTGGGCCGTACCGCAGGACCAGTGGAGCCAAGGAGCGGGAGTCCACGGCGGGGATCTCCATGACCACTCGGCCGCCGGCGTCCGTTCCCCTCCGCGAGGCGCGTGGGAACTGCGAGCCGGCGAGCACAGCTGCGTCCGCACCGAACGCCACGACCGCTCGCTCGTCCCCTGTCGGCTCCCAGGGCCCTCCCTCCACGTGATCGGTCGCCCTGAACCCCTGCGGAGGCGGCGTTCCCTCCCCTGCGTCGGTGATCCCGCTGGTCAGGCGTGAGAGCCTGAAAGCCCGTATCTCATCGCGGTCGCGGTCGAACCCCACCAGGTACCAGCGGCCACCCCTGAACACGGCCGCATAGGCATCTACCTCGCGCTCGGAGACGGCGCCTCTGGCGTTGCGATATCCGAAGGTGATCCGACGCTGCGTCGCCGCAGCGTCGGCAGCGGCGAGGGCGTCGGCCGCGCCCGCCGCGGGCCCGACGAGGAGTGGGCCGGCCTGCAGGCCCACCAGGACGCCTCCGTCGGCTCCGTAGAGGAGTTTGCGCACCCCCTGCGTGGCGGCGGTCACCTCCGTGCCGCTCTGCGCGGCGACGAACAGCGCCGCTATCTCGTCGGGTTCGAAGGTGATGTCGGGCAGGTAGTACTCCTCTTTCGGGATGATGTATCCCTGTTCTGTGTCCCATACGTCGGTTCCCCTCATCGTGAGGGGAACGCCGAACTCGCGGAGGATGTCCTTGTCGCGTTCGAACTTGCGCTTGGCCGACGCGGGGTTGTCCCCCCCGTACTCGGCCAAGGTCGCGCGGATCTCGTCGAAGGTCAGAGGCTTGTCGGTGTCCAGGAGCAGGCCGACCAGGTTGAGAAGCCTCTCGAGGGGTTCCATCGTTCCTCCGATCGCGGCGCATCATATCCGCCGGGGAGGCGGCGGATGATCAGGTTCGATCGGGATCCGAGCTCGGGTGAGGTGGTCGCGCACTGCCTCGTCGAGGTCGGGGTCGAGACGCTCGCTTTCGACGTGGAGATCGGGCGATGGCCGGATCCGGATCCCGGCGCCCTTCACCGCATGCCGGTGGTCCTGATGGGAACGGATGAGTGGCTGGAGGTGGCTCGGGCCGGGGCTCTCCGGGCTGGTGGGCAGCCACCCGTGCTGATCCTTCCTGCGGACGGACCCAAGCTCGGCGGCCAGCTGCTCGTCGCCGTCGAAGAGGGTGTCGAGGTGGTGTTCCTGACCGGGGCCGACGGGACCTCGGCCAACCTCGTGCGAGCGCTCAGGGGCCGGCCGATCCCAGCCCTGCCGCTGCCCGACCTCGAAGGGTGCCGGAGCCTCCTGGCGGGTTGCCGGGTGGACCTGGATGTGCCGGTGCCGTCGCTGGACGGCGAGGCCCGGGAGCGGCTAAGGGAAGCCATGGCTCCCCTGGCGCTGGAGAACGCGCACCATGTGGTGGAGGTCGATCCGAGGCCCGGCCTCGATGGGCTGGAGACGTGGGGGGTCGCCACCGCCCGGGGCGCCGCGGGGGGGGGGCGGGGGGGGAGCCCCGGCACCGCCCACCGGGGGGGGGGACCCCCCGATGGGGTGGGCCAGCGAAGCT